>DASSPX010000179.1:0-4643 GCA_035699445.1 Candidatus Limnocylindrales bacterium | reverse complement strand
CGCGATCATCCCGGGCTTCGGCCTGCTCGCGGACGACTTCCCGGATGCCCGGTATCACGTATCCCGGATCGCGCCCTCGGGGCCGATCGAGTTCCTCCCCGGCATCCGGCTCCCGCGCGCGCCGTTCTGCGGCGTGATCGGGGTGGCGCCCCGGTCGGGGCCGCTGAGCACGATCCCGCCCGACGTCCACGGCGGGAACATGGACACGCGGAGCCTCGTCGCGGGCTCGACGCTGTTCCTGCCGGTCTTCCAGCGGGGCGGGATGCTCAGCCTGGGCGACGGGCACGCAACGCAGGGCGACGGCGAGGTATGCGGGACCGCGATCGAGACGCCGATGCGCGCCACCGTGCGCGTGACCGTGCGCAAGGACGTCCACGTGACCGCTCCGGAGTTCATCGCGGCGGAGGACCCGCACGCTGCGCTGCGGTCCGGCCGTCGCTACGCCACGGACGGCGTGGGACCGGACCTGCTGGGCGCCGCGCGGGATGCCACCCGCCGGATGATCGACTGGCTGGGGCGCGAGCACGGGCTGTCGGCACCGGACGCGTACATGCTGTGCTCGACGGCGGTCGACCTGCGGATCAGCGAGATCGTGGACATGCCGAACTACGTCGTCACGGCCCACTGTCCGCTGGGGATCTTCGACTGACGGAGGGCGGGACGGGCCCGCCCTCCGTTGCGTGTTCGGGTCAGCCCTCCGTGACGGCCTCGCCGATCCGGTCCATCGCCGCCGCGTCGCGGGCGCGAAGGACGAAGTAGAGGACGATGCCGATCACCATCCAGAGGCCCACGAGCGGCGGCACGTAGCTGAACGGCTCGCGCAGCGGGGGCAGCTCGACGTTGAGGACCGGGATCGTCAGGCCGCCCAGGACGCCCAGGAACGCCGGGATGAGCGCGATCACGCCCAGCACCGGGATGACGATGTGCTTGATCGGGTTGAACTCGTCGCGGCGGGTGGTGAGGTAGTAGCCGATCGTCGCGACATTGAGCGCGATGTACATGCCGGCGAACAGGAGGCCGAGCGCGTACCCGATGAACACGTACGTCGCGAGTGGCCCGCCGTAGTCATCGTTTGCGAACGCGAGGCCGAGCACGAGCACGAGCACGACGCCGATGATCGCCTGGAGATGCACGGCGTTCGCCGGCGTGCGGTACGTCGGGTGGACCTTGCCCAGCGCGGCCGGCAGGATGCGCTGCCGGCCGAGCGAGAAGATCGCGCGGGTCGACGCAGTTGCCCCGGAGTTCGCGTTCGCGACCGAGCTGTTGAGGATCGCGAAGATCACCAGGAAGCCGCCGATGCCCGGCAGCACCTGCTCCGCCATCGCGCCCCACGGGTCGCCGTTGTTGAACGTGTAGAACTCGCCGGCCATCCGGTCGGGGCCGAAGAACACCGTCGCCGCGTAGTAGTTGAACGCGTAGAACAGGCCCACGAGGACGGCCGAGAGCAGGACGGCCTGGCGGATCGTTCGCTTCGGGTCGCGGGCCTCCTCGCCGAGCGGTGCGGCCGCCTCGAAGCCCACGAACGCAAGCAGGCTGAAGACCATGCCGGTGAGCGCCGGCAGGACACCTTCCGAGCCGGGCAGGAACACCGAGGCGGTGTTGCGGTCGCCGGCGTTGACGATGAGCAGGAACGGGATCAGCAGGAAGATGCCGATCTCGATCAGGCCGAGGATGACGCCCGCGCGCGTGGAGTAGGTGACGCCCCGGAACGTCAGGAACCAGACGATCGCGGCGCAGATGAGCGCGCCGATGATCCACGCGATGTCGCCCTCGATCCCGACGCTCGCGAGCATGATCGAGCCGTACAGCCCGAACGAGGCGAACAGCGCCGGCGGCACGATCGGCTCCGCGAGCAGGAACGCCCACGCCATGAGCCAGCCCGCGAACGACCCGAGGCCGTTGCTCACGTACGTGTACATGCCGCCCGCCGAGGGCAGGTGTCGCGCCAGCTCTCCGAGCGAGTACGCGGTCAGCAGCGCCGCGACCAGCGCGAACACGACCGCGAGCGGGGTGTTGCCGCCGGCGAACGACGTCGCGGCGCCGATCGACAGCGCCACGGCGACCGCCGGCGCCATGTGCGTGATGGACTGGAACAGGACCTCGGTCAGCCCGATCGCTCCGCGTTCGAGCTGCTCGTCGGGACGCGCGGTCGTCATGCCACCCTCTCCTCCTCGTCGCCACCCGAACGATGCCCGACAGGGCCCCTCAGCCCCGCCGCCCGGACGGCTCGCTGCATACTAGGCAGCCCGGTGTGCGTGGCAAGGGGGTTGTGTGCGTTCTGCTGACGTCCGCTGACGATGTCCCACTCACTCGCGCTCGAGCGGCTCCGCGCGCTCGGCGCATCGGCGCTGTGGGTCGTGTACCACGACTACTCCGGGCTCGGCCGGGCGAAGGCCGTGCCGAAGGGGCGGTTTGCCGACGTCGCGGCGAGCGGCGTGAGCTTCGCGATGGCGAACTGGGACCTGATCGTCAACGACCACCAGGTGCCCCATCCGGCGTTCGGGGCCGATTCCGGTGACTTCCGGGCGCTGCCCGATCCCGCGTTCATCGTCCCGGTGCCGCATCGGCCCGGCGTGGCCCAGGCGGCGGCCACGCTGCTGACCGACACCGGCGAGCCGTGGCCGGGCGATCCGCGGGCGCTCCTCGCGGCGCAGGTGGAGCGGCTCGCCGCGCGCGGGATCGGGGTCCAGGCGGCGTTCGAGGCCGAGTTCGCGATCGTGCCGGCGGATCGCGGGCCGGACGGGCTGCTCGCGGATCCGGGCCGGATGTTCACGGTCGATGAGCTCGACCATCGGTGGGCGCTCGGGGAGCGACTCCTCGCGGCGCTCGAGACGGCGGAGATCCCCGCCCACCAGTGGGCGAAGGAGTACGGGCCCGGGCAATTCGAGCTGAGCCTGCTGCCGGCCGACCCCGTTGCCGCCGCCGACCGCTATCTGTTCGCGCGCCAGGTGCTGCGGGCGCTCGCGCGGGAGGTCGGCCTGCAGGTCTCGAGCATGCCGAAGCCGTTCACCGACCTGCCCGGCAACGGCCTGCACGTGCACATCGGGCTGGTCGGCGAGGACGGGACGGAGCTCGTCGCGGATCCCGGGAATGCGGCGGGGCTGGGGCCGGTGGGTCGGGCCGCGGTGGCCGGGCTCCTCGCGCACGCGGCGGCGCAGTCGGCGCTCGGCTCGCCGACACCGAACTCGTACAAGCGACTGCTGCCCGGCTCATGGGCGCCCGCCCACGTCGCGTGGGCGCTGGGCAACCGCGCCGCGCTCGTGCGCATCCCCGGGCGGGGAGCGGGGCGGCACCTCGAGTACCGCGCGGGGGACGGCCTCGCGAATGCCCACCTGCTGCTCACCGGCCTGCTGGCCGCGATCGCCGACGGCTTGGAGCGCGGGCTGGAGCCGCCGGCGTCCGCCGCGGGCATCGACGTCGGGCACCTCGACGACGCGGAGGCGCGGGCGCAGGGGTTCGAGCGGCTGCCGGACCGGCTGTCGCGGGCGCTCGACGCGCTCGAGGCGGACCCGGTGCTGCTGGCGGCGCTGGGCCAGGTCGTGCCGGCGCACTACCTGGCCGTGAAGCGATACGAGCTGGAGATGTACCGCGCGGAGAGCGGCGCGGACGAGGACACGACGGAGGTCACGCCATGGGAGCGGGCGACGTACTTCGGGGTCGCGTGAGGTGACGGCGGTCGCGACGCCCACGACGCGGGTGACGCCGCTCGCCGTCCCCGGAGGTCTACCGCCGCGTCGGGTGCCGGAGGCGCTATTCGCGGACGCGACCGTGCGCTACGTGCACGGCTGGGACGCGATCGCCGATGCGTTCGACCGGCTGGACGACCAGCGGCCGGCGACCTGCGGCGCGTACGCGGCGCGGTACCTGCTGGCGCCGCTGGGCTACCCGCGTCACGAGGGGATCGACACGACCCGCGAGGACTACCTCGCGTTTCTTGCCGGCACGGTCATCGAGGCGTACGAGGTCGAGCCCGCCGACCGTGTGCGGGCCGCGGTGGCGGCCGCGGGCTGGGGCGACGAGGAGGCGCTGCGCCGTCACCCGCGCGAGTTCTACGCCTGGGAGCTGCGGTCCTCCGACGACCCTGCGGTGTCCGGCACGAGCCCGACGGGAACCGCGCGAGCGGTCGCAGTCGCGTCGGGCGGCGCGCTCGTGACGCTGCCCGTGCCGGCCCGGACCGCACGCGGCGAGGTGCTGCTCACGCCGGAGCGGTGGGAGGGGCTGTGGGACCTGCTTGCGGATCGGCTCGAGGCGTGGCGGGTCCACCCGGTCGCGAACTACGAGACCGACCAGCTGCTCGCCCCGACGCACCCGGCGTACTCGGTGGAGGGGCTGCGCGGGCCGGCGGTGGAATCGCTCCCGCGCGATCGCTGGGAGGTCGGCCACTTTGCCGGGATTGGCGCGTTCTGGCGCGACGGCGGGCGGCGCTGGGTGCTGCTGCTCGACACGTACAAGGCGCGCGGGTTCGGCGGCTACGAGCCGCAGCCCGCCGAGCTCCTGCGCCGCGGCCTCGTGCGCGAGGACGGCCGCGAGGGCGGGCTGCTCCTCGTGATGCCGCGCGAGGTCCTGGACGAGGCGAGGGGGGCGGTGGAGGGGCTGGGCCTGGAGATCCGGATGTGGAGCAACGGGAGCCTGGAGCCCGAGGG
>DASSPX010000178.1:0-20282 GCA_035699445.1 Candidatus Limnocylindrales bacterium | reverse complement strand
CCGCTCCGCCTCCGCGAGCTCGCCGCGCCGGGCGTGCAGCCGCCCGCGGACGATGGCGAGGTACGCGCTGCCCACGTCGTCGGGGTCGAGCCGGAGCCCCTCGAGCGTCACGGCGTCGGCCTCGTCCCAGCGACCGAGCCGCACGAGGATGTCGCCTTGCAGGGCGGCCAGATCCTGCCCGTACCGGCGGTGGAGCCCCAGGCGGCGCGCGGCGACCCGGCCGTCCTCGGCCTCGGCGAGCGCGTCCTCGAGCCGATCGTCGGCGAGGAGGAACAGCGCGAGGTTGAGATGCGCGACGATGAGCAGCTCGGGCGGGCCGGTCTCTGCCGCGATCCGTCGCGCATCGCGCAGCTGCTCGATCCCCGCGTCCACCTCGCCCAGCGCGACCAGGTCGCCACCGAGCATGTTGCGCGCGCGGCTCTCCTCGGCCCGGGCGCCGGCCGCCACCGCGCACGCCACGGCCTCCTCGCAGATGGCTCGTGATTCCGCCCAGCGCGACTCGCCCGACAGCGCGCCCCCGTACGAGCCCAGGACGCGCGCCCGCTCCGCGCTCGGGGGCGTCGCCGGCACGAGCTCGAGCGCGCGGCGATGCTCCACCAGGCCCGCCTCGCTGTCGCCCGTCGCCCACAGGAAGTAGCCCACCCGGGAGTGCAGGGCGCCCGCCAGTGCCGGCTCGGCCGCCTCGTCGACCAGCACGAGCTCCCGCCGGGCAAGCTCCAGGGCACGGGCCACGTCCCCGGCGCTGTCGTTCGCATCGGCGGCGCGCCGAAGGAGCAGGCGCAGGTCCTGGGGGGACGGCCGGTCGTCGGGCGGGAGCTCCTCGACGAGCGACAGGGCGCGCTCGAAGTGCTCCACCGCGTCGGCGTACGCGTACACCGCCAGCGCCGCGGTGCCAGCGTCGAGCGACGCGCGATAGGCCTCGGTCCGGTGGCCCGCCGCCGTCCAGTGCCGCGCCAGCTCCGCCGCCACCCCGCCCGGGCCGTCGCCCGCGAGACCAGGGTCCGCACTGAGCGCGGTCGCGACGCGCTCATGGAGTCGACGGCGCTCGCCGGGCAGCAGGCGCGCCTCGACGACCTCCCGGACGAGCGCGTGGTGGAAGCGCGTCCGCCCGCGCTCGTCGATGCGCAGGAGGTGCGCGTCGAGCCCGTCGCGGATCGCGGTGCCCACCTCCTCCTCCGGCCGGGCCAGGACCGCCGACACGAGCCGCTCGTCGGCAGGTCGGACGACGACCGCGAGGGCTTCGAGCACCGCCCGGACCGGCGCCGCGATCCCGAGCAGGCGCGAGCGGAGCACGTCCGCGAGGGTCGCCGGCAGCGACGCGCCGTCGCCGGCGAGCGCGGCGGCCACGAGCTCCTCGACGAAGTACGGGTTGCCTTCGGACCGCTCCCAGATCGGGTGGACCAGCCCGGCCGGCGGCGGGCCGCCCAGGATCGCCCGGACCTGCGCGCTCACGTCGTCGCGGCCCAGGCGCTCGAGGTCGATCCGCTCGAACCGTCGATCACGCTCGAGCTCGGCCAGCCAGCGCACGATCGGGTCGTCCGGCCCCAGTCCGTCGCTGCGGAGCGTGAGCAGGAGGACCACCGGCTCGGTGGTGAGGTTGCGGACGAGGAACGTCACCAGGTCCCGGCTCGCCGGGTCCGCCCAGTGGACGTCCTCGATGACGAGCAACAGGGGCGCCTCGGTCCCGAGCCGGCCGAGCAGCAGCAGGACCGCCTCGAAGAGGCGCGCCCGAGCCACGCCGGAGCCGGGCTCCGCACCGCCGTCCGGGCTCGCCGGTCGCTCGGGATCGGCGGGCCCGTCGGGACCGCCCAGCTCCGGCACGAGCCGCCCGAGGTCGGCCCGACCCGGACCGAGCGCCTCGGCCAGGACTGCCGGGTCGGTCGTGCGCGCGAGGCGCCGGAGGATCTCGGCGAACGGCAAGTACGGGATCGCGCCGTCGCCCAGGGACAGGCAGCCGCCGACCATCACCCGGCCGCCCCGACCGGCGACGCGTGCGGCCAGCTCCTGGACCAGGCGGCTCTTGCCGATGCCCGCCTCGCCCGACAGCAGGATCGGTCGCGGTCGGCCGCTCGCGGCGTCGTCGAACGCCGCCTCGAGCCGCGCCATCTCGTCGACCCGGTCGATCAGGACCGGGCTCGTCGCACCCCCTGCCATCGCGCGGGATGGTAGGTCCGCGCCGGGTTCATGGATAGGGCTCCCGTCGGCGGGAGCGGCGGGCGACGCAACCGAGGAGGTGTGGCGCGTCGCCCGCCCGGGTCAGGGCTCGACGGGACGCAAGCGCCCCGCGGGAAGGGGCCCTGGAGAGCGTTCGCCGGCCGGCGGGGCCGGATCCGCGCCGGAGGCACCGCGCGCGGCCCAGGCCCGCCACGCGGCCAGGGTTCGTGCATCGAGCGGCGCGACCTCGCCGGGTGAGCCCCCAGCCACCGCGGGGCGTGGGTCGCGCGCTCCCCCCAGCACGATCTCGGCCAGGTAGAGCCCAAAAGCACGCATCCGGTCCCGTCCTCCGGCTCCGACCGGCCCCACCGGCCGGCGATGGGACGAGACTGGCAGGCGGCGACCCGGGCGCCATCGGGCAGCCGCCGGATCAGGTACCTGAAAGCGGGCGCCGCGCCCTCGCGGTTGCGGCGAAGCGCTACAGCAGCTCGTGGTTCGCGGTGGCGGTCGGTTCGCCCTCCTGGGGTCGCGGCTCGAGGCCCGCGCCGGGCTCCGACCCGGCCCCGTTCGTCCCCGGCTCGAGGACCGGCAGCGGGCGTCCGCCCTCGGCCGCCTGCCCCTCGATCGCGCCCACGCCATAGGGCACCCACTTCGCCGGGTCCTGGAGCCGGTGCTGATCCTGGTTGCCGCGTCCGTGAACCTCGTCGAAGCCCTTCGGCTCGATCCACATCCGCTCGCCCTGGAGCAGCCCGTGCACGCCGCCCTGACCGGGCTCGGGGCGTGGCAGCTGGCACGACGCGCACGAGGCCCGGTCGTGCTGGCGGTACTCGACCGGCTCCTCGTACGTCGTGATGTAGCCCTCGTAGTTCCGGAGCACGATCTTGTGGTCCGAGTAGCTCACGAGGTAGTTCGGCATCACGGGGATCTTGCCGCCGCCGCCGGGCGCGTCGATCACGTACGTCGGGACGGCATATCCGCTCGTGTGCCCCCGGAGACCCTCGATGATCTCGAGGCCCTTCCCCACCGGCGTCCGGAAGTGGCCGCTGCCCTCCACGAGGTCGCACTGGTAGAGGTAGTACGGCCGGACCCGCATCTCGACCAGCTGGTGGACGAGGTCGCGCTGGATGTTCACGCAGTCGTTCACGCCGGCGAGGAGCACCGACTGGTTGCCGAGCGGGATCCCCGCGCGCGTGAGCCGGTCGCACGCGCGGGCGAGCTCCGGGGTGATCTCGTTCGGGTGGTTGACGTGGATGTTCAGCCACAGGGGGTGGTACCGGCCGAGCATCTCGCACAGCTCGTCGTCGATCCGCTGCGGCAGGAACACCGGGACGCGCGATCCGATCCGGATGATCTCGACGTGCGGGATCTCGCGCAGCCCCCGAATCACCGACTCGAGGAGCTTCGGCGCCAGCGTCAGGCCGTCGCCGCCGGAGATAAGGACGTCCCGGATCTGGGGCGTGCGCCGGATGTAGTCGAGCTGCGCCTCGTGCTCGCGACGGTTGAAGTTCTGGGTCGGGTCGCCCACGATGCGCGACCGCGTGCAGTACCGGCAGTAGCTCGCGCACTGCGTGGTGATGAGCATGAGGACGCGGTCGGGATAGCGGTGCACGAGGCCCGGCACGGGCGAGTGGCGGTCCTCGGCGAGTGAGTCCTCCATCATCCCGGTGAACGCCGTGTGCTCGCGGCCGAGCGGGATCACCTGGCGGCGGATCGGGTCGTTCGGGTCCTTCGGGTCGATCAGGCTGATGAAGTAGGGCGTGATGTCGACCCGGAACTTGTCCGGCGCGGACAGCCCCTCGCGCTCCTCGTCGGTGAGCTCGAGGATCTGCTCGATCTCGTGCAGGTCGTTGACGCGGTGCGAGAGCTGCCAGCGCCAGTCGTTCCACTGCTCGTCGGGGACATCCGCCCAGAGCGGCGCGCGGCGGCTGACTGCGGGTCGCCCACCCGGGCCCAGGCGAGCGGCCGGATCGCGCTGGTTGACGAACGGCGCGGCGTCCACGGGCGCGACCGCTCGCTCGGGCCGCGGCCTCGCATCCGTTCGCGCGCTCGACTCCATCGGATCCTCCGCTTCAGCTCGTTGAGTGCATAGAACCTATGCACCGTGCATGAAGTGGGATGATAGCCCGGCCCGCGTCGACGGTCGATGGCCCGAATGGCCGGCGCGGCTCCCGGGCGCGGCGCGCGCCAGGCGCCGGGGCGTCAGTCGCCGATGACGCTCCAGAGGAAGCCCATCATGATGAAGAAGCCGGTGAACAGCGCGATGAGGCCGAGGCCGCCGTAGGGCGAGTTCGCGCCCTCGTGCGGGACCAGCTGGAGCAGTACCCCGAAGCCGATCGCCCAGAGCAGGAACAGCGTGCCGAACAGCAGCTTCCCGTTCGGGCCGGTGATCCCGCGGACCCAGCCACGCCGCCCGCCCTCGGCGACCATCGCGGACTTCGCGAACACGAACACGAACGCTCCCGCGACCGCGGCGGCCGCGAGCAGGATCACGAAGTTGTTCGGGAAGTTGTTGAACCAGATCGTGAAGATCGTCACGGGCGAGGCGTACTCCGACGGCGGGCTCGACTCGGCTCCGGATGCTACTCCATCCTCACCGCCCGCCGCGGGCCGGTGACCGCGCGCCACGACCGTCATCCCGCGCGTGCATACGATCGACGTGACATGCACGCGCTTGCCGAAGTCCCAGTCGCCGTTCCAGCCCCGGCCGGCCGTCGCGCGACCTCCATCGCGTGAGCTTCGACCGCCTCGGCGCGCTCGCGGCGCGGCGGCGCTGGTGGATCGTCGGCGCGTGGGCCGTCCTCCTCGTCGCGGCCATCCCGCTCGCCCCCCGCGCGCCCGGCGCGCTGTCCGCCGGCGGCTTCATCCTCGACGATCTCGAGTCGGCCCGCGCGAAGCAGCTGCTCGAGGCGGAGATCGGGCTGCCGCCGTCGGCGCTCGTCATCGTCCACGACTCGGACACGCTGCACGCCGGAACGCCGGAGTGGGCACGGGCCGTCACGCTGGCGACCGCGGACATCCCGTCTGCGCCGCACGTCGAACGGGTCGTCTCGCACCTCCTCGCGCCACGCCAGGTGAGTGCGAACGGGCGGCTCGCCTATGACGTCGTGTTCCTCGATCTGCCGCCCGACCAATCGCCGGAGGCCGTCCCGCTTCTCGAAGCGCGCCTGCGGCAGGCACCCGGGCTCCGCTCCGAGCTCGGGGGCGGCCCCGTCTTCTACGGCGACGTCCAGGCGGTTTCCGAGGCCGACCTCCGGCGATCCGAGGTCATCAGCCTGCCGCTCGCCGCGCTCGCGCTGCTCCTCGTGTTCGGCTCCGTGGTGGCCGCCGGCGTGCCGCTCGTCGTGGGCGGCGCCTCGGTAGTCGTCGCGCTCGCGGCGATCTTCCTCGTCGCGTCCGCGACCCCGATGAGCATCTTCGTGCTCAACCTCGCGACGCTCCTCGGGCTCGGCCTCGGCGTGGACTATTCGCTGCTGATGACCAGCCGGTTCCGGGAGGAGCTCGCCCGGCGCGACGGGCCGGACCGGGTGACCGAGGCCGTGCGGGTGACCGTGGCGACGGCAGGGCGGGCCGTCTTCTTCTCGGGCCTGACGGTGCTCCTCGGCCTGCTGGGCCTGGTTCTGTTCGAGTTCATGATCCTGCGCTCGGTCGGGGTCGCGGGCGCGATCGTCGTCGGGCTGGCCGTGGCGGCCGCGCTCACGCTGCTCCCGGCCGTGCTCGCGATCGCCGGGCCGCGGATCGATGCGCTCGCCGTCCGCCGGATGCGCGTGGGATCGGAGGGCGACGGCCGCTGGGCGCGCCTCGCGCGGGCGGTCATGCGCCGCCCCGTTCCGGTCCTGCTTCCGACGCTCGCCGTCCTGCTCCTCCTCGGTGCGCCGTTTCTCCACGTCCGGTTCAACGCCCCGGACGCGTCGATCCTCCCTCCGTCCGTTCCCTCCCGAGCCGCCTACGACCGGCTCGTCGCGGCCTTCGGCGAGGGCGCGTTCGCGCCGATCGTGCTCGCGGTCCGGATGCCGGGCGCGGTGACCGGCGACGCGAACCTGACCGCGCTGTACGACTACTCGCGACGGCTCGCGGCCGATCCGCGGGTGACGCGCGTGGACAGCCTCGTCGATGTCGACCCGCGCCTGGGGCTCGACCAGTACCGGCTGCTGTACACGGGTGTCGCCGGGCCCCCGGACCGGTTCGTCCGGGCACAGCTGGACGCCACGACCGCGGGCGACCTCACCGCGATCACGATCTACACCCCGTACGGCCCGAACCAGCCCGAGGCGCGCGCGCTCGTCGCCGACCTGCGGGCGCCCGATGGTCCGCTCGCGCCTCCCGCCGGCTCGACGCTCCTCGTGGGCGGGGGCGCGGCGGACGTCGACGACGTCGTGTCGCGCGTCGCCGCGGACTTCCCGCGCACCGCGCTGTTCATCGTGGTGTCCACGTACCTCGTGCTGTTCGTCCTCCTCCGGAGCGTGATCCTGCCGGCGAAGGCGCTCCTGATGAACACGCTCTCGATCGCCGCGAGCTTCGGGGCCCTCGTGTGGATCTTCCAGGACGGCAACCTCTCGGCCGTGCTCGGGTTCCAGCCGCTGGGGTTCGTCGAGACCACGCAGCCGGTGATCCTGTTCTGCGTGCTGTTCGGGCTGTCGATGGACTACGAGGTGTTCCTGCTGTCGCGGATGAAGGAGGTCTGGGACCGGACGGGCGACAACACCGAGGCCGTCGCCCGCGGGCTGGAGCGGAGCGGGCGGATCGTGACCTCGGCGGCGGTACTCGTGGTCGTCGTCGCGGGCTCGTTCGTGTTCGCCGACATCGTGCTCATCAAGGCGCTGGGCGTCGGGGTGGCGATCGCGGTCGCCCTCGACGCATCGGTCGTGCGGGCGCTGCTCGTGCCGGCGACGATGCGACTGCTCGGGCGCTGGAACTGGTGGGTCCCGGCACGGCTCGACCGCGCGCTCCGCGGGATCCTGCCGCGCACCGAGGCCGAGGTGGAGGCGGCAGCGCGATGACGAGACTCCCCGCGGCCATCGTCGCGCTCGCCGTCGTCACCGCGGCCTGCACGTCCGGGGCGATCCTCGCGAACCCCATGCCCGCGGGCCCCGTCGTGACGCCCGCGCCGACCCCGACAGCACCGCCGCCCGACCCGCGGCCGCTCGTCCTCCCGGCCGACGACGCGCCGCACGAGCGCCTGACCGAGTGGTGGTACTACACGGGCCACCTGCGTGACGACGCCGGCGGCCGGTGGGGCTTCGAGTACGTGATCTTCCGCGCGGAGCGGGGCGGCTTCCCGGTGACCTGGGCCTCGCACCTCGCGCTCACCGACGAGACCGGCGGCACGTTCCGATATGCGCAGCGCAGCGAGATCGGGCCCCAGGTGGATGTCGGTGCCGGGGCGGCCGGCGCCGCTGGCGGCTTCGCGCTCGCGATCAGCGGGTTCGACCCGACCGCGGACGCGCTCATCGCCCGCGAGCCGTGGACGATGGCCGGGAGTGACGGCACCGACCGGCTGCACGCGGCCGCAGCCATGGACGAAGTGGCGGGCTTGAGTGCGCGGGCGGCGTTCACGCTCGACCTCCGCCTGCGGGCGACGAAGCCGCCCGCGCTCCACAACCGGATCGGCTGGATCGACTTCGGGCCGGCGGGCGGCTCCTACTACTACTCGCGGACGGCGATGACCGCGACGGGCTCGCTCGGCGTCGACGACCGCACCCTGCGCGTCGACGGCAGCGCCTGGTTCGACCACCAGTGGGGCGACTTCATCGCGATCGGCGGCGGCGGCTGGGACTGGTTCGCGGTCAATCTCGACGACGGCACGGATCTCACGCTCTCGCTCGTGCGGAACGCCGACGGCTCGTACCCGCTCGTGTACGGGACGCTCGTCGAGCCGGACGGCGAGGCTCGCCATCTCGATCGCGACGCGTTCGCCGTGGAGGTGATCGACCGTTGGCAGAGTCCGCGCACCGGCGCGGACTACCCCGCTGGCTGGCGGATCGCGGTCCCCTCCGACAGCCTCGAGATCCGGCTCGCGCCCACCGTCGCCGACCAGGAGCTCGACACGCGGGCGACGACCGGCGTCGTGTACTGGGAGGGATCGCAGGTCGTGCGCGCCACGCGCGACGGGCGGTCGCTGGGCGGCGAGGCGTATGTCGAGCTGACGGGCTACGCGCCCGGCGATCCCGGGTCCCGGCAGCCCTGACGGGTCAGGGCGTGGCTGCGGGCGGCAGGTCGGCCTCGGCGGCCAGCTGGTGGGCGGCCGCATCGAGCGCCGGCAGCCCGCCGAGGAGCGCGAGCACGTCGGTCGCGGTCACGCGGTACGCCTCCTCGTTGCGCACCGAGGCACCGAGGCCCTCGCGGACGCGCGTCGCGAGCGATTCGTAGAACCGGTCCAGGTCGCCGGCGTACAGGCTGGCGGTCGGCCAGGCGCGGAGCGACGGGACCAGCGTCTCCGCGGCGCCCACCTCGAGCGCGACGCGCCGGAGGGTCCGGGCGACCGCCGACACGTCCAGGTCCTCCGCCGCGAGCTCGGCGGCGAGTGGCTGTGCGAGGAGTGCGATCCGGGTGTTGATCGTCGTCGTGCCCCGGAGCGCGGCGACCGCCGCGGGTGGAACGCCGGAGGTCGATCCGCCGCCGGAGCTGGGCTGCGTGGCGACGGGCAGCGCGGACGGGAGCGGGTCCGGTGCCGCGGACGGCGTGACCGCCGTGGCTGCCGGGGCGCTGCCGAGCGCCGCGGCGAGGCCCACGCCGCCGCCCCCGACGACGAGTCCGAGCGCGAGCCCCATCGATGCCAGGGCGGCTGCGCGCCTGATCGGGACGTCGAGCAGGAAGCGGGCGCCGCAGCCAGGACAGCTCCGCGCGCCGGACGCGACCGGGCGGGCACAGCTGGTGCAGACGAAGATCGCGCCATCGGGATCCCCGATCACGGGCGCCTCCGTCGCCTTGGACGTACCGCGCAGGGCGTTGATCGCCATCGCGCTCCCCGATCGCCGGCCACTCCGCCGGCACGGATCGGCCGCTCCACGGCCGACGAAGCGAGTCTAGGCGGGTGCGGTGGGGGGAGGGACCCGGACGATGGTCCTATTCGGACCAGGCGGCCGCGATCCGGTCGCGGCGGGTCCAGACCGCGAGCGCCACGAGGAACCGCGCCACCAGGCTCACGCCGTAGAGGGCGCACCAGACGCACACGGCGCCGATGATGAACAGCTCGACGTACGTGAAGTAGACCTCGAACAGGACGCCGGCGAGGGACAGGCCGTAGTGCCCCGCGAGCGCCCAGCGCTCGCCCGTCCGCCACCAGCGAAACGCGAGCGCGAACAGCGCGACCGAGAGGAACACGCCGAACACCGCCACCGGAAGGCCGCTCGGGCCGCCGATCCGCGCGTACTCGGAGAGGGCGACCTCCTCGCAGCCCTTGAGCGGGCCGCAGTACGGCAGCTTGCCCTGGAGCTCGACGACCGAGAGGTAGCTCGCCACGGCCAGCCCGAACAGGTCGAGTGCCATGAGCAGGACGGCCGGATGGGTCCGCCGCAGTCTGGCGACCATCGCCGGCTACCCGTCGGCGCGCGGCGCGGGCGTCACGCCCTTCGCGGCCGCCGCTGCCTCGATCGCGGCGGCCAGCTGGTCGACCGGCTGGAGGCCCACGAACCGCTGGCCGTCCACCTCGAGCGTGGGGGTGCTGTTGATGCCCGCGGCCCGCGCCTCGGCGGTGTCCGTCTCCGCCGCCGCGCGGCCTGCCCCGGCGTCGAGCGACGCCTCGAACCGGCCGAGGTCGAGACCCGCGGCCGTGGCGATCGCGACGAGGCGGTCGCGGCTGAAGCCGCCACGGTTCTCGCCGTCCTGGTTCGCGAACAGCCAGTCGTGGAACACCCAGTAGGCACCCTGCTCGTCGGCGGCGCGCGCAGCGGCGGCGGCGAGCAGCGATTCGTCGTCGGGTCCGCCCGTGCCGAGGATGGCGGCGTCGCGATGCTCGATCCGGAGTAGCCCGGAGGTCACGTACCGGTTCACAAGGATCGGCTCGACGTCCTCCGCGAAGCGCGCGCAGACCGGGCACTGGAAGTCGGCCCACACGACGACTGTCACGGGGGCGTCCGAGCCGCCCAGGGCACGCCCGTCCTGGATCGCCGCTGGGTAGGAGGTCGCCGGATCGATCAGGCCGCTCGTGTCGGGCGACCGCGGCTGCGACAGCGCGGTGAACGCGATCAGACCCATGGCGGCCGCGACCGCAACGATCGAGATGAGCCCGAGCGACGGACCGGAGCGCCGGCGGCCGAGCGGTCGCCGGACGGCGCCGCGTTCGCCGCGGTTCGCGCGCTCGGCGGCGCGGCGCTCGCGGCGGGAGGCGACGGTGGACGAAGAGTTGGCCACGGATCGACCTCGGCCGATCGTGCGGGACGGCGCGATCGCTGGGACGGCGCGCTCGGCGCGCGCGGGCCGGGCCCGCTCCTCGGACCCGCAGGCAGCATCCGCCGTCCGGGCCGCGCGCTGCCGGTGCCGACCGGACCGACGCGAACGGGCCGAGCGGCCCCGATTCCGGCAGATCGTCGAGGGCCGCTTGCGCGCCACACCCGGATTGTTGATACTGAGTCTCGAAATGAGCGCATTCGACCCCCACGCTCACCCGCACGACCACCCCGCGGAGCGCCGTCTGGCGACCGTCGAGAGCGGCGTGGACCCGAGCCACGCCCGCGCGCACGCGGACGTCTGGCTGGCGGACGTGCGTGCCGGCTACGGCGACCGGGTCGCGCTCGAGGATG
This sequence comes from Candidatus Limnocylindrales bacterium, assembly GCA_035699445.1. GTDB lineage: Bacteria > Chloroflexota > Limnocylindria > Limnocylindrales > CSP1-4 > DASSPX01. The sequence continues at coordinate 9,390 of DASSPX010000178.1, read as the reverse complement.
TCTCGCTCGCGGTCGAGCCTGGCACGCTGCTCGCCGTCGTCGGGCCGAACGGGGCCGGCAAGAGCACGTTGCTCAAGCTGATGGCCGGCCTGCTCCGGCCGTGGACCGGGCGGATCGAGGTGCTCGGGCACCCCGCCGGCCAGCAGGCGCGGCGGGTCGCGTACGTGCCCCAGGCGGAGTTCGTCGACTGGGGCTTCCCGGTGACGGTGGCAGACGTCGTCATGATGGGGCGCTTCCCGCGTCTCGGGCCGATCCGCCGCCCGGGGCCGGACGACCGGCGCGCAGTCGCACGAGCGCTCGCGCTCGTGGGCATGGACGGCTCGATGGACGTCCAGGTGGGGCGCCTGTCGGGCGGTCAGCGGCGGCGGGTGTTCCTCGCCCGGGCACTGGCAGCCGAGCCGGACCTGTACCTGCTGGACGAGCCGGTGACCGGCATCGATGCGACCACCCAGGAAGAGCTGATGGACATCCTGGAGGCCGAGGCGCGGCGCGGAAAGACGGTCATCGCGACCACCCACGACCTCGCCTGCGCCGCCCAGCGGTTCCAGCGGGTCCTGGCGGTAAACCGCGGGGTCGTCGCGCACGGGCCGTCCTCGCTCGTGCTCGACCCGAACGTGCTCGCCCGCGCGTACGGCGGCCACCTGCTCATGCTGGGCACGACTGCGGTGGTCCTCGACGACGCCCACCACCACGACGACGCGGCGCCGGGCGAGCAGCACTTCCACGATCGGGACCGGTCGTGATCGACCTCGTCCTCGAACCGCTCACGCTCGGCTTCTTCGTGCGTGCGCTCCTGGCGTCCACGCTCGTCGGCGCCGTGTGCGCGGTCGTCGGCACGTACGTCGTGCTGCGCGGCGTGGCGTTCATCGGCGACGCGATCGCCCACGCGGCGTTCCCGGGCGTGGTGGTCGCCTACCTGCTGTCGATCCCGTTCTACCTCGGTGCGGCCGTTGCCTCGATCGGGACCGCCCTCGCGATCGGTGCCGTCAGCCGCCGCGCAGGCATTCGGCAGGACACCGCGATCGGGGTGCTGTTCTCGGGCACGTTCGCGCTCGGCGTGTTCCTGTTCTCGCGGATCGAGGGCTACGTCGCGGACCTGTTCTCGTTTTTGTTCGGGAACGTGCTCGCGATCTCGGTGCTCGACCTCGTGGCCCTGGTCGTCCTCGGCGTGGGCGTGCTGGGCGTGGTCGCGCTGCTGTGGAAGGAGCTGCTGTACGCGACATTCGATCCGCTGGGCGCGGGGGCGTCCGGGATCCGGGTAGGCCTCCTGGAGTCGATCTTCCTCGCGCTCGTGGCGCTCACGATCGTCGTCAGCCTCCAGGCGGTCGGGATCATCCTCGTGGTGGCGATGCTCGTCACGCCGGCCGCGACCGCGCAGCTGATCACCGTGCGGTTCGCCCGGCTGATGGTGACCGCGGCCATCGTGGGCACGCTATCGGCAGTGGTCGGGCTGTACCTCTCGTACTGGCTCGACGTGGCCTCGGGCGCGACGATCGTGCTGTTCGAAACCCTGCTGTTCGTGGCCGCGCTCGCCCTCGGGCCACGGACGGGCGTCCTCGCACGGCGCCTGGCGGCACGGGCCGATGCCGCGCCGGGGACCTTGCTCGCACCGGGGGAGCGATGAGGGCGACGGCCGCACGGCCCGCGGCACGCCGGAACGCGGACACGCTGCTCGTCGGGCTGGACCGCGCCGGCCAGCGGCGCACCGTCCCTCGGCGGGCCGTCGCCGAGCTCATCGCGGACCGGCCCGGCCCGTTCACCGCGGCCGACCTCGTCGCGGCGGCCGGGGCGCGGCGGCTCGGCATCGGCCGGGCGACGATCTTCCGGACGCTCGACCTGTTCGCGTCGCTCGAGCTCGTCGAGCGGATCGATCTTCCCGACGGCGGGCACGCGTACCTCGCGTGCGAGCCAGCCCACCACCATCACGTGGTGTGCATGCGCTGCGGGCGCGCGACCGAGGTCGAGGACTGCGGGATGTCGAAGGTCGCCGCGGAGGTCGCGCGGCGGTCGGGCTACCGGGTGGCGTCGCACCGGCTCGAGATGTTCGGCACCTGCCCGTCCTGCCAGGCCGTCGAGGGCGCCGGCGGGCGCCTGAACGCGTCGTGAGGCCGACCGTCCGAATCACGGGCCTGGCCGCCTCGATCGCGCTCGCCGGGCTCGTCGCGGCGTGCGGCGCGGCCGGCGGTTCACCCGATCCCGCGGGCGACCGGGTACGCGTGGTGGCGACGACCACGGTGTTCGCCGATCTCGTTGCGCAGGTCGGGGGCGACGATGTCGAGGTGGCGGCGCTGGTCCCCAAGGGCGGCGAGGTCCACACGTTCGATCCGACGCCCGCCGACGTCCAGCACATCGCCGAGGCGGACCTTGTCGTCTACAACGGGCTCGGGCTCGACGACTGGCTTGCTGACCTCGTGGTCGATGCGGGCACGGGCGCCAGGCTCGTCGCGCTCGCGGAGGACCTGGAGGGGGTGGAGTATCTCGCCGACGAGGGGGCGCCGAACCCGCACCTGTGGCTGGACGTCTCGCATGCGCGCAGGTACGTCGAACGGATCGAGGGTGCGCTGGCGGAGCTCGACCCCGCCCGAGCGGCCGACCACGGCGCGCGGGCCCGGGCGTCCGACGAGCGGCTCGCCACACTCGACGACGAGGCGCGCGAGGCGATTGGGGCGCTCCCCGCGGAGCGGCGCCGGGTCGTCTCGTTCCACGACGCCTTCCCGTACTTCGCCGCAGCCTACGAGCTGGAGATCGTGGGCACGGTCGTGGATGCCCCGGGACAGGACCCGAGCGCGGGCGAGATCGCGGATCTCGTCGCCGCGATCCGCGACGCGGGCGTGTCGGCGATCTTCAGCGAGGCGCAGTTCAGCGACGACCTCGTCCGTACGCTCGCCGAGGAGACGGGGGTGGCGGTCGTGAGCGATCTCTACACCGACAGCCTGGGCGACCCGCCGGCGGACACGTACGAGGGGATGATGCGCGGCAACCTCGAGCGAGTGGTCGAGGCGCTCCGGGGCTGACGCCGGGCGGACTCGTGCGAATGCGCGGCCTCGAGCGAATGCGCGACTTCGGGCGAATGCGCCTCAGGCGAGCGCGCGGTCGAGCTCCTCGCGGGTGGGCATTCCCTCCCGCGCCCCGGGCCGCGTGACCGACAGGCTCGCCGCGATCACCGCCTCGCGGGCTGCGTCCTCCAGCGATCGACCGCGGACGAGCGCCGCCGCGAGCGCACCGTTGAGCGCGTCGCCGGCACCCGTGGCGTCGACCGCCTCGACGGCCGGCGCGGGCAGCTCGCGCTGAGCTTCGGCGCGCACGAGGAGCGCGCCGACGCGCCCGAGCGACACGAGCACCGCGTCCCGCACGCCCACGGCGCCTTCGCCACGAGGCGCCATGAGGCGACGGGCAAGCGCCGCGACGTCGTCCGCAGGCGCTTCGGCACCGGCCAGTCGCGCGAGCTCGACCCGGTTCGGGGTGAGGATGTCGGTCGCCGCGAGCATCGCGTCGTCCACGCCGTCCGCGGGCGCCGGGTTAAACACCGTCGTCGCGCCGGCCGCGTGCCCGAGCTCGAGCGCGGCCCGAGCCGTCCGGGCCGGGATCTCGTTGCCGACGAGCACGACGTCGCCCGGCTGGGGACCCAGCCGCGAGAACGCGGCTTGGACCTGCGCGGGCGTCAGCTGTGCGTTCGCCCCGGGTGCCACGGAGATGAGGTTCTCGCCCGCGGCGTCCACGAGGATGAGCGCCACGCCCGTGGGCACGCCTTCGATCGTCGCGAGGACGTCGAGCGCCACCCTCGTGTTCGCCAGTGCGGCCCGCGCATCGGCGCCCAGGTCGTCGTCGCCGACGGCCGCCACGAGCAGCGTCCGGGCGCCGAGCCGGGCCGCAGCCGTCGCCGCGTTGCCGCCCTTGCCGCCATGGAAGCGCCGGAACGTCCCGCCGAGGACGGTCTCGCCCGGTGCCGGCAGGCGGTCGGAGGCCACGACGAGGTCCACGTTCACCGAGCCGACGACGACGACCCGGCCCGCGGGCGAGCTCACGAGCCGGTCACGAACTCGGCTCCATCGACACCGATGATCTCGCCGCTGATCCAGTCGGTCCCCTCGCCCGAGAGCGCGACGAGCGCGCGGGCGACGTCCTCGACCGTGGTCATCCGGCCGCTCGGATTCCGCCGTCGGGCCGCCGCGATGATCTCGTCGTGCTCGGGGATCCTCATGAGCGCCGGCGTCATCGTCACCCCCGGACGCAGGCAGTTAGCGGTGATCCCGGTGCCCAGGCGCGCGAACTCCATCGCGAGTTGCCGCACGTGCGATTCGAGCGCGGCCTTCGCGGCGGACACCATGCCGTACGTCGGCACGACGCGCGTGGAGCCCTCCGAAGTGAGCCCCCAGATCCGGGAGCCGTGCTCGAGCATGCCGGCTCGCCACAGGTCCTGGACCCAGTAGACGAGGCTGTTCGCCATGACGTCGAGCGTCATCTCAAGGCGCTTCCGGTCGGCGCCATCCTTCGGATCCTCGGTGAGATAGGGGTAGAGCGAGCCGAAGGCGAGCGAATGGAGCACGACCCGCAGGTAGGGGTGCGCTCCGGCCGCCCGCCGCTCCTCGAACCGCCTCGTGAGCGTGTCGATCGCGGCCGCCCGCTTGGCGTCGTCGGCGGCGTTCATGTTGACGAACAGCGCCTCGGAGCCGACCGCCTCGATGCGCGAGCGGATCTCCTCGACGTGGGTGAGCCCGGCCCGGAAGTCGAGGTGGATCCCGCAGATCCGGTAGCCGTCCTCGGCGAGGGCGATCGCCGCCGCTTCGCCCATCCCCGAGCTGGCGCCCAGGACCAGCGCCCAACGCTCGCGGTCGTCCGCCATCCGAACTCTCCTCGTGCCGTCGCCGACCCCCTCGCTCCTCGCTGCGAGTCTAGCCGGGGCAGCGGGCGGCTCTGGCGGGCACCGGCCCGTTCCGGCGCGATCCGGGGTGTCGCGGCATACTCGGCCAATGCGGCTCGAGCTGACGAAGCGCGGGGACTACGCCGTTCGCGCGATGCTCGCGCTCGCCCGCGCCGAGGGTGCCGGGCCGGTTTCGGTCCGGAGGATCGCGGAAGAGATGGCGATCCCCGTCCGGTTCCTGCCCCAGGTCATGGCGGACCTCATGCGCGCCGGGCTCGTCCTCGCAAGCGCCGGTCGGAGCGGCGGCTACCGGCTGGCGCGCGCAGCCGGCGCGGTCAGCCTGCTCGACGTCATCGAGGCGGTGGAGGGCGAGAGCCGGCGGCGCACGTGCGTCCTCCGGGGCGGCCCGTGCGGCCGGGACGGTCACTGTGCCGTCCACGACGTGTTCCTCGCCGGACAGGAGGCGTTCCTCGACGTGTTCGCGACGGCGACCCTCGCCTCGTTGCGCGCCGAGCCCGCTGGATGGCTCAGCGTCGAACCGGCAGTGCCACAGCCGGCCTGACAGGGGCGGTAGCTCCCTCGAGCGATGCTGCACGAGCATCGGCTCGGGCCCGAGCCCGCTCGGATTGGTACACGGAGTGAGGCTCTCTCGACGAATGCCTGCACGCTGCCGCGCTGCCTGATGCACCCCGAGCATCGGCGGTCCCGGCGGCGGTCGCGGTGGCGACGCGGGGCGCGACGCGGGGCGCAACCCGCGGCTTCGACCACAGGACCACAACCCCTCCGAGCCGACAGGCCCCCTCCAGGCCGAACGGCCCCTCGTATCCGGGCCATCCGGCCGTGCAGGAACAGCACGGTGCCTTGGTCACACTGCCCCCGTGCGGGATCGCGCCCCGTCACCCGCGCGGCTCGGAAGGGAACCAATCATGCGCCGGCTGCACGTTCGTCTGGCTCTCCCCATCGTCGTCGTACTCGTCGCGGCGGCGTGCTCGGGCACGGCAGCCCCCGAGTGGAGGTACGCGCCCAACCCGACCCCCAACGGCGACACCGCGGCCGCCCAGCCCCCGACCGCGCCCGATGCCGCAGCCGCGAGCGCATCCGTGCTCGAGATCGAGGCATTCGATCTCGGCTTCACGCCGAAGAGCATCGAGGTGGCGGCCGCCGGCACGTACACCGTCCGCCTCACGAACACGGGCACGATCGTCCATGACGTCACGTTCGCCGACGGGACGAAGGTCGAGGCCCAGGCCGGACAGACCGCCGAGGGCCAGGTGACGATCCCGGCAGGCGGGCTCACGTTCATCTGCTCCGTCCCCGGGCACGAGCAGGGTGGCATGACCGGCGGCGTGACGGTTGCCGGCCAGACCGCCGCAGCGGGCGCCGACGACCATGGCGGGCCGCTGCCCGCCGGCCAGGTCGCCGAGGATCCGAACGCCCCCGCGCCCGTCCGCTACGACCCGATCGCGCCCCCGGTCCTCGAGGGCACGACGCACGACATCGACCTCGTGATCACCGAGCGCGAGATGACGGTCGCCACCGGCTTCGTCCAGAAGGTGTGGACGTTCGGGGACACCGTCCCCGGTCCGGTGATCCGGGTGAAGCTCGGTGACCGGGTCCGCATCCGCCTGAGCAACCCCGCCTCGAACCAGCTGCCGCACAGCATCGACTTCCACAGCAGCTTCGTCGCCTGGAACGACGAGATGACGTCGATCAACCCAGGCGAGGAGAAGCTGTACGAGTTCACGGCCGACAAGGCGGGCGTGTACATGTACCACTGCGGCACGTCGCCGGCGCTCCACCACATCGCCAACGGCATGTACGGGATGATGATCGTGGAGCCGGCGGGCGGCCTCGAGCCGGTCGACCACGAGTTCGCGCTCGTCCAGTCCGAGTGGTATCTCGGCGAGCAGGGCGCGCCGGCGGACCTCGAGAAGGCGATGGCGGCCGCCCCCGCCCCGGACCTCGTGCTGTTCAACGGCGTCGCGAACCAGTACAAGGACGGCCCGATCGAGGTCGGCACCGGCAAGCGGGTTCGCGTGTTCGTCCTCGACGCGGGGCCGTCGATCGACAGCAGCTTCCACGTCGTCGGCACGATCTTCGACCGGGTGATCAAGGAGGGCGTCGAGCTCGCCGTCGACAACCCGGGCGGCTGGGGCAGCCAGGCGGTCGATCTCAGCCCGGCACAGGGCGCGATCGTCGAGATGGTGTTCAAGGAGGACGGCCTGTACCCGATCGTGACCCACGCCTTCAACTTCGTGGGCCGCGGCGCGCTCGGGCTGTTCCAGGCGGGCGACGGCGACCCGCTGAACTGAGGCGGTCAGGTCACCCCATCGACGCGGAGGCGACCGATCGCGTCCGCGTCGTAGCCGAGCTCGGCGAGGATCGAGTCAGTGTGCTCGCCGAGCACCGGGGGCGGCGTCCGGATCGCCGCCGGCGTCGCCGACAGCGTGAACGGCGCCCGGACCTGCCGGATCACGCCCCACGCCGGGTGCTCCATCTCCTCGACGGCGCCCAGCGCGGCCGCCTGCGGCGAGGCGAGGGCAGCGGCGACGTCGTTGATCGGACCGGCCGGGACCTCGGCCTCGTCGAGCCGCCGGACCCAGTCCGCGGTCCGGGCGCCGCGGAGGCGCGCCGCGAGCAGGCTGCGCAGCTCCCCCCGGTGCTCGACCCGGGAGCCGTTCGTCGCAAAGCGCAGGTCCGTTGCCAGGTCCGGCACCCCGAGCGCGGAGCACAGCCGGGTCCACTGCCGCTCGCTCCCCACGCCGATCGCGATCTCGCCGTCGGCGGTCGCGAACGTCTCGTACGGGACGATGTTGGGATGCGCGTTCCCGTGCCGCTCCGGCGACCGCCCGGACACGAACGCGTTCTGTGCCTGGTTGACGAGCATCGCGAGCGTGGCCTCCAGGAGCGACACGTCGATCCGCTGGCCGCCCGCGCCGGCGGCTGCCCGCGCCGGCTCGGATCGCTCGCGCCCGAGCAGCGCCGCGAGCACCGCGACGCACCCGAACAGCCCGCTCACGACGTCCGAGACCGCGACGCCCACCTTCGTGGGTCCCCCGCCGTCCTCGTCCGGCTGCCCGGTGATCGACATCAACCCGCCCACGGCCTGCGCGATGAAGTCGTACCCGGGCTTCGCCGCGTCCGGGCCGATCGGGCCGTAGCCGGAGATCGCGAGGTGGACGAGGCGGGGGTTGATCGCCTCGAGCGTCGCATCGTCGAACCCGAGCCGGGCGAAGCCGCCGACGCGCGCGTTCTCGACGAGCACGTCCGCCCGAGCCAGCAGGCGTCGAAGGACCTCGCGACCCTCCGGGCGCTTCAGGTCGAGGCGGATCGAGCGCTTGTTGCGGTTCACCGCGAGGTAGTACGCGGCGGTGCGGGTGCCGGCGGCCGGGTCCCCCACCCACGGCGGTCCCCAGCCGCGCGTCGCGTCGCCCTCGGGGGGCTCGACCTTCACGACGTCCGCGCCGAGGTCACCCAGGAGCATCGTGCACAGCGGTCCGGCGAGGACCGTGGAGCAGTCGGCGACGACGATTCCGGCAAGGGGCCCGGGGGGTGAGGCGGGCGTCACCCGCGGATCGTAGGGGCGCGAACGGTCAGACGACCCACGCCAGCCGGCGCTCGACCGGCTCGTCCAGGTCCTCGCGGTAGGCCGCCCAGGCGGCGGCGAGCCGCCGAACCCCTTCGTCGAGGCGGTCCGGCCGCTCGAACGCAATCCGGATGTGGTCGCCGTGACTGCCGGACACGGACAGGAGCGAGCCCGGCACGACGGCGACGCCGTGCCGCAGGGCCACCTGTGCGAACGCGCTGCCGTCGCCGACCGGGATCCGGATCCACGCCGTGATGCCCCCGCTCGACCGCTCCCACGTCCAGTCGGGGAGGTGCCGCGCGAGCAGCTCTCCGAGCAGCTCGCGCGTTCCGGCTACGAGGCGCTGGCGCTCCGCCTGGAGCTGCGGCAGCACGTCGAGGATCCGGACCGCGACCGCCTGGTCGATGACGCCCGAGCCGTAATCCGCGAGCACCTTCAGCCGCCCGAGGCGGGTGATCACCGTCTCGGGGCCGCGCAGCCAGCCGACGCGAAGGCCGCCCCACGCGGGCTTGCTGAGGGATCCCGCGGACAGGATCGGGCCATCGGGCGCCCAGGCGGCGATCGGACGGGGTGTCGGGGCTCCGGGCGGCTCCAGCCCGGCAAGCGCCTCGTCCTCGACGATCGGCGTCCCGAGCTCGACGGCAATCCGGGCGATCTCCCGGCGGGCATCGTCGGGCACGGTGGCGCCTGTGGGGTTCTGGTTCGTGGGCACGAGGTAGGCGAACACGGCGCGCGTCCGCTCAAGGCGCTCGCGGAGCTCCGCCGGGTCCGGCCCGACGGGCGTGACCGGCACGCCGACAAGGTCCGCGGTCGACGCGCGGAAGGTGTCGAGCGCGACGACGTACGTCGGGTCCTCCACGACGACCGCCGCACCGGGGACGACGTACGCGCTCGCGACGAGCGAGATCGCCTGCTGGATGCCGCTCGTGACGAGGATCTGCGA
>DASSPX010000177.1:0-23022 GCA_035699445.1 Candidatus Limnocylindrales bacterium | reverse complement strand
CGGGCCTGCTGGCCGGCTGCTCCATGGTTACTCGGCTCGTGAACCGGGACCGGGATCCCCCGTGCCGCCGAGCGTCCTCGAACGGTCGGGTCGTCCAGTTCCGGATCCGTGGCCGACGCCCCAGGTGTTCCCCCGGAACGTCGCGGGTACGGCGCGATCGAACGCACCCGAACCGTACGCAGCCGGCGCCGGTGCTGCCAATGGGCGGACGGTCCCAGGTCCCTCCGTTCGATCGTGAGGCGCGCTCGCGCACCGTGGGACGAACGGGTCAGGTGTCGGGCCGCACCAGGACCCCGCGTTGTGATGCGCGTGCAACCTCCACGCGACGTGTGGTTCGGTCCGATGCGGGCTGGCTTGCGTGCCAGGCGTGCGGTCGCCCGCGGGTCCCCGACTCGTCGCAGGGATCAGGTGCCACCCGGAGCCCGCACGGCATGGCCCGACCGGGCCGGTGGCGCTCCGCACCACCGATCGAATTCCCGGGTAGCCTCGGGCCGATGATCTCTCCGGGCCGCCGCCGCGGGCTCCCCGCACTCCTCCTGCTCCTGGTCGTCGCGGCGCTCGCCGCAGCGGGTTGCGCCGCCCCGGCTCCGTCGCCCGCGTTCGATCCAGCCTCGGCATGCACGACGGACGGCCGCCGGCCCGGCGCGTACCCCGAGCTGGAGGCCCTGCTCCCGCCGGCGCTCGACGGCGTCGCGCCGAACACCGTCGATTCCGGGCGCAGCTGCACCAGCGAGGCGCTCGGGTCGCTTCACGAGCGCGGGATCCGGGAGCTCCGCTACGCCGGCGCGACATGGGACCGCGGCAGCGAACAGGGCGTCACGTACGCGGTGTTCGAGGCCGCCGGGCTCGATCCCGCGACGATGATCGAGTTCTACGAGGCCGGTGCCCGCGCCACCGGACGTGCCGAGGCCCTGCAGGTGCGTCCGTTCGAGCTTGCCGGGGCGGCCGGCGTGCGGCTCGACACGATCCACCGGAGCGTGGGCCAGACGATCATCGCCTGGCCCGGCGACGAGCCAGGTCGGGTGCAGGTGGTGCTGGTCTCGGCCACCGGCGAACCGGAGCTGATCCGCATCCTCGAGGCGCTCATCGGCTGAGTCGTCGCCGCCCGGTGCTAGAGTCGGGCGCCATGAGCGATCAGGAGGCCTGGAGCGCCGGCCAGCGGCGATGGCACGTCGAGCGCGTCCAGCCGGGCCTCGCGCGCGGCGGTGAACGACGGGACGCCTTTGCGACCCTGGGCGACCTGCCGATCGAGCGGCTGTACGGTCCGTGGTCCTGGGCGGACGCGCCCGCCGGCGAGCCCACCGGCCCCGGCGGCCCCACGGCCGTCGATGCGCGCGGCGAGCCCCTGCGCGTCCGTGAGGGTCGGTACGCGTCGTTCGACCCGCTGCGCGACATCGGGTTTCCGGGCGAGCCCCCGTTCACGCGCGGCATCCATGCGCTGGGCTACCGGGCGCGGCGCTGGACGATGCGGATGTTCGCTGGCTTCGGGGCGGCGGAGGACACGAACGCCCGCTTCCGGCAGCTGCTCGACGCCGGCCAGACCGGCCTCTCGATCGCGTACGACATGCCCACGCTCTACGGCTACGACACCGACGACCCCGAGGCCGAGGGCGAGTTCGGCACGTGCGGCGTGGCGGTTTCCTCGCTTGCAGACATGGAGGTCCTGCTCGCGGGTCTGCCGCTCGACCGCGTCTCCACGTCGATGACGATCAACTCCCCGGCCGCCCCGATCTGGGCGATGTACATCGTGGCCGCGGAGAAGGCGGGCGTGCCGCGCGCGGCCCTCGAGGGAACGACGCAGAACGACATCCTCAAGGAGTTCATTGCCCAGAAGGAGTTCCTGTTCCCGCCCGAGCCGTCGATGCGGCTGGTCGTGGACACGATCGAGTTCGGGACGCGCGAGCTGCCGAAGTGGAACACGATCTCGATCAGCGGCTACCACATCCGGGAGGCGGGCTCGACGGCGGTCCAGGAGCTCGCGTTCACGATCGCCGACGGGATGGCGTACGTCGAGGCGGCGATGGCGCGCGGCATGCGGGTCGACGACTTCGCCCCGCGCCTCTCGTTCTTCTTCAACTCCCACTCCGACTTCTTCGAGGAGATCGCGAAGTTCCGGGCGGCACGCCGCATCTGGTGGCGATTGATGTCCGAGCGATACCGCGCCGAGAACGAGCGGAGCGGCTGGATGCGGTTCCACACGCAGACCGCCGGGGTGTCGCTCACGCCGCAGCAGCCGCTCAACAACCTCACCCGCGTCGCGATCCAGGCGCTCGCGGCGGTCCTGGGCGGGACGCAATCGCTCCACACCGACGCGTACGACGAGGCGCTCGCCGTGCCCACGGCGGAAGCCGCGCTGCTCGCGCTCCGCCAGCAGCAGGTGATCGCCGAGGAGACGGGGGTGGAATCGACGGTCGACCCGCTCGGCGGCTCGTGGTACACGGAGGCGCTCACGAACCGTGTCGAGCGTGAGGTGTGGCGGTACCTCGACGAGATCGACCGGCGGGGCGGCATGGTGGCTGCGATCGGGGAGGGGTACCCGCAGCGCGAGATCGCCGACGCGGCGTATCGCTACCAGCGGGAGTTCGATGCCGGCGAGCGGATCGTCGTCGGCGTGAACGGGTACACGGACGACGTGCCGGTCACGGTGCCGGTGCTCGAGGTGCCGCCCGGGTCGCTGGAGCGGCACCTGGCGCGGCTGGAACGGGTGCGTCGGGAGCGTGACGCGGAGGCCGTGGCCGCGGCCCTCGAGGGATTGCGCGAGGCCGCAGCGCGACCGGGCTCGACGGACGCGAACCTCATGCCGCACTTCATCCGCTGCGTCGAGCGGTACGCCACCCTGGGTGAGATGTGCGGCGTCCTGCGCGGCGTGTTCGGGGAGTACCGGGAGCCGGTCGCGGTCTGAGGCGCGGCGGCTCGTGCCGGCTGGTGCCGGATCTCGTTCGTGCAGCGCTGGGGCGCTTGCCCGGCAGGAGTCGAAGGCAACCATCCCGGCTACGATGCCTCGATGTACTTCGACGCCCTGTCGTTCCTGGAGGACGAGCGCGAGGCCTGGCGCCCCTTCGAGGCCCTCGACGAGCTGACGGACGACCAGCTCGAGCAGCCGGTGCAGGCCCTCAACGGCTGGACCGGCCGCGACCTCATGGCTCACCTCATCGCCTGGCTCGAGGTGTCCCTCGCCGCGGCGAAGGAGCTGGCCGTGAACGAGACCAGCCCGACCCTCGCGCGCATCGACGCCGAGTGGGAGGCCGGCAGCGACGCGCTGAACGATCGGCTGCTCGCGGAGTGGCGCGAGCTGCCGATGGAGGAGGTCCGGCGCCGCTTCCGCACGGTCCCCGGTGAGCTCCGCGGCTACCTCACGGTCGTCCCCGAGACCCGCTGGATCAAGCACGCGCAGCACCAGGAGTCGTTCGTGGGCGAGTCGCTCGAGCACTACGAGGACCACCTCGCGGACCTCCAGGCGGTGCTGGCACAGGCCGGCCGCTGACCGTGCTCGACGGCGGGGGTGGGCCGGACGATGCGCGCGGGGACGACGCCGACCAGGGCATCGAGGTCGACGAGGCTGATGAAGACGACGAGGACGACGACCTCGGCCTCGGGGAGGGTGCCGAGACCGTCGACCAGGCCGTCGAGCGGGTGAGCCTCGAGCTCGGTGACATCGTCCGGCGCCCCGTGACCGGCGGAACCGAGCTCGCGACCGCCGGGCGACCATTCGCCGTGATCGGGCCCGGGCTCGTCGAGGTCCGGCTCGACCCTGTGATCGCGGCGGCGGCCCTCCGGACACCAGGGGTGGCGCCCTGCGAGCGCGGCCGGGGCTGGCTTCGGTTCACGCCGCCGCGCGACTCTCGCTCACCGCTCGACGTCGACCGCGCCGTCGCGTGGCTCCGGCTCGCGCATCGCGCGGCACTCGGCAGGAACTGAGCCGGACACGGTGCGACCCCGGCGGGTCACCGGGGTCGCAGGTGCCGCCCGGGGAGGAGGATCCGGGCGGCCGCTGATGGTCTGCCGCTCGCGGCGGCCGGACGTCAGGCCTGCGCCTGGCCCGCGACCTCGCCGAGCGACGTCAGGCCGAATGCCTGCTCGAGCTGCTCCATCGGCCGGAAGCCGACGACGCCCTGGGGCTGCGCGCCGGGCTTGAAGAACGCGATCGTGGGGATGCTCATGATCCCGAACGCCTGCGACAGCCGCGGGTTCGCGTCCACGTCGACCTTCACGACGTCCACGACGCCGTCGTACTTCTCGGCGATCTTCTCCATCTCGGGTGCGACCAGCTTGCAGGGTCCGCACCAGGCAGCCCAGAAGTCCACCACGACGGGCCTGTCGTTGTTGAGGACCATGGCCTCGAACGTCTCGTCGGTCGCGTGCTTGATCTCCGCCACCCGGCGGCTCCTTTCTCCTCGCCCAGCGGCGAGGCCACCCTGGTGCCCGCCCTGCGTCAGCGGGCGATGGTCTGGATGAGGCGATAGGCCTCGAGAACCCGCGGGTCCGCGAGGCGGTAGTAGACGGTGTTCCCGTCGCGCCGGGCCGTGACCAGTCCGGCGGACCGGAGCACCGCGAGGTGCTGGCTCATGTTCGGGACCTGGCACCCGACCGACGCGGACAGGTCGCCCACCGAGACCTCGCCCCCGGCGAGGCACTCGAGGACGCGCAGCCGCTTCGGATCGCCGAGGGCGCGCGCGACCGCTGCCGATTTCGTGCGCTCCGACTCCTGGGTCATCGTCCCGATCACGAGCGCAGTCTCTCACTAGTTGCGCAAGAACGCAAGTACGAGCGGCGGCCGGACTCTGCCGGGTGCCCGTCGGGGCGCCGTCCGGCCGCCGTCCGGGCGGGCGATGCCGGCGGAGACTCGCCCTCGGGTCGAGCGTGCACGGGTTGCCCCGATGATCGGCAGCCGGCGCGCCGATGCACGCCTGGTCGAGGCCGGCCTGAGTCCGGGCGAGCATCGGGGGGCCGCCGGATGGATCGCGGGCGCTACGGACGGATGCCCCGTCTTGCGACCACGGCCTCCGGGCCGATACTGCGCCCGATGACGGACCTCCCCGTGACGCTCCCCGAGATCCTCGCGGCTCGCGAGCGGGTGGCGGGCCACATCCACCGTACGCCGGTACTTGGCTCGGCAACGGCAGCCAGGCTGATCGCGGCGCGGACCGGCGTCGAGATCGCCGACGGCCGCCTGTTCGCCAAGGCCGAGCATCTCCAGCGAACCGGCTCGTTCAAGCCGCGCGCCGCGTTCAACCGCATCGCGTCGCTGACGCCAGCCGAACGCGAGCGCGGTGCGGTCACGGTCTCGGCGGGGAACGCCGGGCAGGCCTATGCGTGGGCGGGCCGCGAGGCGGGCGTCCCGGTGACCGTCGTGATGCCGAAGGGCGCCGTCGCCTCCAAGGTCGCTGCCTGTCGTGGCTACGGTGCACGCGTGGTGCTTCACGGCGATGACGTGGGCGAGACCCTCCGGAAGATGGAGGAGCTGGTCGCCGACGGCCTGACGCTCGTCCACCCCTACGACCAGCCGGAGGTCATCGCGGGCAACGCCTCCCTTGGCCTGGAGCTCCTCGACGACCTCCCGGATGTCGACGTGGTCGTCGTGCCGGTGGGCGGGGGCGGGCTGATCGGTGGGGTGTCGCTCGCGCTCCACCTGCGCGCACCACACGTGCGCGTCATCGGCGTCGAGCCGGAGCAGTCCGACGCGCTCCGACGGGGGCTCGAGCGGGGCGCGCCCGTCCCGATCCAGCCGCGGAGCATCGCGGACGGCCTGGGTGCGCCGGCGGCCGGACGCCTGGCGATCGAGATCGGCCGTCGGGCGATCGAGGAGGTCGTGCTCGTGGACGAGGCGACGATCCTGGCGGGCATCCGCTTCGCGGTCGAACGGATGAAGCAGGTGCTCGAGCCGGCAGGCGCGACGGCCCTCGGGGCCGTGCTCGCCGGCGCCGTCCCGATCCGCTCCGGCGAGCGGGTGTGCGTGATCCTGTCGGGCGGCAACATCGCCCTCGAGCGGCTGGGCGCGTTCCTCGAGGCGGCGCCCGCGATCGACGGATGACGACCGAACCCGGCGCCGCCGGCGCGCCGATCGATGTGCCGCCGCCAGAGCCCGAGGCGAGCGAACCGCCCGAGCCCGACGCGAGCCCGCCGCCGAGCCCACCCCCGCCGTCGCCGTTCGCTGCGGTGCCGCTCTCGGGGCGCGCGGTCGTGACCGCATCGTTCGAGCTGCTCGCGACGGCGCAGCGCCCCCTCCGGTCCGCGTCGTTCTACGCCGGCTGGCTAGCCCTGGCCACGATGGGTCCGCTCGCCCTGCTCCTGTGGCGCCTCGAGTCGGTCGATCCGGGGGCGATCGACGCGCAGCTCGGCAGCTTCGGGTTGCTTGACGGTCCACTCGCGGTCGCCTTCCTGCTCGCCGCCCTGGGCTATGTCGCGGTCGTGATCGATGCCCGTGCCATCGCCGCGGCGGTCATCGCGGGCGAGCTCGAGCAGCGGCCCGTCCGGCTCGCGGGCGCCGTCCGGCTGGCGCGCAGGCGCTTCTGGCGGCTCGTGGGTGCCGCGGTCATCGTCGCGATCCCGACCGTGATCGGCCAGACGGCCGGCACGAGCGTGGCCGAAGCCGTGCTCCCCGGGTCGCCCGAGGCGACGGGCGCGGTCGGCGTCATCGCGGGCGTCCTTGCCTCATCGCCGTTCTCGTATGCGCTCGCCGGGATCGTCCTGGGCGAGGTCCCAGTCGTCGAGGCGCTGCGCCGCTCGGTTCGCCTGGCGCGGGTCCGCCCGCGCCTCGCGCTCGCGGTGGCGGCGTTCGGCGTCGCGTCCCAGCTCCTGCTGTTCCTCGCCTTGACCGCTGGCCTCGATGTCGTGCTCCGGCTCGTCGACGCGGTCGCCCTCCCGCCGGGCGTGGCCGGCGACGTCGCCGGTGCGATCGCGATCGGCGCGATCGTGTTCGCGCTCGGGACGCTGCTGTTCACCGCCGAGGCACTGGCGGCCGCACCGCAGGTGCACGCCTTCGTCGCGCTCACGCACTACGCGCGCGGCCTCGAGCTCGCCCGGGAAATTGAACCGACCCGCCACGTGTGGCAGCCGTGGCTCGGGCGCGCGCTCGCCGTGGGGGTCGTCGTGGCCGTGCTGGCGACGATCGCGGGGCTCGGGGCGATCGACGCGCTGTGACGGGCCGCCCCGGAGGTCAGTCGATTCCCAGCTCCGCCAGACGATCGTCGTCGATCCCCAGGTGATGCGCGAGCTCGTGGATCACGGTGACCCGGACCTCCTCGGCGAGGTCGTCCGGGTCCGGGAAGTCCTCCTCGAGGGGCAGCCGGAACAGGCTGATCTTGTTCGGGGCGCTGACCCAGTCGGCGCCCCACTCCGCGATCGGCACCCCCTCGTACAGCCCGTACAGGGTGTCGTGGGGCTCGAGGCCGTTCTCGCGCAGCTGCTCGGCCGTCGGCTCGTCCTCGATCACGATCGCCACCCGCTCGAGGTGCTCGCGAAAGGGGGAGGGGATGCCCCGGAGCGCGCGGGCCACGAGCTCGTCGAAGCCGCTGTGGCGGCGGTGGACGTGGTTCAGCCGGGAGCCCCGGCGGCGCTTCACCATGGCGTCACTATCCTAGGTGCGCCGTGACCCAGCCCTCGCACGTCGCCGGGCTCGTCGACATCCGGTTCGACGACGGCGCCGCGCCCGCACCGGATCCGGACGCCGCTCCCGAGGGCTTCGTAGTGGCGACGCGCGACGGGACGCGGATCCACTTCCTCGACTGGGGCGGGCCGCCCGATGCCGCCGCGGCCGCCGTTCTCGTTCCCGGGCTCGGCCGGACGGCCTGGGACTGGGCGCCCGTCGCCCGGCGCCTCATCGGCCGGATGCGGACGGTGGTCATGGACCCGCGCGGGCACGGCCTCTCGGACGCGCCCCACGGGGACTACGACCCAACCGGCTTCGCCGAGGACGTCCTCGCGGTCGTCGAGGGATCCGGGCTCGACGGGGCGCCCGCGGTCGTCCTCGGGGGCCACGGGCTCGGCGCGATCATCGCGATCGCCGCGGTCAGCCGCGGCATGCCGGCACCCAGTGCCCTGGTCCTCGTCGACGGTGGCTGGGAGCGCCTGCCGGAGACGACCGGACACGATCTGGACGAAGCCCTGCGCGCCATCGAGGAGCCCCCCGAGGTCATGCGCTCGATGACCGCCCTGATCGCGGATCGCCGCGACTGGGACCCTGCCAGCTGGGATGCCGACCAGGAACGCGCGACCCGCGAGGCGGTGGTCGAGACCGCTGCCGGTCGCGTGGTCCGCGCGGTCCGCCCGCACGCGCTCGAAGCCAGCCTGCGTGCGATGTACGCACACGACCCGGCGCTGCTCGCCGGTCTCGACGTGCCGGTCACGATCCTGGCCGCGCGGGACGACGACGACGGCCGGCGCGATTCGGCGCTCCGGGCGCTCGGGCGGTCCCGCGCGAATGCGTCCCGCAGCCCGATCCGCGTCGCCCGCTACGCCGCGGACGGCCACAATCTGCTGCGCTACCGCCCGGCCGAGGTGGCCGCGGCGATCCTGTCGTCGACCGAGGACCTTCCCTGATGCGCGTCGTCTACTCGCCCGCACATCTTGCGCACGACATCACCCACGAGACATTCCTTGGGGAGTCCATCCCGGCGTACGAGGTGGCCGAGCGGGCCGAGAACATCCGCCGCGCGCTCGACGCGGACGGCGGCTTCTCCCGGATCGAGCCGCGCGAGCACGGGGATGCGCCGATCCACGCGGTCCACGATCCCGGGCTCGTCCGGTTCCTCGCCGATGCGTGGTGCGAGCTGCGACGACAGGCCGTTCCGCGACGCTACCTGGTCGCGGACACGTACCCGAACCGGGCGATGTTCGAGGGGATGAGCGACGAGGTGGTCGGCGCGCTCCGCGAGCCGGGCGCGGTGGGCGGGCGCGCGGGATGGTGGGGGCTCGATACCGCCTGTCCGCTCGTCGCGGGCACCTACGGCGCGGCGCGGGCGGCGGTCGACGTCGCGCTGACCACGGTCGACCTCGTCCTCGACGACGGCGAGCATGCCGCGTACGGCCTGTGCCGGCCGCCGGGTCACCACGCCGCCCGGGCGATGTACGGCGGGTACTGCTTCTTCAACAACGCGGCGATCGCGGCGCAGGCGGTCGTCGACCGGACCGGCGAGGGCGTCGCGATCCTCGACGTGGACTTCCACCACGGCAACGGCACGCAGCAGATCTTCTGGCGCCGGGGCGACGTCCTGTACGTCTCGCTCCACGCCGATCCGGATCGCCAGTACCCGTTCTTCCTCGGCCGCGCCGACGAGACGGGGGAGGGGCCCGGTGCCGGGGCGAACCTCAACGTCCCACTGCCCGCCGGCACGACGAACGAGGCATATCTCCAGGCGCTCGAGCCGGCGCTCGAGGCGATCGACCGGAGCGCGGGCTCCGTGATCGTCGTCTCGCTGGGCTTCGACACGTACGGACACGACCCGATCGGCGACTTCGCGCTCACGACCGCCGTGTACCACGAGATCGGGCGCCGGGTCGCCGGACTCGGCCGCCGGCTGGTCATCCTCCAGGAAGGCGGCTACCACCGGCCGTCACTCGGCGAGAACGCCCGCGCCTGGCTCCGCGGCGCCGAGGGTCGCCCGTTCGAGCCGCTCCCCGCGAGCGGCTTCAGCGAGGCCGGGACGGCGACCTGACGGGCACCGGACGGCCGCCGACGGCCGGCTGACGTACGATCCGCCGCCATGGCATCGCCGTCGCGTCCCCCGCTTCCGGAGCACGTTCGCCGCCTCGTCGACGAGATCGAGACCGAGATGGGTGAGGGCGAGCTGGCCGACGAGATCGAAGGCTCCGGCGGTGCCCGGCAGCCCAGCGGCAACGGCCGGGTGGAGGCCGCCGTCCGCGAGATCCTCGTGGAGATCGGCGAGGATCCCTCGCGCGAGGGCCTCGTCCGCACGCCCGAGCGCGTTCACCGCATGTACGCCGAGCTGACCGCCGGCTACCACGTGGATCCGGACCGCCTCATCAACCAGGCGGTGTTCGATGTCGATTACAGCGAGATGGTCGTCGTCAAGGACATCCCGTTCTACTCGCTGTGCGAGCACCACCTGCTGCCGTTTTTCGGTGTCGCCCACGTGGCGTACGTGCCCGATGGGCGCGTGATCGGCCTCTCGAAGATCCCGCGGATCGTCGAGATGTATGGGCGCCGGCTCCAGGTCCAGGAGCGGCTGACCCAGCAGGTCGCGGACTTCCTCATGGAGCGGCTGGCACCCAAGGGCGTCGGCGTGGTCGTGGAGGCCTCGCACCTGTGCGCGGTGATGCGCGGGGTGCGCAAGCCCGGCACGGTGATGACGACTGCCGCGGTCCTCGGCCTGTTCCGGCGCAACGACAAGACCCGCTCGGAGTTCTTCGCGCATCTGGACCGACCGGGGCCGAAGGCCTGAGCCGGGGATCACCCGCGCGGCTCAGCGCCGGCCGACCACGCGCAGCAGCGTGATCCCCGAGTAGAACCCGATGAGCACGAGGCACAGGACCGCGAGGGCCGCCGCGCCGAGGTTGTTCGGTCCGGGTCCGAGCACGAGCGCCGCGAGGAGTCCCATCGTCGCGAGCAGCGCGAGCGCGGGGGCAATCGACGCGGGTGGCCTCGGGCGCGGCTGACGCGCCGGCCAGGCCCCGAGCGGGTCGATCTCGGGTGCCGGCCTCGCATGCCGCGGCCAGCGGATCGCGTCGTACTCGGCGCGCCGGCGGGCGTCGAGGAGCCATTCGCGGGCGATGTTCAGGCGTGCCGCGCGCAGGGTGGCCGCCACGGCGTCCGTCCCGCCCGCCGCATCCGGATGCGAGACCCGCATCGCGTCCCGCCACGCCCGTTCGATCGTCTCGGCGCCCGCCCACGGCTCCACGCCGAGCTCGGCGTAGCAGTCGAAGTCCGGCAGCGGCTGCGGGCGACGCACGACACGACTGTAGCGACCCCGCTGCGGCTGTCGTCAGCCCGTCCATCGCGGCGGTGCCGCGACGCACCCGTACGCGGGCATGACGCTGCCCCTCCGCGTTGCCCGCCCCGCGGTACGGCACCCGCGCTACGCTCCGTGCCATGGCTGACCGACCGATCAAGGTCCTGATCGCCAAGCCGGGCCTCGACGGCCACGACCGTGGCGCCAAGGTGCTCGCGCGGGGTCTTCGGGACGAGGGCTTCGAGGTCGTCTACACAGGGCTGCGCCAGACACCGGAGATGGTCGTCACCGCGGCACTCCAGGAGGACGTGGACGTCGTCGGGCTGTCGATCCTGTCCGGGGCCCACATGACGCTCGTCCCGAAGATCACCCGCCTCCTTCGCGAGCGCGGGATGGACGACGTGCTCGTGACCGTCGGCGGGATCATTCCCGACGACGACGTCCCGCAGCTGCAGGAGGCGGGCGTCGCGGCGGTGTTCGGGCCGGGCACCACCATCGGCGAGGTTGCCGAGTTCCTGCGCGCGAACGCGCCGCGGCGCGAGGACGCGTGACGCAGCCCGGCGCTGCCGGGGCCGCGGGTGACGGGTCCCGCCCGATCGCCCGTCCGACCGCCGGGGACACCGCACGGGCGGATGCCCTGGTGGACGCGGCCGTCGCCGGCGACCGGCGGGCGCTCGCCCGGCTGCTCACGGCCGTCGAGAACCGGACGCCCGTCGCCGAGCATGCCCTCCGGCGCCTCTACGGCCAGGCAGGCCGCGCCCACCTCGTCGGCATCACCGGCCCGCCCGGGGCCGGCAAGAGCACGCTCGTCGCGTCGCTGATCGGGCGGCTCCGCGAGCTTGGCCGATCCGTGGCGGTTGTCGCCGTGGATCCCTCGTCGCCGATCACCGGCGGCGCGCTCCTCGGCGATCGGGTGCGGATGCAGGCGTACGCGGGCGACGACGGGGTGTTCATCCGCTCGATGGCGTCGCGCGGGCACGCCGGGGGGCTGGCGCCGACCTCGACCGCCGCCGCCGCGGTCCTCGACGCGTGCGGGTTCGAGATGGTGTTCCTCGAGACCGTCGGGACCGGTCAGTCGGAGGTTGAGGTGGCCGCGACCGCCGACACCACGGTCGTGCTCGAGGCGCCCGAGATGGGCGACGAGGTGCAGGCGATCAAGGCCGGTCTGCTGGAGGTGGCCGACATCGTCGTCGTGAACAAGGGCGACCGCCCTGGGGCCCTGCGCACCGCCTCGCAGCTGCGCGCCATGCTCGTTCCGACGGTGGCGCGCGGGCCGGGTGACGGCCGGCCACGCCCGAAGCGCCCGGAGGTGCTCGTCACCACCGCCACCACCGGCGAGGGTCTGGACACGCTGCTCGACGCGATCGCACGGCACCGGACGACCGGCGATGGCAGCGCGGCGGCGCGGGGCGATCGCGCCCAGGTCCAGGTGCGGGCGATCGTCCTCGAGCGGGTCCTCGAGCTGCTCACCGAGCCGGGGCGCGCGGCGGACACGGACGACGTGCTGGCGGCGGTCGCCGATCATCGGCTGGATCCGTACACCGCGGCGGATCGGTTGCTGGCAGGGCTGGTCAGGAGCGAGCGACGATGACCATCGAGCGGGTGTTCGTGGCCGGCGCAGGACTGATGGGACACGGGATCGCCCAGGTGCACGCCGCGATCGGCTGCACCGTCACGCTGTACGAGCCGGAGCGCTCGCGGGCGGAGGCGGGCCGCGAGCGGATCGCGGCCAACCTTGAGCGGGCGGTGACGAAGGGCCGGCTGACGGCAGAGGAGCGCGACGCGACGATGGGGCGCATCGTCGCGACGGACGACCCCGCAGCAGCGGCGGGCGCGGACCTCGTCGTCGAGGCCGTGTTCGAGGACGTGGCCGTGAAGTCGGAGCTGTGGCGCACGCTCGACGGGATCGCCCCCGCGCACGCGATCTTCGCCACGAACACGTCCTCGATCTCGATCGCGCGGCTCGCGGAGGCCGTGCGCACCGACCGTCGCGAGCGATTCGCCGGCATGCACTTCTTCAGCCCGGTGCCGGTGATGCCGCTGGTCGAGCTCGTCCGGGGGCCGGCGACGAGCGACGTCACCGAGTCGGCGATCCGCGAGCTGGCCGTCGCGATGGGCAAGCAGGTCATCGTGTCGGCTGACCGGCCCGGCTTCATCGTCAACCGGGTGCTCATGCCGTTCATCGCCGAGGCGATGCACGCGCTGGCGGACGGCGTCGCGACCCGTGACGACATCGACACCGGCGCCCGCGTGGGCCTCAACCACCCGATGGGCCCGCTCGAGCTCGCCGACTTCATCGGACTCGACGTCGTGCTCGGGATCATGCGCGTGCTCCACGAGGGGCTGGGGGGCGAGCACCGCCGGCCGCCCGCGGTGCTCGAGGAGCTCGTCGCGGCCGGCCACCTCGGCCAGAAGACGGGTCGCGGCTTCTACACGTACCCGCGGTAGGCGTCGTACCCGCGGTAGGCGTCAGGGCCGCTCGAGGACGCCCCGGACCGCCTCGGCCACCGTGGCCAGGTCGAACGGCTTGGCGAGGAGCGAGATCCCGCGGCTCGAGGCGAACTCCCGGAGCTCCGCGTTGAGCACGTCGCCGGTCATGAACACGAAGTGCCGGGCGAGCTCCGGCTGGTCCCGCTCGAGGGCCTCGTAGACCGCGGGGCCGGTCATGCCCGCCATCCGGTGGTCGCAGAGCATCGCGTCGAAGCGCGTCGAGCGTGCGAGCTCCAGCGCCTCCGCCCCCGACGCCGCGGCCACGGCCTCGATGCCCTGGATCTGGAGGGCACGTCGGAGGAACGTCCGGATCGCGGGCTCGTCGTCGAGCACGAGGACGCGCCTCGGCTCCGGTCGGTCGTCCTTGCCGGCGGTCGGCTCGACGCGGGTCGCGGTGGTGGGCTGCTCCTCTCGCCCGGGCTGCGGCCCCGTCGCCTGGACGGGCAGCTCGATCACGAACCGGGCTCCGCGCCCGGTTTCGGGTTCCTCGAACCACAGGTTGCCCCCGTGGGCCGCGACGATGCCGAACGACACGGGGAGCCCGAGACCCGTGCCCTCGCCCTGCTCCCGGGTGGTGAAGAACGGCACGAACAGCCGGTCGCGGTGCTCGACCGGAACGCCCGGGCCGTCATCCTCGACCGCGATGCGCACGCGCGCGGGACCGGCGTCCGGAATCGGCCGGCCGGTGATCCGGACCCGGCCCGACCCGCCCGAGGCGCGCAGCGCCTGGACCGCATTCTGGACAAGGTTCATGAGCGCGAGCTGGACCTGCGACCGATCGAGCTCGACCGCGGGCAGGTCAGCGTCCAGGTCGACCTCGATCGCGATCAGGCCGTCCTTGAGCGCGTAGGACTGGAGCTCGACGACGGATCCCACGAGGGCGCCGAGCGCCGTGGGATGGCGCTCCGGCGGCCGCTGGCGCGCGAAGTCCAGCAGGTTGGACACGATGCGTCGCGTCCGGCCCGCCTCGGCCACGAGCATCTCGGCGTCCGCGCGCAGCTCCTCCGGGAGGCGCTCGTCGCGGCGGATGAGGTCGCTGAACGCGACGATCGCCGCGAGCGGGTTGTTGAGCTCGTGGGAGACGCCCGACACCAGGACCGCGATCGCGTCCATCTTCTGGGCCTGGACGAGCTCCCCCTGGATGCGGGTGGCCTCGGTCAGGTCGCGGAGGTGGACGACGAGGTACTGGTCGCCCTCGATCTCGACGACGGACACGTCCGCGCCGGCGGGGAACGTCGTCCCGTCGAGCCGGCGGCCGGTCGCCGTGAACGCCGTCGCGACGCCGGGATCGTGGCGGTCGAGCCGCCGCCGGACCTCGTCCGGGCCGAGATCGGCAATTCGGTCGAGCGCCTGGCCGATGAGCTGCTCGCGCGTGCCGCCCAGCAGCCGCTGTGCGCCGTGGTTCGCGTCGACGACGACGCCCTCGATCGACGTCACGAGGCACGCCAGCGGCGACGCGCGGAACACGTGCTCATACGCGCGCGGGTCGGCCAGACCACGCGCGACACCACGCGCGACCGACGCGCCACGACCCGGCGTTCGGTTCCTCGGCGTCATCGGTGGGTGGACCCCTGTTGCCGGACCCGGGCAATGGTCGGTCGGGCTCCGAGCCGGCCCCAGGCGGGTCGCTATCCTAGCCGCGGCAGGTCGCGCCCACACCCTGCATTTGGGGGAAATTCGTGCGGAGGATCAACCCCTGTCCTGGCCGCTGAGCGAGGAGGAGCGGCTCCTCCGCGACACTGCGCGCGAGTTTGCCGAGCGGGAGCTCGCGCCGGGCGCGATCGAGCGCGACGAGGTCGAGCGCTACGACCGCCACCTGTTCGCGCGGATGGGCGAGCTGGGCTTTACCGCCGCCCCGTTTCCCGAGGCTGCCGGCGGCGGCGGCTTCACGTACGTGGGCTGGACGGCGGTCATGGAGGAGCTCGGCCGGGTCGAGCTCGCGATGGCCGTCTCGCTCTCCGTGCACATCCTGTCCCAGTTCCCGGTGCTGACCTGGGGCACGGACGAGCAGCGCGCGCGATGGCTGCCCGCGATGCTCGACGGCAGCGCCCTGGGCGCGTTCTGTCTGACGGAGCCGCACGCAGGCTCCGACGCGGCCGCGATCCGCACCCGCGCGGAGCGGGTCGGGCCCGGCGACGCGCCCGAGGCGTACCGGCTCACGGGCACGAAGATCTGGATCTCGAACGCCCCGGAGGCGGAGCGCTACCTCGTGTTCGCCACCCTGGATCCCGCCCTGGGAGCGGCCGCGATCACGGCGTTCCTCGTTGAGCGCGGTACGGAGGGGTTCCGGTTCGGGGCGCACGAGCGGAAGATGGGCATCCGGGCCTGCCCGGCCGCGGAGCTCGTGTTCGACGGGGCCGTCGTGCCGGCGGCGAACCGGCTGGGCGAGGAGGGCGGCGGATACCGGATCGCGCTGTCGGCGCTGGCCGAGGGGCGCATATCGATCGGGGCGGCGTGCGTGGGGCTGGCGAGGGGCGCGGTCGAGCGGGCCGCTCGCTACCTCTGGGAGCGGAAGGCGTTCGGGGCGCCGCTCGCCGAGCTCCAGGGGCTGCGCTTCATGCTCGCGGAGCTGTGGCGGGACGTCCTGACCGCCCAGCTCCTCGTCCGGTCCGCCGCCGCGGCGCGGGATCGGGGCGAGCCGATCGGGGAGCTGTCGTCGCTCGCGAAGTGGACGGCCTCGGACGTCGCGATGCGCGCGGCGACGGACGCGGTCCAGCTGTTCGGTGGTTCGGGGTACTCGCGCGAGACGGGCATGGAGCGGCTGATGCGCGACGCGAAGGGCGCGCAGATCTACGAGGGCACGAACCAGATCCACCGGCTGATCGTGGCCGACGCGGTGCTGGGCCGGGCCAAGCCGGGGTAGGGGGCGGCCACATCCCCGCGCCCTCGACCGCGCCCGTCCTTCCGGCTCGCCCCGCCTTCCTGACAGATCGGCATCAGGCGAGCGTTAGCCGGGAGCCAGCCTCGACGTCCTGACAGGGCTGCCGTCACGCGGTCGGCGTGGCAGGGTCTTTGTCGTCGGTGACCCTTCCGGAACGTGGCGGATCCGGCGCGGACCGGTCGTCTCCCGGCTAGCTCTCGCCTCCCGGGAATATGGCAGGAACGACAGCGCGTCGATCCTGCCCGCCGGCCTCCGGAGCCACCGGCCCATCGCACGCCCATCGGCCGGGAACGCGGCGCGGAGCAGCCGGGCGTGCCGGGCGAGGTGCCGGCGGTTCGTCCGCGTGTCCGCCAGCACCACCCACGTCGCGATCACCAGCGGCTCCCAGCCCAGCGAGGCCGAGATCTCCCGACCGAGCCGACGCCGGCGGTCCATCACGCCGACCAGCTCCTGCGGATCGACGAGCTCGGTCTTGAGTTCGACCAGCAGCAGCGTCCGGGACGCTTCGTGCCAGGCCGCGATGTCCACGATGCCGCGCTCGCCCCAGACGTTGAACGACACCTCGGGCGTCCGCACCCACGCGCCGAACCCATCCAGCAGCTCGAGCACGACGCCGTGCAGCAGCGCGTGGCGGTCGTTGATGAGCCGGCCAAGCTCCCCGCCGCGCCAGCGGGCCGTGACACCCAGATCGATCTCGAGCACGGCGGCCACCCGCCGCAGTGCGCGGAACGACACCTCGTCCAGCCGTCCGCGCTCGATCCGGGAGATGACGTTCGCGGACGTCCCCGCCATGGACGCCACGTCCACCTGGCGCAGCCCTCGCCGGCGCCGCACGGCGCGAAACACCCGTCCCACCTGCACGTCGGTCACGGGCCAAGGATCCGCATTCGCGCTTACCAGCCCGTTCGCGGCCCGCCGCGTAGACTGGCCAGATGGCGCTCTCGAACGGCCCCAGCGGCGACGTCTTCGTCGTCAGCGCGGCGCGCACGCCCATCGGCCGCTTCGGCGGCGGCCTCGCGACCGTGCCCGCCGTCGAGCTCGGCGCGGTCGCCATCCGTGCCGCCGTGGATCGCTCTGGCCTG
The DNA here is from genome assembly GCA_035699445.1 of Candidatus Limnocylindrales bacterium. Classification (GTDB taxonomy): domain Bacteria; phylum Chloroflexota; class Limnocylindria; order Limnocylindrales; family CSP1-4; genus DASSPX01. Next base: position 5,662 of record DASSPX010000177.1, on the reverse strand, counting down.
CCGGACGACGCACCGATCGACGAGGTCCTCATGGGCCAGGTGCTCCAGGCCGGCGTCGGCCAGGCACCCGCAAGGCAGGCGGTACTCCACGCGGGCCTTCGGGAGACCGTGCCCGCGACGACGATCAACCGTGTCTGCGGCTCCGGGCTCAAGGCGATCATGCTGGCCGCCGCGTCCATCCGCGCAGGCGACGCGGAGGTCCTGGTCGCCGGCGGCATGGAGAACATGAACCAGGCCCCGTACCTGCTCCGGCAGGCGCGGACGGGGTATCGCCTCGGCCACGGCCAGATCGAGGACGCGGCGATCACGGACGGACTGTGGTGCACCGTCGAGGACTGCCACATGGGCACCCACGCCGAGCGGGTCGCGATCCGCTCCGGCGTCGACCGTGACGCCCAGGACGCGTTTGCCCTCGAGTCGCATCGCCGCGCGATCGCCGCCCAGGACGAGGGCCGCTTCGCGGACGAGCTCGTGGCCGTCACCGTGCGAGACGCGAAGGGCCGCGAGACCGTGATCGACACGGACGAGAGCCCGCGGCGCGACACGACGCTCGAAGCCCTCGCCCGTCTCCGCCCGGCGTTCGAGCTGCCGCGCGGCGAGGACCGCGGTTCGGCCGAGACCGGGACGGTCACCGCGGGCAACGCCCCGGGCATCACCGACGGCGCTGCCGCGACCGTCGTGGCCAGCGAGCGTGCGGTGGAGCGCCACGGCCTCAAGCCCCTCGCCCGGATCGTCGGGTACGCACAGGCGGAGGTCGCGCCGAAGTGGCTGTTCCTCGCGCCGGTCGAGGGCGTGCGGCAACTGGAGGCCCGCACGGAGATCCCCGTCGAGGCCTACGACCTGATCGAGATCAACGAGGCGTTCGCCGCGCAGACGCTCGCCGACGGGCGGGAGCTCGGCTTCGACTGGTCGAAGGTCAACGTCAACGGCGGCGCGATCGCCCTCGGGCACCCGATCGGCGCGAGCGGCGCGCGCATCGTCGCGACGCTGCTCCACGAGCTTCGGCGGCGCGAAGGGCGATACGGCCTCGCGACGCTTTGCCTGGGCGGTGGCGGCTCGGTGGCCGCGGCGTTCGAGCGAGTGTGAACGGAGGGCCGACGAGCATCGCGCCCGCCGGCCTGGCCCGGTGACGCGGCCCGCGGCGTTCGCGAGCGAGCCACCGCGCGCCCGTCCGTCCAGCCCGCCCCCGAGCTATGGCGTTCCGATCAGGGGCGGGGAGTGGGTGGCCTGGGGGCACGTCGTCGAGCGGTTGCGCGTGGCCGAAGGCTATTGGCTGGCGACGGTCACTCCCGCCGGTCGGCCGCACGCCGTCCCGATCTGGGGCGTCCTCGTGGACGACGACCTGTTTCTCGAGACGGGTGACATGCAGACCGTGAAGAACCGGAACCTCGCCGCCAACCGGCAGGTCCAGGTCCACCTCGACGGGGTCAATGACGTCGTGATCGTCCGCGGTCGCGCACACCCATGGGTTCCCGAGGCGGCACTCGCCGCTCGGCTGGCGGTCGCGTTCTCCGCGAAGTATCCGGGCTATGCGCCCACGCCCCACGCGTGGAGCCAGGGCGGGCTCGTGCTCGTGGAGCCCGACAGCGTGCTCGCGTGGGGCGACATCCACACCGCGACGCGGTGGCAGCTCCGGTCCTCGCATGATGACGACGCCGGGTCGCACCACGGTGCGTCGCGTGCTGCGCCGCGTCGGCGCGGGCGGTAGTGTGCACCGCATGACGCAGTCACCCGGCACGGCTCGCGCCCACATGCTCTCCCGCATTCGCGACGAACAGGCAGCCTGGCGCGTCCTCGTCGACGAAGTGGGTCGCGATCGCATGCTCGAGCCCGGGCCGATGGGTGACTGGTCGTTCCGCGACCTCGTCGTCCACCTGCTCGGCTGGCGGGAGCGGACGATCGCGCGCCTGGAGGCGGCCGCCGCCGGCCGCGAGGTTCCGCCCGATCCCTGGCCCGACGGCCTGGGCTCCGACGACGGCGTCAACGACTGGATCCAGGAGCAGGGCCGCGACCGGAGCGTCGCCGACGTCCTGGCGGATGCCGACCGGTCGTTCGATCGCCTCGCGGCCGCCCTTGATGCCTTCCCCGACGAGCGGCTGACCGATCCCGGCGGCGTGCCCGGGTTCGAGGGCTACCCGCTCGCGACCACGGACTGGCTGTCGCACTGGCATGTGGAGCACGAGGCGAGCGTGCGGCGCTGGCTCGCCGAGCGAGCCTGAGCAAGGCCCGGCGGCGACTACACTCCCGCCGATGACGGACGCTGTCGCCAGCCGGGCTCCCGGCGCCCCGCTCGACGAGCCGCCCACCTTCCGGCTGTACATCGCCGGCGAATGGGTCGACTCGGAGAGCGGCCGGACGTTCGAGAGCCGCAATCCCGCCGACCGGCGCGACGTGATCGGGCGCTTCCAGGCCGGCACGCGTGCGGACCTCGGGATGGCGATCCGCGCGGCGGAGCTGGCCTTCCCGGCCTGGCGTGCGACGCCGGCCCCACGACGCGGCGAGCTGCTCTACCGGTTCGGCGAGCTCATGGCCCGCAACAAGGAGCGGCTGGCGCGCGCCATGACGCGCGAGATGGGCAAGGTCCTCGGGGAGGCGCGCGGCGACGTCCAGGAAGGGATCGACATCGCCTTCCTCATGGCCGGGGAGGGCCGCCGAATGTTCGGCGACACCGTGCCGTCAGAGCTGCCCGACAAGTGGGCGATGTCGATCCGCCAGCCGATCGGCGTCGCCGGGATCGTGACCCCGTGGAACTTCCCGATCGCGATCCCGTGCTGGAAGATGATGCCCGCGCTCGTGACCGGCAACACGGTCGTGTTCAAGCCCGCGAGCGACACCCCGCACTGCGCGACGCTGCTCGTGGAGCTGCTCGCCGAGGCCGGGTTGCCGCCCGGGGTCGTGAACCTGGTCACGGGCACCGGGGCGGACATCGGCGAGGCGCTCGTCGAGTCGCCCGACGTGCAGGTCATCTCGTTCACGGGCAACTCCGCGACCGGCAAGCGGATCGCCCAGCTCGCCGGGCGCCGGCTGAAGCGCGTATCGCTCGAGCTGGGCGGCAAGAACGCCGTCGTCGTGCTGCGCGACGCGGACCTCGATCTCGCTGTAGACGGCATCGTGTGGTCCGCCTTCGGGACGACCGGCCAGCGGTGCACGGCGTGCTCGCGGGTGATCGTCGAGCGGGCGGTCGCCGACGAGCTGGTCGCGCGGCTGGCGGAGCGGGCTTCCCTTCTGAAGCTGGGCTCGGGACTCGACGAGACGGTCGAGGTCGGGCCGCTCGTGAACGGCGCGGCGCTCGAGAAGGTGGAGTCGTACATCGAAGTCGGCCGATCGGAGGCCGAGCTGGTCTGCGGCGGGCAGCGGGTGGCCGACGGCGAGCTTGCCCACGGCAACTTCTTCGCACCCTCGATCTTCAGCGGCGTCCGCGCGATGGACAGGATCGGACAGGAGGAGATCTTCGGCCCGGTGCTGTCGATCATCCCGGTCGCGGACTACGCGGAGGCGATGACCGCCGCGAACCAGACGCGATACGGGCTGTCCGCGTCGATCTTCACGCGCGACGTGTCCACGGCATTCCGGGCGATGCGGGACTTCGAGACGGGCATCGTGTACGTGAACGCGGGCACGACCGGCGCCGAGACGCATCTCCCGTTCGGCGGCTGGAAGGAGACCGGCAACGGCCACCGCGAGGCCGGCCATGCCGCCCTCGACACGTATACCGAGTGGAAGTCGATCTACGTGGACTTCAGCGGCAGGCTCCAGCGGGCGCAGATCGACAACCAGTAGCGGGGGCCTCATCCGCAGGCTGCTGCGCGGCCGTACGCGCCTCGCGGAGCAGATGTGAGGCATCTGCGATGCGGCCTGGCGCATCGTTCCTGATGCCGTCGTGTTCCAGGGGGGGACGCGGCGGCCTGCCTTGCACACACGACTCGGAGGCACCACGGTGCGTTGGAAGCGCGGCCAGACGGCCGGGATCGAGGACCGCCGCGGGGCCGGCGGCGGGGGCCTCGCAATGGGCCTGCCCGGCGGCATGGTGGGCATGGGCGGTGGCGGCAGCCTGGTGATCCTGCTCATCATCCTCGCCCTGAACTTCTTCGGCGGCGGGAGCGGGCTCGGCGGCGCGCTCGACCCGTTCGGGGGCACGGTTCCGCAGCAGGGTGCCGCGCCGCTCGACCCCGCCGCCGACCCCGACCGCGACCTCGTCGAGTTCGTCGGCGCGGTGCAGACGAGTACGAACGACCTCTGGGCCGACGTCTTCGCGCGGACGCAGCGGGAGTACGTCGAGGCGCCGCTCGTCCTGTTCGACGAGGCGACCCAGAGCGGCTGCGGACCGGCGAGCGCGGCGACCGGCCCGTTCTACTGTCCGCTCGACGGCAAGATGTACCTCGACCTCGGGTTCTTCCGCGAGCTGTCACGACGGTTCGGCGCGCCGGGTGACTTCGCGCAGGCGTACGTCATCGCCCACGAGGCGGGGCACCACGTCCAGAACCTGCTCGGAATCGCCGAGGAGGTGCGCCGACTCCAGCAGGAGGACCCGGCGAACGCGAACCAGTACTCGGTCGCGCTCGAGCTCCAGGCCGACTGTCTCGCCGGGGTCTGGGCGCACAGCGTGTATGAGGCGGGTGATCTCGAGGCCGGCGATCTCGAGGAGGGGATCGCGGCTGCCCAGGCGGTGGGCGACGACCGGATCCAGGCGAGTGCCGGTGCCGCGGTGAACCCCGAGACCTGGACCCACGGTTCGGCCGAGCAGCGGGCGACGTGGTTCCGACGCGGCTTCGACAGCGGTGACGCATCCTCCTGCGACACGTTCTCGTCGTGAACCCGGGCCGGAGGGACGTCGCCGGCTAGCATCCCCGCCATGGTGAGCGACGCTCGCGTGGTGGTAGTGGCCGGGGCGACCGGACGGCTTGGGCAGGCCACCGCAGCGTCCTTCCTGGCGGACGGCCATCCCGTCGTGCTGCTCGGCCGTGACCAGGCCAGGCTCGACGCGCTGGTTGCGTCGTTGCCGGACTCTTCGGGCCGGCCGCTCGCGCTCGAGACCGATCCCCGCGACCCCGGCCGCCTGATCCAGGCCGCGCAGCGAGTGCGCGACGAGGTCGGGCCCGCGAGCATCCTCGTCGATGCGATCGGCGGGTACCGTGGCGAGACCGGGATCCCAGAGGCCGCGGCGGACGAGCTCGAGGCGATGCTCGACGCCCACGTCCGGAGCGCCTGGAGCCTGCTGCGGGCCTTCCTGCCCGATCTCCGGGTGGCGACCGGCGGGCGCGTGATCACCGTGTCCTCGACGACGGCCAGGACCCCGGGCGCGACCGGAGCGGCCTACGCGGCGGCAAAGGGCGCGCTCGAGACGCTCACGCTGGCGGCCGCGAAGGAGCTCGCGAAGAGCGACGCGACGGCGAACGTGATCGTGCTGCGGATGATCGGGGACGAGAAGCGGACGTCGACCCCGACCGACGAGATCGTGTCGGCCATCCGGTGGCTGTGCTCGCCCGAGGCGTCGGCGGTGAACGGTCAGCGCATCCCGCTCGTCGGCCGGGCCTGATCGGCGCCCGGCGGCCCGCCGCGATCCTGCGCTATCCTCCGACGCCCGGGCCCGTAGCTCAACGGTAGAGCGGGGGACTCTTAATCCCTAGGTTCAGGGTTCGAATCCCTGCGGGCTCACCACGAA
>DASSPX010000176.1:0-13385 GCA_035699445.1 Candidatus Limnocylindrales bacterium | reverse complement strand
GCTCGGCCGGCGCGAAGCCCTGGCGCTGCCCGTCGAGCTCGTGAAGGAGACGCTGCCCGAGGGCGACTACCAGCTCCAGGAGGAGCGGCGGCTGTTCTACGTCGGCATGACCCGCGCGCGCGACGAGCTCGTGCTCTCGCATGCGGCCGACTACGGCGGACAGCGGGCCCGGCGCGTCTCGCCGTTCGTGCTCGAGGCGCTCGACCTCCCGGTCGCGGCGGGGGCAGCCGGCACCGGCGCCCGGGCATCGGAGCCGCTTGAGCGACTCTCGGCGTTCGAGCGCACGGAGCCGGTCGTGCGCGCCCGGGTCGAGCCGTCGGACGAGCCGCTCATGCTCTCGTTCTACGCGATCGACGACTACCTGACGTGCCCGGCACGCTATCGCTTCGGCCACGTGCTCCGGGTGCCCCTCGCGCCCCACCACTCGATCGTCTACGGGGCGGCGCTCCACGCCGCGGTCGCCGAGTTCCATCGCCGGCATGCGCGCGGCGAGGTGATGACCGAGGAGGCGTTGTTCGCGTCGTTCGAGGCGGCGTGGCGCGCCGAGGGCTTCCTGTCGCGCGAGCACGAGGAGGCGCGGCTGGAGGCCGGTCGGGCCGCGCTCCGTCGCTTCCGCGAGCAGCAGCTCGCCCCGGACGCGATCCGGCCCGCCTACGTCGAGCGGGAGTTCACGTTCCTGCTCGATGGCGATCGGGTCCGCGGCCGGTGGGATCGCGTCGACATCGTGCCGCGGGCGGCGGCCGTGCAGGTCGCCGCCGGCGGCGAGGGCGACGGAGGGCCGGCTGCCGGCGGCACCGTCATCGCCGGACCCGCGCCGCACGCGGACGTCGTCGCACCCACGCTGCCCGGTCTCCTTGCCGAGCACGTCACGATCACGGACTACAAGAGCTCCGACGTCCGCGATCCCGTGAAGGCCCGCCAGCGCGCGCGGGATTCGCTCCAGCTCCAGATCTACGCGATGGCGTACGAGGCCCAGACGGGCCGGCTGCCGGACGCGGTCGCGCTCCACTTCCTCGATTCCGGGGTGATCGGCAGCGCGCCCGTGGACCCGAAGCGGCTGGAGAAGGCCCGGGCACGGATCCGGACGGCGGCCGCGGGGATCCGCGCCGGCGACTTCGAGGCCCGTCCGGACACGCTCTCCTGCTCGTACTGCCCGTACCGGGAGATCTGTCCGGCGTCGGTCGCTCGCTGACCGGCGTGCACGCGCGCCGACCGCCCGATGATCCGCTCGCCGGCATCGAGGCGATCACGTTCGACTTCGGCAACACGCTCGTGCCGGTCGATCGTGCCGGCCTCCATCGGGTGGTCGAAGCGACCGCGCGCGCGATGGCGAGCCGGTCAGGACCGTTCGAGGTCGCCGCGGTCCTGCAGGTCTGGGCGGAGGAGCGCGAGCGGCAGTTCCGGGAGGAGGTGCCGGCGTTCCGGGAGGTCGACCTGGCGGAGCGCGTCGTCCGGGTGCTCGCCCGGCTCCGCGGCATGGCTCCACCGCCGCCGGACGGGCGCTGGGACCAAACGGAGGCCGCTCGCCGCTCGAGCCCGGACGAGGTTGACTGGATCGTCGAGCAGTACTCCCGTGCGTTCGTGGATGCGATGCCGCCCCGCGACGGCGTGGGCGACCTGCTCACGGCGCTCGCCGGCTCGTTCCGTCTCGCGATCCTCTCGAATTGGCCCCTGGCGGCGACCGTGGACCGATACGCGGAGGCCGCCGGGTGGACCCCTGCGCTGACCGCGATCGTCGTCAGCCAGCGGGTGGGCGTGATCAAGCCGCACCCGGCCATCTTCGCCGCGGCCGCCGCCGCGCTCGAGGACCCGGAGCCGTCGGCGATCCTCCACGTGGGCGACGACTGGAATGCCGACGTCGCGGGCCCGAAGGCGGTGGGCTGGCGGGCGGCGCACGTTCGCGCCCGCCCCGAAGACTCGCCGCTGCCCTCGAGCGAGCGCGGCGCAGGGGTCGTCGCGGACCTCGAGCTCGACGACGTCACGGATCTCGTCCGCCTCCTGCCCGGCGGGCCGCGCGGCTCGCGGCCGGGCGGCGGCCGCCCCGTCTCGTAGACTCGGCCCGGATGGAGGCTCGCGATCGGCTGGCGAACCTCGGGCTGCTCGGGGCGGCGGGGATCGTGTGGGTCCTCGTCGGCCTCGTCGTCACGACCCGCGACCCGACCGCGGACCCGATGGCCCGATACGTCGGCTCGCTGCTCATCGGGCTCGCGTTCGGGCTGAGCACCGTGCCGCTGTTCTGGCTCGTCGTGTTCGGCCGTCATCGCCGGATCGCGTACCAGGGCGACTGGACGCGGGCGGCCCGGCGCGGCGCGTGGGTGGGCATGCTCGCCGGCGTGCTCGTGCTGCTGCGCGTGGAGCGGGTGCTCGAGTGGCCGATCGCGCTGTTCCTCGTGGCGCTCGTGTTCGTTGCCGAGACGACCCTGTCCGTGGAACGCTGAGCCCGCGCCGCCCTGTCCACGCCACGCACCCGGAGGCCCCGTGACCGACGCAGCCGCTCCTCCCGTCGCCCGCCCCGTCCAGCCGGAGATCGCCGCCGCGAAGGCACGCGTCGCCGACGCCGTCCGGGCTCGCCGCGACGAAATCATCACGCTGAGCCACGCGATCCACGCGGACCCGGAGCCCGCGTTCGAGGAGCATCGCGCCGCGGAGCGGGTGGCGGCCGCGATCCGGGGCGCGGGGTTCACCGTCGAGCATCCGGCCGGCTCGCTGGCCACGGCCGTGCGCGGCCGGCTCGTGGGCGGCCGCGGCCCGGACGGGCCCCGGATCGGGATCCTTGCGGAGTACGACGCGCTGCCCGGGCTCGGACACGGCTGCGGCCACAACACGATGGCTGCGCAGGGGGTCGGGTCGGCGCTCGCGCTCGCGGACGTGCGCGACGCGTGGGCGGGCGAGGTCGTGTTTCTCGGAACCCCGGCAGAGGAGCGCGGGAGCGGCAAGGCGATCATGATCGCCGACGGGCTGTTCGAGGGGCTCGACGCGGCGCTCCTCTACCACCCCTGCGACCGGAACCACGTCGAGAGCCACCCGCTCGCGTCCGAGGACGTCGAGGTCGTGTTTCGCGGGCTCCAGTCCCACGCCGCGTCGGACCCCTGGAAGGGCCGGAACGCCCTCGACGCGATGATCGCCCTGTTCGTGTCGGTCGGGCTGTGGCGGCAGCAGCTCGAACCGCACATGCGCGTCCACGGGATCATCCAGGAGGGCGGCACCGCCGCGAACATCATCCCGGACCGCACGCGCTGCTGGTTCATGATCCGGTCCGCCGACCAGGCGAGCTACGAGGGGATGAAGCGCCGGTTCCGGCAGCTCGCCGAGGCGGCCGCTCTCGCGGCCGACTGCGAGGTCGAGATCACGTTCTCGGGCGGCGCGATGACGATGAAGCCGAACCCGACCCTCGAGCGGCTGTGGCGCGCGAACGCGGAGGCCGCCGGGGTGCCCGACGAGGGGCCCGACCCCGGATCGGGATCGACGGACATGGGCAACGTCTCGTGGACCGTGCCCTCGATCCACCCGGACCTCGCGATCGTCGATCAGACGACCCCCGGGCACTCGATCGCGTTCCGGGATGCGGCTGCGATGCCGCGCGCGGACGAGACGACGCTCCTCGCGGCGACGCTCGTCGCCCAGACGGCGCTCGACCTGCTGCTCGACCGGGACCTCGTCGCGGCCGCGTGGGAGGACTTCCGCCGGGCGTCGTAGCGACGGCCGAACGCGCCGGGCGGCGCCCGCCCTTTGCTAGCATCGCGGGCGGCGCGCCCCGCTGGACGTTCGGGCGAACCGGCGGCGCCCCGCAGGGACGGTCGCGCAACCCGCCCACCCGGCGGCGGTCCGTCCCGGAGGTTCGGCACACCGTGGCACAGCCCGACCCTGCCCGCGGCTTCGCGGCCGCCAACGGCTGGGACCGTCCGTTCGAGGCGTACGACGAGTTCGACCTGCCGTCCTACGCCGGACCGGTCTCGTTCCAGAAGCTCCCTTGGGTCACGGACCCCGTCGAGATCGCCCGCCGCGAGGCGGACGTCGCGATCATCGGCGCTCCGTTCGACGACGCCGTCTCGCATCGCCCGGGTGCCCGCTTTGGCCCGCGGGCGATCCGTGAGGCGAACTACGCGACCGGCTCGCTCCACTCGCTCCAGCTGCCGGGCGGCGTCGAGCCGCTCGACGTCCTCGCCGTCGTCGACGCCGGCGACGCGAACATCGTCCCGGCGTGGATCGACCGCGCCCACGCGTTCATCTTCCGGAAGGTCCACGAGGTCGCCGCCACGGGCGCGATCCCGATCGTGCTCGGCGGCGACCACTCGATCACGTGGCCGTCGGCGACCGCCGTCGCCGAGGTCCGGGCGCCGCGCTCGATCGGCATCGTCCATTTCGACGCCCATGCCGACACCGCCAACGACGACTGGGGCGTGCTCGCCGGGCACGGGACGCCGATGCGCCGCCTGATCGAGTCCGGCGCCGTCAAGGGCCGCAACTTCGTGCAGATCGGGCTGCGCGGCTACTGGCCGGGCGTCGAGACGTTCCGCTGGATGCAGGACCAGGGCATGCGCTGGCACTTCATGCGCGAGATCGAGGAGCGCGGCGCCGAGGCCGTGATCGACCAGGCGATCGACGAGGCCCTCGACGGTCCCGACGCGGTCTACCTGTCGCTCGACATCGACGTCATCGACCCGGGCATGGCGCCCGGGACCGGCACGCCCGAGCCCGGCGGCATGCTCACGCGGGAGGTCCTGCGGGCGGTGCGGCGGATCGTGGGCCGGGTGGAGCTCGCGGGCATGGACGTCGTCGAGGTCGCGCCGCCGTACGACCACGCGGAGGTGACCGCGATGGCCGCGAACCGCGCCGCGCTCGAGGCGATCAGCGCGCTGGCGCGCAAGAAGCTCGACGGCGGCACGGTGCGGTTCGGGTGACCGAGGCGTCCGCGGCCGCGCTCGCGCGGCTGTACGACCTCGACCTCGAGGCGGATCCCGGCGACCTCGACCTCTACCTCGCCCTCGCCGCGCGCACGGGCGACCCCGTGCTCGAGCTCGCCGTGGGCACCGGCCGGATTGCCGTCCCGCTCGCGGCCGCCGGGCACCGGGTCGTGGGGATCGACATCGACGAGGCGATGCTTGCGCGCGCCACGGCGCGCGCGGTCGCGGCCGGGGCGGACGCGCGGCTGGAGGTCCTCGCGGGCGACGTCCGAACGGTGCGCCATCCGCGCGCGGGCGAGTTCGGCCTCGCGATCCTCGCGCTGAGCTCGCTCTTCCTGCTCGGCGACCGCCACGAGCAGGCGGCGGCGGTCCACACGCTCGCCGCGCACCTCCGGCCGGGGGGCCTTGCCGCGATCGACGTCTGGCTCCCGGACGCCGAGGACCTCGCCCGCTTCGACGGCCGGCTGATCCGGGAGTGGGTGCGCCGGGACCCTGCCACGGATCGCGTCGTGACGAAGACCGGCTCGGCGCTCCACGACGCGGCGACGGGCGTGGTCCGCCTGACGACGGTGTACGAGGAGGGGCACCAGGGCGAGCCCGCGGTGCGCTGGGTGCGCGAGGATCGCCTCCAGCTCGTCACTGCCGACGCGCTCGCCGGCTTCCTGGAGATCGCCGGCCTGGAGGTGGAGACGCTCGCGGGCGGCTACGACCTGGAGCCGCTCCAGGGCGGCAGCGAGCGCGCGGTGGTCGTGGCTCGAAAGCCGTAACCGTTCGGTCCTCCCGGTCGCCTCGCGAGCGGGACCTTCGACAGGGGTGGTGCGTCCGGACCCGCTGGTACCATCCCCGCCGATGGCCACGGACCAGATTCGTCTCCTCGTCGTCGAGGACGTGCCCCAGGTTGCGCAGTACATCCGGGGCCTCCTGAACGCCCAGCAGTCGATCAAGCTGCTGGACGTCCTGTCCGACGGCGCCAAGGTGCTGCCCGTCGCCCAGGAGCTCCGCCCGGATGTCATCCTCGTCGACGCGCTCCTCCAGGGGCGCGTGAAGGGGATGCAGCTCGTCGAGCGGCTCCAGGAATCGAACCTCGGGATCCCGGTCATCGTCGTCACGGTCCCCCAGCAGCCGGTGAAGGTGGAGCCGGAGCGCGGGGTGCACGGCGTCCTGACGATGCCGTTTGCCGGCTTCGACCTCGTGACGAAGCTGACCCAGGTCCACCAGGCCCAGCGCGCGAGCGAGGCGAGCGGCAACGCGCGCGTGCTCGCGATCTTCGCCCCCAAGGGCGGGGTGGGGAAGACGACGATCGCGTTCAACCTCGCGGTCGCGCTCGGCCAGATCGGCCAGCGGACGGTCCTCATCGACGGCAGCCTTCAGTTCGGCGACCTGCGTGCGCTGTTGAAGGTACCGACGGACGCGCCGTCGATCCTCGACCTGCCGACCGACCGGATCGCGGAATCCGATCTCCAGGACGTGCTCTGGCGCGATCCGTCAGGGATCGACATCCTCCTCGCACCGCCGCGCGTCGAGATGGCCGAGATGGTCACGACCCGGGACCTCGACAAGGTGCTGTCGCTGCTGCGGCGCGTGTACCAGGTGGTGGTCATCGACACGCCGCCCGCGATCAACGACCTCACGCTGTCGATGCTCGACGCCGCGGACACGATCGTCGAGATCGTGACCTACGACTCGACGACGATCCACAACACGATCGCGATGGCCGACGCGTTCCGGATGATCGGCTACCCCGCGAGCAAGGTCCGCTACCTCGTCAACCGCGCCGATTCGGCCGGCGGGATCGATTCCGAGCAGCTCAGCCGCGCGCTGGGGCGGGTGCCGGAGCACCGCGTGGTGTCGGACGGCCTGCTCGTCGTCCAGTCGAACAACGAGGGCGTGCCGTTCGTGCTCGCGAACCCGTCCGCGCCGATCAGCCAGGACGTGATGCGGATCGCCGAGGAGCTGGCCGGCACGGGCCGTCCGCTCGCCGCGGCCCGCCGCTAGGCGTCGCACGCGGACGGTGTCGGATCCGCGGCCGATCGGCGTCTTCGACTCGGGCGTCGGCGGCCTGACCGTCCTCCGCGAGATCGTGCGCCGGCTGCCACACGAATCGACGGTCTACCTGGGCGACAACGCCCGCGCACCATACGGCACGCGCACCGACGACGAGGTCCGGGCGTTCAGCATCGAGGCACTCGACGAGCTCGCCTCGCGCGACGTGAAGGCGATCGTCGTCGCCTGCAACACGTCCACGGCGGTCGCGCTGCGCGATCTGCGTGCCCGGTACGACCTGCCGATCCTGGGCGTCGTGCGGCCGGGGGCCTCGGCCGCCGCCCTCTCGACCCGCAACCGCCGCGTGGGCGTGATCGCGACGCCCGCGACCGTCCGCTCGCACGCCTACTTCAATGCGATCAAGGACGAGAACCCCGCGGTCGAGGTGTACGAGCACGCGACGCCGCGCCTGGTGCCCATGGTCGAGGCCGGGTTGCTCACGGGCGAGGAGGTGGAGGCGGCCGTTGCGGACGAGCTCGCGCCGCTCCTGGGCGAGCGCGATGCGTCGGGTGAGTTCGTGTTCCCGCTGCCGCCGTCGGCGCGGATCGACACGCTCCTCCTGGGCTGCACGCACTACCCGCTCCTGCGGCCGGTCATCGCGCGCGCCGTGGGCGATCGGGTCGCGATCGTCGACAGCGCGACGGCCACCGCATCGGCGCTCGCGGAGCTGCTCGGCGTCAATGCGCTCGAGGCGCCGGGGACGACGCGGGGCACGGCCGCCGATCCGGGCCGCGACGGGCACGAGCGGCCCGGGGAGATCGCATCGGCCGCGGCCCACCAGCAGCTGACCACGGGCGACGTGGATCGCTTCCGGTCGATCGCCGAGCGGATGTTCGGTGAGGCGTTTCCGGACGTGCAGCCGGTCGAGCTCGGGGCGGTGGCGCGATGAGCGGGCGCGGGCCGCGCCGCCGGGACGACCGCCTGTGGCAGGCGGGATTCCTCCTGGGCTCGGCGCTCGGCGCGGCGATCACCGTCGCCGGGCGGCGCGCGGAGCGGGCGGCGCGGTCGGGGCTCGTCGACTGGCCGAAGGTGGCATCGATCGCCGAGGCCCGCCTCCGCCAGGCGCCGGGAGCGCTGACCGCGGATGAGCTCCGGGCGACGGAGCCGGCGTACGCGGCGGCGATGGCGCGGGTCGTGCCGGCCCTGTCGGCGCATCTCGGCGCGCCGCTGCCCGGTGTCGTGGAACGTGTCGCGGTCGTCGATCGCGCGGCGTGGGTCGAGGCGAACGTCGCGACGTTCGCCGGCCTGATCGGCAAGCTCGAGGGCGAGCTGCTCGACCAGCTCCTGCCGCCGGGAGGCGGGTTCGGCGCCGCGGCGATGGCGCTCGCAAACCGCTGGGTCACGACTCGCCAGCTGGGCCTGCTCCTCGGGTTCATGGGTCAGAAGGTCCTCGGCCAGTACGACGTCGCCCTGCTGTCGGCGGAGGCCACGCCCGGTCGCCTCCTGTTCGTCGAGGAGAACATCCGTCAGACGGCGCGCGCGCTCGACGTGCCGCTCGACCCGTTCCGGACCTGGATCGCGCTCCACGAGACGACCCACGCGTTCGAGTTCGAGGCGCACCCGTGGCTCCGGCCGTACCTCGCGGAACGCCTGGAGCGGCAGCTGACGCTCCTGTCGCGGGACGCGCGCGGCATGGGGCGGGAGGCGCTGCGCGGGCTGGGCCAGGCGCTGCGGGGCGAGGGTCGCGGCGACGACCTCCACTGGCTCGAGCGGCTGATGGGCGACGAGCAGCGGCGGCTGTTCCGGGAGACGCAGGCGGTGATGGCGCTCCTCGAGGGGTTCGGCGACCACGTCATGGACGAGGTGGGACGCGGGCTCGTCCCGGGCGTGGCGCGGATCTCGCAGCGCTTCCACGAGCGGCGCGCGCGGCGGACGCCGTTCGAGCGGGCGATGCTCCTGATCACGGGCATGGATCTCAAGCTCGAGCAGTACCAGAAGGGTGAGCAGTTCGTGGACGCGATCCACCGCGCCGGAGGCGCAGAGGCCCTGCGGCGGCTGTGGTCGGGACCCGAGACGCTGCCCTCGAGCGACGAGATCGCGAGCCCGCAGCGCTGGTTGGATCGGATGGGGGTCCGCGCGTGAGCCCGAGCCTGCCGCTCCGCACGAGCCCGGGTCCGGGCGACGGGCCGGACGGCGCCCCGGTGGCGATCGCCCTCACGCCCATCCTGTCCGCGCGGTATCGCGCCCGCGATCTCGAGGCGATCCGGGCCGCGGCGCCCCAGGCACGCCTCGTCACGGTGTCCTACGAGGGGCTCGCCGACGGGCCGCTCGACGACGTCGAGGTCCTGCTGCGGGGGCGCCTGCCGGCCGAGACGTTCGACCGCCTGCTCGCCCGCGCGCCACGGCTGCGCTGGGTCCACTCGGCGACGGCCGGCGTCGAGCGCGTTCTCACGCGTGCGAGCCGCGACCGGAACCTCGTGATCACGAATGCCCGCGGCGTGTTCAGCCGCCCGATCGCCGAGTACGTGCTGATGATGATCCTCGCGATCTCGCGCCGGCTGCCGTTGCTGCTCGAGCTCCAGCACGAGCGGACGTGGCAGCCGCTCGAGGCCCGCGAGCTGCGTGACGTCTCCGTGGGGATCGTCGGGCTGGGCTCGATCGGGCGGGCGGTCGGCGCGCTCGCCACGGCGTTCGGGTGCCGCGTGGTCGCGACCCGCCGGCGGGCCGCGGACGGTGTTGCCGCCGCGCGCGAGGACGAGCTCCCGACCGGGTCGCTCATGCTCGACCGTGTCCTGCCGCCCGAGCGGCTCCCGGAGCTGCTCGCGGAGTCGGACTTCGTCGTGCTCGCAGCGCCGCTCACGCCGGACACCCACGGGATGATCGGCGAGGCGGCCATCGCGGCGATGAAGCCCGGGGCGTGGGTGATCAACATCGCGCGCGGGGAGCTGATCGACGAGCGGGCGCTCCTGCGCGCGCTGCGCGAGGGGCGGATCGGCGGCGCCGTCCTGGACACGTTCCGTGACGAGCCGCTGCCCGCGTCGTCGCCCTTCTACGACCTGCCGAACGTCATCGTCACGCCCCACACCTCGTGGTCGAGCACGCGCGTGCTCGATCGATCGGTCGAGCTGTTCTGCGACAACCTGCGCCGCTACGCGGCGGGGGAGCCGCTGATGAACGTCGTCGACCCCGACGCCGGGTACTGACCGCCCCGGCGATACCCTTTCCGCCCATGCAGATCGCGATCGTCGGCCTGGCGGGGGCCGGCAAGACCACCGTGTTCAACACGCTCACGCGCGGCCACGCCGAGACGGGTGGCTACGGCGCGCTGACCCTCAACGTCGGCGTCGTGAAGGTGCCCGACGAGCGGCTCGACCGGCTGGCCGACGTGTTCAAGCCGAAGAAGGTCGTCCACGCCGACGTGACCTACCTGGACCTGCCCGCACCGCCCGCGTCGTCCGAGGGACGGGTGGGGACCGAGGAGCTGCCCGCGGAGCACCTCGCGCGGCTGCGCGAGGCCGACGCGCTCATCCACGTCGTGCGGGCATGGGACGACCCGCATCATCCCCACCCGGCCGGGTCCGTGGACCCGCGGCGGGACATCGACCAGCTCGACCTCGAGTTCGCCCTCGCGGATCTCGCGCTCGTCGATCGCCGGCTGGAGCGCCTGCAGGCGGGCGGCGGTCGCCACGGCACCCCGGCGGAGCGGGAGGCGAACGAGCGGGAGGAGGCGATCCTGGTCCGCCTGAAGGCGGCCCTGGAGGCGGGTCGGCCGATCCGCGACGAGCCGCTTGATCCCGACGAGGAGCGGGCGATCCGCGGCTTCCGGTTCCTGACGCAGAAGCCCGTGCTCGTGCTGCTCAACGTGGGCGAGGCGGACATTCCGCGCGAGCGGGCCCTGGTCGACGAGATCGCCGCCGGCTACCGGCACGAGCGGACGATGGTCGACGCGCTGTCCGCGAAGATCGAGATGGAGCTGGGCGAGCTGGATCCCGACGAGGCCGCCGTGTTCATGGCGGAGCTCGGTCTGTCGGAGTCGAGCCTCGACCGGGTGATCGCGCTCAGCTACCGCCTCGTGGGCCTGATCAGCTTCCTGACCGCGGGCCCCGACGAGGTCCGCGCGTGGCCGATCCCGGCGGGCTCGAGCGCGGTCGATGCCGCGGCCGCGATCCACACGGACCTCGCGCGGGGGTTCATCCGCGCGGAGACCGTGGCGTTCGAGGACCTCGTCGCCCTGGGCTCGATGGCCGAGGCGAAGAAGCATGGCAAGGTGCGCTCCGAGGGCAGGACCTACCAGGTCCGCGACGGCGACGTGATCGAGGTGCTGTTCAGCCGGTAGGTTCGTCGCGCGGCTCCATTCACGCCGCCGCATGCGTGAGAGGCATGCCGCGCGACGGAAGTGCGCGGGGCGGCTGTTCCAGCGCCCTTTACCGACTGACGCATGCCTGAGAGGTATGCCGCGGGGCGGAATGCCGGCCCGGGGCCGGGGATCGCGCGGTGCTCGCTGAGTTCTCGCCCGTGGATGCCTGAGAGGTATGCCCCGGGGCGGCAGGACAGCGGAGCAGGGGCTCCGGCCCCCGTTCCCAGCGCCCGGATGCCTGAGAGGTATGCCACCGGAGGATGGGCGCAGTCCGCCGGAACCGCCGGACCCGCCGCGACCGGCACCCTCCCGACCCGCGCCGCAGCGCGAGCCCGTCAGTTCTGGCGGCCGCCCCCGGACGGGTCGAAGTCCGCGAGGATCGCGCGGTAGTCGACCGACTCCTCCGGCAGATCGTCAAGCTCGGCGAGGAAGTTGTCCTCGTCCTCCTTGCTCACGTTGACGGCGGCGGTCAGGCGATCGTCGCTGATCGCGATGAACCCGTGGTCGCGCTCGAGCTCCTCCGCGATCGCCTCGATCAACGTATCGTGCTCGAACGAGTCCTGGACCCGGCGCCGGATCCCCTGCACGATCTCGAAGAACTCCTCCGGATCCATCTCGTCGTCCCGGGCCAGGAGGATGTCCGCAAAGATGTCGTCGTCGCCTTCGTGGAGCTCGTAGAAGTGCACGATCGCGTCCTCCCGCTGCCGACCCGCCCGGACGCCCGAGGTTCCGCAGGGCCGGGCTGCGAGTATAGGCAGGGCAGTCCGGCGTCCCCGGCGCCTGTCGGGCCTTCGCGTTCATGAACCCCGTTCCGACGATCGTCGTCGTCGCCGCGGCGGCGAAGGACATCGCCCCCGACGATCCGCGCGGCTGGCGGCTGGGCGGAGGGGTGTCGTACTCGGCGCTCACGACCGCGCTGCTCGGTGTGCCGACCGGTGCGATCGTCGGCGTGGACGCCGTCACGGAGACCGCGCACGAGCTCGACCTCCTCCGTGCCGCGGGTGTCGACGTCCGCGTCGTTCGCCTCGGCCACGGGCCGGTGTTCGAGAACATCGAGCGACCCGAGGGCCGTCTTCAGCACTCGGAGGGTCCATCGGATCCCGTGCCGATCGATGCCGTCCCGCCAGGCTGGGCGGATGCCCCCGGGTGGATCCTTGCCCCGGTGGCCGCCGAGCTCCCGGACGCCTGGGCGACGGTCCCGAGCCCCGCGGCGACGGTTGCGGTTGGCTGGCAG
Source organism: Candidatus Limnocylindrales bacterium (assembly GCA_035699445.1). Lineage (GTDB taxonomy): Bacteria > Chloroflexota > Limnocylindria > Limnocylindrales > CSP1-4 > DASSPX01. The sequence goes on along the minus strand of DASSPX010000176.1, from coordinate 907 downwards.
GGCCTGCTCCGCGTGCTCCGGCGCGGCGAGGCCGTCGAGCACCTGCCGCCGTCGCGCCTGCCCATCCTCGACCGCGCCGACCTCGTCGGGGTGAGCCGCGATGACGTCGATCACTCGATCGAGCTTGCCGAGCTGTGCCGCCACCTCCGTCCCGGAGCGACGCTCGCGGTCACCCAGGGTGACCGTGGCGGGCTGGTCATGGAAGCGGGGCAGGACGGCGTTCACCACCTCCGCCACTACCCGGCGGTCCACAGCCATCGGATCGTCGATCCCACCGGCGCCGGCGACGTCTTCCTTGCGGCCCTGGCCGCGGCGCGGATCGAGCCCAGGCTGGTTGGCGGGCGGATCGCCACCGGGTATGACCTGCTGCTCGCCGCGGCCGCCGCGTCGCTGGTGCTCGAAGGTCCGGGCCTGCTCGGCGTCCCGGATCGTGCGGCCGTCCGGGCGCGGATGCAGGAGGCGATGGTCGCGCGGGCACGCGCCGCGCAGTCGAGCGGCTGACCGCCGCGCAGTCGAGCGGCTGACCGCCGCGCAGTCGAGCGGCTGACCGCCGCGCAGTCGAGCGGCTGACCGCCGCGCATCCACGCGTTCCGACCGACGCTACCCGCGGTCGAGCCGCGCCCGGAGCCGCGTCCCGCGCCGGAGGAGGTCCTGCTCGAGGCGAGGGAGGGGACGCCCGAGCACCCGGGAGCGTTCGGCGGCCTGCCACCCGGCGCGCGTCGCATCCATCGCCCCGGGTGGATCGCCGAGCCGGTGCTCACGGAGCTTCGCGATCTCGATCCATGCGATCACGCCGAGCGCGCCCCCGGCCGCAGCGGCCACCCGCCACGCCTCCGCGGCCTCCGCGTGGCGCCCGAGGCGACGCAGCAGCCGCGCCCGCTCCGCAGCCAGGCGCTCGTCGGTGAAT
>DASSPX010000175.1:0-21606 GCA_035699445.1 Candidatus Limnocylindrales bacterium | reverse complement strand
GACGGTCGGCCCCGTGGCGACGAACGTCTACGTCCTCTGGGCCGAGGGCTCACGCGAGGCGATCGCGATCGACACCGCCACTCCGTCGCTGGGGTGGATCGCCGCGCAACTCGAGGAGCGGGCCCTGACGCTCCGTCTCATCGTCAGCACGCACGGCCACTGGGACCACATCGGCGACAACACCGCCGTGGCCGGGCACACCGGCGCCTCGATCGCCGTCCACCCCGCCGACCGGCACCGCCTCGAGCACCCGCAGCCGCTGTGGGCGCCGTTCGAGATCGTGCCCTCCGTGCCGGCCGTGGAGCTGGCGGAGGGCGGGCAGGTCCGGTTCGGGGACCTGCGCCTGGACGTGCTCCACACCCCGGGTCACACGGAGGGCTCCGTGTGCCTGTTCGCCGCGGACGCCGGCGTGCTGCTGTCGGGGGACACGCTGTTCGCCGGCGGCTGGGGGCGCGTCGACCTGCCGGGCGGCGATCCGCAGGCGATGGTCGCCTCGCTCGATCGGCTGCGGGCGCTCGACGATCGCGTTCGCGTCCTGCCGGGCCACGGCGCCGACACCACCGTGGGACGCGAGCGGCCGTGGCTCGACATGGTGGTCCAGGCCGGACGGCTCCCGGGCTGACAGCCGACGGCGCGGCCCGGTCGCGCTCAGCGTCGCTGGTACGTGCCCTCGAGCGTCGCCTGCGCAAGCACCTGGGACGCTGCCAGCGCGAGCGCGTGCCTGACTTCGTCCCCACGGGGCTCGCCGGGCAGGTTCAACGGCTGGGTGAGCGCGTAGAGCGTGAACCGGTAGCGGTGCCGTCCCGACGGCGGGCACGGGCCGCCCCAGCCGGATCGACCGAAGCCGTTCGTCCCCTGGCGGGGGCCGTCGGGCGACGCGGACATTCCCGCGGGCAGCCCGCCGGTCTCGGAGCTCGTCATGTCGAGGACCGTCCAGTGCACGAAGTCGCGAGCGTCCGGATCGTCGACGACGAGGACGAGCGCGGCGGCCTCCGCGGGGACGTCCTCCCAGGCGAGGTCCGGCGAGACATCGTCGCCGTCACAGGTGAAGCGCGCGGGGATCGCGCCTCCGGGCTCGAATGCGGTCGTCGTCAGTCGCATGGCAACCAAGGATGCCCCACCCGGCTCACAGCGTCAGCCCACGTCCGGGCGATGAGGTGTCGGCTGCGCGCAAGCCGCGGCGGGGCGGCGCGCGCGGCCTCAGCCGGCGTCGTCCAGTGGACGCCCGAACGCGAACCAGCGATGCGCGACCGTGAACCCCAGCTCCTCGTACAGCCGAAGCGCACCGGTCGGGTTGGCCGCGTCGACGCCCAGCCAGGCCTCGTCGAGCCCCCGTGCGCGCAGCGCAGCGCACGCCGAGGCACACAGCGCCTTCGCGAGCCCGCGACCGCGCCACGGTCGGCGAACCGAGACGCGGTTGAGCCAGCCCCGCGCGAGCCCCAGCTGCTCGTTCTCCGCTCGAAAGACGCTGACGAACACGACCCCGGCGACCTCGTCGCCGTCCCAGGCCACCTGCCACAGCGTCGGATCGAAGTCCGGATGGTCGAACGTCGCCTTGAAGTCGCCCTCGGTGAACGGGTGATGGCCCCAGTGGTCGCGGAACGCCTCGTCCTCCGCCGCGAACACCGTGCGGTAGTGCTCCGGCAGCAGCGGTCGGAGCTCGAGCCCGTCCGGCAGCGGATGTGTGGGCAGCGCGCCGGTGAGCGGCCGGCGCATCTCGAAGCCGTAGCGGATCCGGCGGAATCCCTCGGCCTCGAGCAGGGCGGTGTTGCCGACCTCGGCCTCCATGCCCCACGAGCGGTACTCGCGCGGTTCCGGCCGGGGATCGGCGGCGGCGAGCTCCGCCGCGCGCGCCCGGGCCCAGCGATGGAGCGCGGTGCCGATCCCGCGCCGCCGAGCGTCCGGGTGGACGTTGCCCCAGGTCTCCAGCGCGAGCTGGTCGTCGCGAGGCATCACCCGCCCCAGGGCGAACCCGACGACGCGGCCGTCGAGCTCGGCGAGCAGGAGATCCCGGTCGAGATCCACGTCGTCGAGATGGCCCCAGTCTGCCGCCAGGTCCTCCGGCGTGGACACCTCCTCGATGCCGTCGGCGGCAAACGCCGCGGTCCGCAGCGCCGCGATCGTCGCCCAGTCCTCGGGCAGGCGCGGATGCCGGAAGCGGAGGCCAGCGATCCGGGGAGCATCCGGCACGTGCGCCACGTCGGGCACGTCCGGCAGCGGCGCCGACGCCTCAGTGGTCATCACGCTGCCTCCCGGTCGAACGGCTTGCGGAGCGAAAACCCGCGCGTCACGACATCGAAGCCGCACGACTCGTAGAGCGTCAGGGCCTGATCCTCGTTGAGCATGTCCACGCCGAGCCAGGCGCTCGTCGCGCCGCGCCCGCGCAGCACCCGAAGGCTACGCCCGATGCACACCCGGGCCAGGCCCCGGCGGCGGTGGTCGGGATGCGTCCCCACGCTGGCCAGCTCGCCGCGCACCGACCCATCCGGTTGCCGGTTCAGGACGTTGAGCACGATCGAGGCGATGCCGGTCCCGTCGGTCGCGGCGACCCACAGGGTCGGGTCCTGCCCCGGATCGTTCACCCACTCCAGGTACGCATCCTCGCCCGCCGACCACTCACCCCAGTGCCGTGCGAACGTCACGTCCAGCATCTCCCACACGGCACGGCTGTCCGCGCGTCCAAGCGGCAGCCAGTCGTACCCCGCCGGCAGCGCGTCGTCGGGGAGGGGATCGTCCAGGGCCGGGCGAAGCATCTCCGCCCACGGGCGAGCAACCTCGTAGCCGAGGTCCCGAGCGGCCGCCATCGGCTCGCCGTCGCTGCCGGACACCTCGGTCGAGAGCCACGACTGTGGTCCCGCTGGCAGGGTTCGCTCGATCTCGCGGAGGCGCCGCTCCGACCAGGCGAGGAGCGCGCGGGTCACGCCGCGTCCCCAGTGCGCCGGGTCGACCGCCACCGTCGAGTGGAGGCTGCGCTCCCCACCGTGGAGGTCGTGCCACTCGCAGCGGACGTAGCCGATCGTCTCGCCGTCGACCTGTGCGAGCAGGCAGTCGGTCGTCGCCTCGCTGCCCTCGAGATGCTGGTAGTGGTTCCGCATCCGTTCGACGTCGATCGGTTCGAGCACGCCCAACCGGGCTCGTTGCCGTCCGTTGGCTGCGGCCATGCCTGGAATGTCGTCAAGCGATCGGAAGAGCCGGAACGTGACGCCGTCCAGCTCGGGCAGCGCCGGACCGGCCGGCGTCGTCACCGTCGTCATCGCGTCAGCCCTCCCCGTACTTGTGCTTCATGTGGATGCCGACCGACCTGTGGATCGCCTTCCAGCGGCGGCGCTCCTCCGCCCGCGCGAAGGGATCGACTCGCCGGACGGCATGCGCGGCCTCGCGCTCGAGCTTGCGCCAGCTATCGAACCGGGTGTGATCGAGGCGGCCGTCGAGGAGCGCCGAGTGCACCGCGCAGCCGGGCTCGCCATCGTGGGCGCAGTCCCGGAACCGGCAGCCGGTCGCGAGCTCGGCGATGTCGACGAACGCGCCATCGATCCCGGCCTCGGCACCCGCGACCTCGAGCGACCGGATGCCGGGAGAGTCCACGATCAGCGCCCCGCCCCCGATCGGGATGAGCTCGCGCGCGGTCGTCGTGTGGCGACCCTTCGAATCGTCCGCCCGCACGTCGTTCGTGCGCTGCCGCTCGAGTCCGAGCAGCGCGTTCACGAGCGTGGACTTGCCGACCCCCGACGATCCGAGGACGACCGCCGTCACGCCCGGCCGCAGGTGGGCGCTCGCCAGGCGATCCAGGCCGTGGCCGGTGAGCGCCGAGACGGCGTGGACCGGCACGCCGGGTGCCACGGCTTCGGCGGCCACGCGGTGGCCCTCGACGTCGTCGTCGAGGTCGACCTTGTTGAGCACCACCACCGGCCTCGTGCCCCCGGCGTAGGCGACCGTGAGGTAGCGCTCGAGCCGGCGGAGATTGAAGTCGCCGTCCAGCCCGGTGACGAGCAGCGCGACATCGACGTTCGCGGCGAGGACCTGCTCCGCCGCCAGACGCCCGCCGCCGGCGCGGCCGTCGCCGTTGGAGCGGCGGAACGCGCTCCGGCGCGGCAGGACGGCCGTGATCACTGCCGGGCCGCTGGCATCCGCCGGATCGATCGCGACCCAGTCGCCGACCGCGGGCAGGTCGCCGGGGCCGGCCGCCTCGAAGCGAAGGCGCCCGGCGATGACCGCGTCACGTTCGGATGGTCCGAGCGAGACGACCCACGCGCCCCGGTGTGCCGCGGCGACGCGTGCCGGCTCGTGGCCGGCGGACTCGTGCGGGTGGAATGCGGACGCCCAGCCGGGATCCCAGCCGAGCGCCACGAGGTCGGAGGGCCGCTGGATCGCCACGTCAGCCCACCCGCTTCAGCTTGCCGGTGCGCTTCGCGTAGCGCTCCGCGCGGCCGAACGCCCACAGCCCGACCGGAATGAGGATCGCACCGGAGATCAGGAGGGGGACGACGTCGCCCCAGAGCTGCGTGATCGCGGCACCTTCGAGCAGCGCGTGCCGCACGCCGTCGAGGACGTACGTCGCCGGCGAGAGCGCCGATAGGACCTGCATCCACTCGGGCAGGACGTCCACCGAGTAGTACACGCCGGACACGAGCAGCAGGCAGGACTGGATGACGAACGTCATCTGCGCGCCCCGCTCCACGTACAGCAGCGGGAGGATGGCGGCCATCATCCCGATGCCCACGAAGCTGAACGACCCGAGGAGCATGAACGCGCCCGCGGTCAGCAGGTTCATCCCGCCCGCATCGAGTTGCGGGAAGAACAGCACGAGCACGACGAGGATCACGGCCGTGTGGACGAGGCCGTAGACCATCGCGTACAGGCACGAGCCGAGCAGTTGGGTCCAGCGCCGGATCGGGGCCATGAAGGTGTACTCGAGCGTGCCCTCCCAGCGCTCGACCGCGATCGTCTCGGCGATCCAGCTGAACACGACCGAGAGGTAGTTCCAGAAGACCGCGCCGACGATGAGCGACAGCAGCAGCCGGTCGTCGCCGACGTCCGCGCCGATCAGCGAGATCGACAGGGCGCCGGCGACCGAGTAGACGAGGAACGCGACCTCCCAGCCCCAGTAGCGCCGGGTCAGGAAGAAGTTGCGCTCGACGAAGGCGTAGGAGGCTCGAAGCTCCTGGGTGAGCAGCGTCACCGGAGGGTTCCTTTCGGTTGAGGGCCCGGCCGGCCCCGCATCAGCGGGACCAGGCCGGGTCGGGACTCGCCAGCCGCACGCCAAGCCGGATGAACGACTCGCCGATGCGCCGGCGGATGGAGGCGTCGCGGTCCGATGACCGCTGCGCCCGGAAGGCCCGGATCTCGCGTTCGCGCTCCTGGCGCTCGCGCGCGATCCGGTACTCGAAGTCGATGCGCGCGTTCACGATTCGATCCTTTCGAAGGTGCAGGCGGTGGAGGGGATGTCGCATGAGTGGCGTCGGCATCGCGGTCACCTCCCTTCGTGCTTCGGTCAGTCGTCGGAGCCGTCTTCCTCGACGTCGTCGTCGAGGGAGCGGCCGGTGAGGGTCATGAACACCGCCTCGAGGGTCTCGGGCTGTCCGTAGCGCTCGTGGACGAGGCGCTTCAGGCCGTCCGGGGTGTCCTCCGCGACCACGCGCCCGGCGTCGAGGATCGTGATCCGGCTGCAGAGCCGTTCCGCCTCGGCGAGGTCGTGGGTCGTGAGGACGATCGTGGCGTTGTGCTCACGGTTGACGTCTTCGATGAACGCCTGGACGTCGAGCTTGCTGCGCGGGTCCAGGCCGGTCGTGGGCTCGTCGAGGAGGAGGAGCGAGGGGCTCGTCAGCAGGGCTCGCGCGATCGCGACCTTCTGCTGCATGCCCCGGCTCATCTGCTCGACCGGTCGCCCGAGACGCTTCTCCGCGATCCCGAGCCGGGCGAGGATCGAGACGGCCTCGGCCTTCGCCGTTGCCGCATCGAGCCCGTACAGCCGGGCCGCGAAGAGCAGGTTCTCGAGCGGGCTGAGCTTCTTGAAGAACGCGGCGTCCACGCTCACCCGGTTGATGAACCGCTTGACGGTGAGCTCCTCGCGCTCGAGGTCGTGGCCGAAGATCTCGACCCGACCGGTGTCGAGCGTGAGGAGCCCGGAGACGAGGCGGATGAGCGTCGACTTGCCCGAGCCGTTCGCGCCCAGGACGCCGTGGATCGCACCCCGCTCGAGGCGGAGGCTCACGTCGGCGATCGCGACCACCGGGGGCTTGCCACGGTGGACGTGAAACCGCTTGGTCACGCGCTCCGCGAGCAGCGCCGGCGGGCCGGCGTGCCCGGGGATGAACGGGGCCTCCGGCCCGACCGCGGGCACGGGCGGCAGGACGTCCGGCGTCCGTGTCTTCGGTTGCGGGGTCAGGATGGCGGTCACGGGACCCTCCTTCGGAGGTGTGGCGGTGGTGGCTCTGCGCTGGGAGCCGGTCCGCGGGAGGTCCCGGAAATGGGACGAGCCGCGGGCCCGGTGTCGGTTCCGGGGGTCCGCGGCTCGGTCTTCGTGCGTCGGCGATCAGGTCACCGATAACGAAAGAGCCGCGGGCCCTGTGCCCACGGCTCCTGGTCGCTCGATGGACGGCCTTGCCGTCCTCGCCCTACCTGGAGATGGGCACAGATCTCCCGCCGTCGGCGGCGCTGTCAGGCGCGGCCGTGAGGCGCGGGAAGAGGTGCATCCAGCTCACTGAGTCTCGTCTCCAGTGGGATGAGCGAGCGACTTGCTCGGCCGGCGCGGAGTCTACGCGCCTCGTCTCCGCGGTGTCAACGAAAACTGGGCGGGACAAACGACGTAGGAGGGGGCGGGAGCCGTCACGCCGTCACTCCCCAAGCTCCAGGACCGCCCCGGCCCGCAGCGTCCGCGAATCCGACGGCGTCTCGAGGGCCCAGCGGAACGGGGCGGGCGCGGCATAGGTCGGGCAGTCCTGCTCGCACGTCGCCATCGTCGCGGTCCCGACCAGCCGGCCCTCGCCATCGAACCAGGCCATGTCCAGGGGGATGAGAACGTCGCGCATCCAGAACGTGGCGGTCCGCGGCTCGACCTCGCGCCCGAAGTCGAACAGCATTCCGTCGGCGTCGGTGAGCTCGGCCACGCCCTGGAGGCCCTGCTGCCGGTCGACCGCCAGGACGAGGCGGACGGGCCGCCCGTCAACGGTCGCGCGGATGACGGGCCACTCGCGGATGGGCTCGGGGAGCCCGGCGCCGCATGCCGCGATCAGGGCCAGCACGAGGACGAGCCCGACGCCGGTCGGCCGCGTGACCCTGCGGGGTGACCGGATCGGGCGGGGCCCCTGTCGCGGGGAAACCGCCGGATGCCGCTCATGGCGATGGTGCATGCGACTGCCGCCGTCGGTCATCGCCGGGCGTCCCCGCGTACTCGCAGGGGTGTTGTCCCGGCTTTCCCAGTGCCCTGCCAGAGCGGTCTTCGGGCGGGAGCGGCTGCGCGGCGCGGTGCGAGGGCGCGCAGGATCGGTACCAGCACTGGGCGAGGGAAACAGGTGCCCGCAGGCGTGCTCAGCGGAGCGAGCGCCGGTAGATATGTCGGGGCCGGCGGGCTCCGGGGGCCTGCCGGGTGGCGACGCGCTCGAAGCCGGCCGTCTCGAACATCCGCGTCGAGCCGGTGTACAGCCAGGCCGCCGGGGCTCGCTCACCGCCGGTCTCCACCGGATACGCCTCCAGCACCGTCGCCCCCTGTTCCCGCGCGTAGTCGGCCGCGGCGTCGAGCAGCATCCGCGCCACGCCCTTGCGCCGCATCGCACGGGCCACCACGAAGCACACGACCGACCATACCGGCCGGTCGTCCACGGGGGCGAGGACGCGGGAGTGCTCGAGACGCTCGTAGTCCTGGCGGGGCGCGACGCTCACCCACCCGATCGCGCGCCCGCCCTCGTCGAGCGCGACCAGACCCGGTGAGCGCTCGCCGCGCTCCACGATCCGCTGCAGGAGCGCGCGGTTGCGAGGGGTGGTGAACGTCGCCCAGTCGCTCCCTCGAACGCGCCAGTACACGCACCAGCAGCGCTTCGGGTCGCCACCCTGCTCGAACAGCGCCGCGAGCGCTGGCCAGGTCGCCGGCGTGAGCGGTCGGATGTCCATGCGGACACCCTACCGCTCCCCGCCTCGCGCCCGTCAGCCCCAGGGGCGTGACGGGCGGTGGTTCAGCTCTTCGGCGTCGCGCAGTTCGCGGTCGCCTTGTCCAGCCCCGGGTTCCCCGTGATGAGGCCGAGGCCGCCCACTGCCCCCTTCGAGTCCTGGGCCTTCCCCGGGTTGGACCACTGGATCAGGAATTGCGTGCCCGGGGCCCCCGGCACCAGGTCGACGATGTCCCAGTGTTCCGCGATGCCGGGCGCGTTGAAGAACGACTCGGCCTCGTTGCCGGCCCCGGTCTCCTCGGGGGCGCAGCTGGCGGCGGGGTTGAACGGGTGGATGTGCGCCGCGGCAGGCGCCGCTGCAAGCACCGAGATCGCGGCGGCCGTCCCGGCCGCGAGCGCGAAACGCCTGATCTGGACGGGCATCGGAGGCACCTCCTATACGCCCCCGGCGGTTCGCAGTTGCTCGACACGCGAGCGTCCTGTCGCCCGCGAACGATAGGACGAATTGGAGCGCACAGGAATACCGGAGTTTCAGGGTTGTGGCCAGCGGGGACTAGCGACGCTCGGTGGATTCCCGGGGTCGGGCTTCTCCTTCGAGTTCAGGTGGCGCCGGCGGGTCGGGTTCGACGAGCCGCAGGGGGATGCCGCACGCGCATTCGTATACCCGGATCGTGTGCGACCCGGGAATGCGGTTCGTGGCGACCTCGCGGAACTCGCACCATCGCGCATCCGCGCGCAAGTGGGAGAGCTGGTGACGTTCGCTTGTCATTTGCTCAGGGGCGCGAGGCCTGGTGCCCACGGATGTACGGTCGCACACCCCTCGGCCTCGCGCCGCGACGGTATGGGGCGGCGCCTGCAGGCGTCGACTACGGCGGATGCCGGATTGCCCGCACCGTGCGTGAGCGGACCGTGCGCTAGCCTCGCGGTCATGTCGCTCGCCCGTCGCTCCCCGCGCACGATGCCGCACGGCTGGTGGGGCGGCAGCCCGCCGCCGACGCCCGTCCGCTCGATCGTCGAACTCATCGAGCAGCGCGTGCTCGACGCGGAGCTGGCCGCGCTCCTGTGGCTGCTGCTCGAAGGGCGCGTCCCGCTGGTGGTCGCGGCAGAGGCACCGCGGGTCGGCAAGACCTCGCTCCTCACGGCGCTGCTCGAATTCCTGCCGCCCGAGGCGCGTGCGATCCCGCTCGCCGGCGCCGTCGAGGACTTCGGCTGGTTGCCGGAGGCGCCGGAGCTCGGGTGGCGCTCCGTGGCCGCGGGCGCGACAGCGCACCCGGCCCACTCGACCGTGGCGAGGCCGGCCTCGGACGTGCTCCTCGTCGCCGAGCTGTCCGACCACCTGCCGACGTACACCTGGGGTCCGCACGCCCGGATCGCCGTGCGCGCCCTTTCGCTCGGCTACGGCCTCGCCGCCACGATCCACGCAGATCGCCTGGAGGACGTGTTCGAGCGGTTGCGCGCGGCGCCGGTCCACCTCTCGGATGACGAGCTCAGCCGGCTCGGGGTCGTGCTCGTGATGCGCCTCGTCGAGGTGGCCGGCCGGCCGGAGCCGCAGCGGCGCGTCGTTGCCGCCCACTACGTCCGGCCTGTCGCGCGCGACGAGCACGGCCACGTCCAGCGACTCCCGCCGGCGGTGCTGGCAGCGTACGAGCCGCAGCGCGACGAGCTGGAGCACTTCGCATGGGGCGTGCTGCCGGAGCTGGGCGCCCGCCTCGGCCGCCGGTCGGGCGAGCTGGAGCTCGAGCAGCGCCGGCGGGCGGAGTACCTCGCCAGCCTCGTCGCCTCGGGCATTCGGGATCCGGCCGCGGTGGCCCTTGCGATCGCCGGCTACCGCGGGGTCCGCGGCGACGTCGTCTCCTGACCGGAACGGGCGGTCCGGTGCGGTCCACGCCCCACGGGCCGGTGCTACGCTCGCGGCCCGCCGAGCCCGCTGGAGCCGGAGCCACGCGATGACCAATCCCGTCCCGCCGTCCGACCGTCCCAGGACGCTCGGCGAGCTGCGCGAGGCCGGCTGGCGGAGCCGGACGGTCAAGGAAGAGCTCCGCGCGAACCTGCTCGCGCGCCTGGCGTCGGGCGAGTCCATCCTCCCCGGCATCGTCGGCTTCGCCGATTCCGTCATCCCCGCGGTCGAGAACGCGATCCTCGCCGGCCAGGACATCGTGTTCCTCGGCGAGCGCGGACAGGCGAAGACGCGGATGGCTCGGGCGCTCGTGGACCTGCTCGATCCGTTGCTGCCGGTCGTGGCGGGCGGTGAGCTCAACGACGACCCGGATTCCCCGGTCTCGCCGTCCGGCCGAGCGATCGTTGCCGAGCACGGCGACCGGACGCCGATCGACTGGCTGCCCCGTGACCGCCGCTACGCCGAGAAGCTCGCGACGCCGGACATCACGATCGCGGACCTCATCGGCGAGGTCGATCCGATCCGCGTTGCGGAGGGCCGCTACCTGTCCGACGAGCTCACCCTCCACTACGGCCTCATCCCACGCGCGAACCGCGGGATCTTCGCCCTCAACGAGCTCCCGGACCTTGCCGAACGGATCCAGGTCGGGTTGCTCAACATCCTCGAGGAGCGCGACGTCCAGATCCGGGGATTCCTCGTCCGCCTGCCGCTCGACCTGTTCGTCGTCGCGTCGGCGAACCCGGAGGACTACACGTCCCGCGGCCGGATCATCACGCCCCTCAAGGACCGGCTCGGGTCGCAGATCCGGACCCACTACCCGCGCACGACCGAGCACGAGATCGACATCGTGCGCCAGGAGAAACAGCGTTTCGCCGAGACGCCCGGGGTGCCGTCGGTCGCCGTCCCGGCGTTCATGGAGGAGCTGGTCGCGGAGCTCACGCACCTCGCCCGCCGCTCCCCGGAGATCTCGCAGCGGAGCGGTGTGTCGGTACGGGTCTCGGTCGCGAACATGGAGGTTCTCGAAGCCGCGGCGCTGAAGCGGGCCGTCCGTCTCGGCGAGCCGCTCGCCGCCCCCCGGATCTCCGATCTCGGCGCGGTGCTCGCGTCGACGGTCGGCAAGGTCGAGCTGGAGTCCGTCGGCGACGACACGCCCGAGGAGCGGGTTGTCGAGCGACTGGTCACGAAGGCGCTGTTCGCCACGTTCAACCGACGAGTGTCGGTGGACAGGCTCGACGGCGTGGTCGAGGCATTCGAGGACGGGCTGGTGGTGGAGATCGGCGAGCTCGTGCCGTCCCGGGAGTACGTCCGCTGGATGCGAGAGACGCCCGGCCTCCGGGACGCGGTGGTCCGGCTGGGGACGTTCGATGTGGCCGACGGCGCCGAGGAGCCGGCGCTCGTCGCCTCCGCGGTGGAGTTCCTGCTCGAGGGCCTGCATCTCCAGCGGCGGCTGAACAAGGATCGCGGGCCGGGCGGCGTGGTGTACCGGCGCTGACGAGTGATGGCCGACTTCAGCCCCGAACGGCGTCATCTCGGCGGCTCGGGCCCCGACGCCGGGCCGGTGCCGCAGCTGGGGGGCGCGGCGCGCTTCTCGCGCTGGGACGGCTCGCAGTCGGTGGCCGACCTGAGCGCCGACGAGGTGATGGACGCGCTGGCCGACGACCTCGTGGCGGAAGGAGACGTCGCCGAGGCGCTTCGACGGCTCATGGAGCGCGGCTGGCGCTCGGGCGACCCGTCACGCGGGGATCTTCCGGGGCTGCGCGACCTGCTCGAGCGGCTGCGGGCGGCCCGGCAGGAGATCGAGGACCGCCATCGCCTCGCGGACCCGCTGGCCGACGTGCGCCGGGAGCTCGACGAGATCGTCCGCCAGGAGCGGGCGGGCGTGGAGCGGCGCCTTGCCGAGTCGGACGGCCCGACGGAGACACCCGACGACCCGGAGGGCAGGGACGCCCCGGAGGGCAGGGACGCCCCGGAGGGCCTCGACCCCGCCGACGATGCCGACGCCTCCCCGGGGATCGGTGCCGCCGGAGACGCACGTGCCGACGAATCGCTCCGCAGAATGGTCCGCGACCTCGCCGCGCGCCGGCTCGACCGGCTCGACGCGCTGCCCCCGGAGGTCGGTCCCCGGATCCGGCAGCTCCAGGAGTACGACTTCCTGGAGCCGGCCGCGCGGGAGCGGTTCGACGCGCTCGTCGACCGGCTCCGTCGTTCGGTGCTGGACCGGATGTCCGAAGGCCTCGCCGACGCGGTGCGGTCGATGCGCCCCGAGGACCTTGCTGCGCAGCGCGAGATGGTCCGCGACCTGAACCGGCTGCTCGGCGAGCGACTGGCCGGCCGCGAGCCCGGCGCGTCGGAGGTCGACGACTTCCTCGCCCGCCACGGCCGGTTCTTCCCGGGCGCCCGCACGCTCGACGACGTGGTGGACCAGCTCGCGGACCGGATGGCGGCGCTCCAGTCGCTCCTTCGCTCGCTCACCCCGGAGCAGCGCGCGGAGCTCCAGTCGACGATCGACGCGCTGCTCCGCGACGACCGGCTGCGCTGGGACCTCGCCCAGCTCGCGGCGAACCTCGACCGCCTGTTCCCCGGCGGGCTGGGCGAACGCGTCCCGTTCTCGGGCTCGGAGGCGCTCGGCCTGGAGGGCGCGCTCGAGCAGCTGGACCGCATGGCGGCGCTCGACGCGCTGGAGCGGGACCTCGCCTCGGTCGAGACGCCGGGCGACCTCGCGGCCATCGATCGCGCCGAGGTCCGGGACCTGCTCGGCGCGCAGGCCGAGCGCGACCTGGACGCCCTTGACGACCTCGCGCGGCGCCTGGAGGACGCGGGCTACCTCGAGCGCCACGGCGAGCGGCTCGAACTGACGGCCCGCGGGTCCCGGCGGATCGGGCAGAAGGTGCTCGACGACCTGTTCGCACGCCTCCGGCGCGATGCCTTCGGTGGTCATCGCGTCGACCGGCACGGCCGGGGTGGCGAGCCCGAGGAGACGTCCAAGGCGTACGCGTTCGGGGACCCCTTCCACCTCGACCTTCGGGCGACGCTGACCAACGCCCTCATGCGTGACGAGAACGGACCGGTCGCGCGGGAGCGCCGTCGGGCCTCGGGCGGTCGGCTCGTGGAGCTGCGTGCGGACGACTTCGCCGTCCGACGGACCGAGGACCTCACCTCGGCCTCGACGGTGCTGCTCGTGGACATGAGCCGCTCGATGCTCCTCCGCGGCTGCTTCGTGGCCGCGAAGAAGGTCGCGATCGCGCTCGACACCCTCATCCGGACGCAGTACCCGCGCGACCACCTCGCGGTCGTGGGGTTCGCCTACTACGCGCGCGAGCTGCGTCCCCATGCGCTGCCCGAGCTCACCTGGCACGGCTACGAATACGGGACGAACCTGCAGCACGGCCTGATGCTCGCCCGGCGCATCCTCGCGCGGCATCGTGGGCCGAATCGCGAGATCGTCGTGATCACCGACGGCGAGCCGACCGCGCACTTCGAGGACGGCCAGGTCGAGTTCAGCTATCCGCCCACGCGTCGCACGATCCAGGAGACGCTGCGCGAGGTGACCCGCTGCACCCGCGACGGGATCACGATCAACACGTTCATGCTCGAGCGGTCGAGGGCCCTGGGCGAGTTCGTGGCGCTCGTGACGCGCCTCAACCGCGGCCGCGCGTTCTACGCCTCGCCCGAGCGGCTGGGCGAGTACGTGCTCGTGGACTTCGTGTCGCGGCGGACGCGGCGGGTGGCCTGACCGCCCGAGCGGGCGCGGCGCGCAGGTCCAGCCCGGGACATCGTCATTCGTCGCCTCCAGCCTCTGGCGGCGGTCCATGGAGGCGGCTCGAAGCTTCGGTGATCGTGGTCGCAGACCGAACCCGCACCACACAGGGATCCGAGCCATGACCTCCGCCGTCGCCACGAGCACGCCGCGTTCCACGCACGACGTCGCCGCCTCGCCGGCTGCGCGCCGCGCCATCGTCCTCGCCGCGGCCGCGGCCGCCGGCGTCGCGATCGCAGCGCTACTGCCGTCCGTCGCCCTCGCCGGCCTCATCCTCGCCACGCCGGTGGCGCTCGTCGCGCTGCTGTCCGAAACGTCCGGCCCGGCAGTCGCCGACGATCCCAAGCTGCTCCTCTCGGTCCTGGGGCTTCCGTCGGCCATCCGCTGACGGCCGTCGGTCACTTCGGCAGGCCGCCCGAGCGCTCAGCAGGGGCACGTTCGCGGCGTGCATCATCCGTCGCGAGGGAGGGCGCCGCCGCGGCTGCCCCGTGATGGAGGGATCGTCGATGGCCTGGCTCTTCCCGTGGCTCCTCTTCCTGCACGTCCTCGCCGCGATCGCCGCGTTCGGCCCGACGTTCGCCGCGCCGGTGGTGGCGAGCCTCGTGGCGAAGGAGCCGCAGCACGCGAACTTCTTCGCGCGGAGCCAGATGCTGCTCAGCAAGCGGCTGATCACGCCGCTCGCGCTGTCGCTCGGCGTGACCGGGGTCCTCATGGTGCTCGTCACCGGGATCGACCTGACTCGCAATGTCTGGCTCGGCATCGCGATCGTCCTGTACGTCATCGCGATCAGCTTCGCGCTGCTGGTGCAGACGCCGAACGGGGCGCGCCTCGTCGAGCTGACCGCGACCCCCTCGCCCGGCGGGCCGTCGCCCGAGCTGATCCGGACGGCCGCCGCCGTGCGGCGGGGCGGGATGCTGCTCACGCTGCTGGTCGTGACGATCGTGTTCCTCATGGTGGTGAAGCCGGGCGTGGCCTGAGGCCGATGGGGTCGCCGTGCCCGGATCGGCACGCGGGACATGTGACATCCGTCCATCGCACGCGGTGACGTCCGTCACTTGGGCCCGGCGCGCCGCGGCAGGACTCTCGGGGCAGCCACCCGTGCACTCGAGGTCCTTCGCCAGATGTCCGCCGCCCAGACCACTTCCACCCGACCCATCCTGGTCCGCTACACCGTGATCGCGCTCGTCACCGCGGCGATCTCGATCCTCGCGGTCGCGGCGCCGTCCGCCCTCCTCGGGCTCGGCGTGCTGGTCGCGCCGTTCGTCTTCGTCGGTCTCGCGACCGATGTCGACCCGCTGGACCTCGCGCGCGACGATCGCGACCCGTTCGGCCCAGAGCTGCGGGCCCTTCCGACCGTCTGACCCGGTCGCCCGGCACGGCCCGGGTCGCGCGTTCCCCCCTACCATGGGGCCGTAGCGACCCAAGGAGAGCCGAGCCGATGCCGACCGTTGCCCGCTCCGTCGAGGAGCTCATCCGCCTGCTCGAAGGCGCCGCGCACCTCGAGGGCGAGCACCTCGTCGTCGATGACGCGGCGGCGCTCCGGGCGCGTGCCGCCGATCTCGCCTGGACCGCCGCGTTCGGCACCGACGACGCGACGACGGCCGCCGTCCAGTGGATCGTCTGGGAGGCGAGCCAGGCGCTCGGCGCGCGCTCCACGAGCATCCAGGAGCTGTACGACGCACGGTCGCGCGGCGAGGTCCACGGGTTCACCGTCCCGGCGATCAACATCCGGGCCCAGACGTTCGACATGGCGCGCACGATTCTCGACGCCGCGGCGGCGGCGGATGTCGGCGCGGTGATCTTCGAGCTCGCCCGGAGCGAGCAGACGTACACGTACCAGCGGCCGATCGACTACGCGACGGCCGTGCTCGCCGGCGCGATCGCGCAGGGCTGGCAGGGCCCCGTGTTCATCCAGGGCGACCACTACCAGTTCAACGCGAAGAAGTACGCCGCCGATCCGGAGGCGATGACCGAGGAGATCCGCCGCGCGTGCCGCCTCGCCATCGACGCCGGGTACCGGAACATCGACATCGATTCGTCGACGCTGGTGGACCTCTCCAAGCCCACCGTCGACGAGCAGCAGCGCGAGAACTACCGGCGCGCGGCGGAGCTGACGGCGCTCATCCGGTCGCTCGAGACCGACGTGACGATCTCCGTCGGCGGCGAGATCGGCGAGGTGGGCCACAAGAACTCGACGGTCGAGGAGCTGCGGACGTACCTCGACGGGTACCGCGCCGAGCTGGACCGGCTGCATCCCGGCGCGACCGGCATCTCGAAGGTGAGCGTCCAGACCGGAACCTCGCACGGCGGCGTGCCGCTCCCGGGTGGCGGCGTGGCCGAGGTGAAGCTGGACTTCGACGTCCTGCGCGATCTTGGCGTCGTGGCGCGCGAGTACGGCCTTGCCGGCGCCGTTCAGCACGGGGCATCCACGCTGCCCGACGAGCTGTTCCACCGCTTCCCGGCGGTCGAGACCGCCGAGATCCATCTCGCGACCGGGTTCCAGAACCTGCTCTACGAGCACCCCGCGTTCCCGCAGGAGCTCCACCGCGAGATCGAGCAGTGGTGCTTCGCCAATGCGGCCGACGAGCGCAAGCCGGACCAGACCGACCAGCAGTTCGTGTACACGACGCGCAAGAAGGCGATCGGGCCGTTCAAGCGCCAGCTCTGGGAGCTGCCCACGAAGGACGAGATCCTGTCCGCGCAGCGCCGCAAGGTGTCGTTCCTGTTCACCGAGCTGGGCGTCAACGGCTCGCGCGAGATGGTCGAGCGGTACGTCCACGTCCGGGACGTGCACCGGCCGCTGCCCGAGGCCCTGCGGAGCGCCGCCGTCGCTCGATGACCGTTCGTCGGTCGCGCGACGGGTGCCCGAGTCCCCGTCCCGAGCGATGATCGTCGTCCGGCCCGAGCGGCCCGAGGATGTCGAGGCGATCCGGGCGGTCGAACGGGCTGCGTTCGGCGGCGATGCGGAGGCCGCGCTCGTCGACGCCCTGCGAGCGGAGGGTGATCTGCTCGGTGGGCGATCCCTGGTGGCCGAGGCGGATGGAGCGATCGTGGGGCACCTCGCCCTCTCGCCGTGCACGCTGGAACCGCCGGTCGCCTCCCGGCCGGCGCCGATGGTGGAGGCCATCGGTCCGGTCGCGGTCGAGCCCGGCCGGCAGCGGCAGGGCATCGGAACGGCACTCATGCATGCCGCCATCGATGGAGCGCGACGGCGCGGGGTGGCCATGCTCGTGCTGCTCGGGCACCCCTCGTACTACCCGCGGTTCGGGTTCGTGACGGCACGCGCGCTGGGTGCGCTCCCACCCGCGGACTGGAACGACGAGGCCTGGATGGCGCTGCCGCTCGGGGACTGGCGACCAGCGTCGCCCGCGGTCGTTCGATATCCGCGGGCGTTCGGGATCGGCTGACGGGCGCGTCGGACACAGGTCCGGCGCGGTGCCGCGAGGTCGATGCGGCTGGAGACTCGGCACGCGCCTGAGCGCGCTGGAGTTTGCTGCTCCAGGCGGCCGTTCCTGCACCAGATCCGCCCTGTTCCGCCGCCAGGTGATGCCGCCAGAGCATTCGCGCGCCGGGGCGGTAGAACCGCCCCGCAGGCTGGCCCCGTGCGGCGGCGCTGCCGTATGCTTCGCGGGCGTCGGAGGCGGCCCGTCACGGCCACCCACGTAGGTGGCACGCCCAGGGAGGCAGCCATGACCCTTGCTCCGACCGGATCCCCCGCCGAGCAGCGCGACGCGCTCACCGGGCGCCTGTTCGAGGCGACGCTCGGTGCCTTCGACCTCTTCTCGGTGATGCTCGGGCTCGAACTCGGCTACTACCGGAGCCTCGCGGACGACGGCCCAGCCACGGCGGGCGAGCTCGCGACGCGGACCCGCACGGACCGCCGCTACACCCGCGAGTGGCTCGAGCACCAGGCCGTCACGGGCTTTCTGGACGTGGACGACACCGGAGACCCCGAGACCCGCCGCTACACCCTGCCGGCAGGCCACGCGCTGGCCTTGCTCGACCCGGACGACCTCGCCACCGCCTCCCCGCTGCCGCGGTTCGTCCTCTCGGGCGCACGGATGCTGCCGCTCATCGCCGATGCCTACCGCACCGGCGCGGGCATCGACTGGGCCGACTACCCGGGCCTGATCGAGGCGCAGGAGCTTGCCAACCGGCCGATGTTCCGCCACCTCCTCGCCCGGGAGTGGCTGCCGGCCATCCCGGACGTCCACGAACGGCTCCTTGCCGGCGGACGCGTCGCGGACCTCGGCGCGGGCGCGGGCTGGTCGAGCATCGCGATCGCGAAGGCGTACCCGAACGCGCAGGTCGACGGCCTCGACCTCGACGCGCAGTCGGTCGAGCGGGCTCGTGCGAACGCCGCCGCGGAGGGCGTCGACCCCGCCCGGCTCCGGTTCCATCACGTGGACGCGGGCGACCATCGCCTCGACGGTCGCTACGACCTGGTGACGATCATCGAGGCGCTTCACGACCTGAGCCAGCCGGTCGCGGTCCTGGCCGCGGCACGCCAGCTGCTCGCGCCGGGCGGCACGGTGCTCGTCGTGGACGAGAAGGTGGCTGAGAGGTTCACCGCGCCAGGCGGCGAGATCGAGCGGCTGATGTACGGCTACAGCATCCTGTACTGCCTCGTGAACGCCCGGGTTGACCCCGAGGCGGTCGGGACGGGCACGGTGATGCGCCCGTCCACGGTTCGCGTGTACGCGGAGGCGGCCGGCTTCTCGCGCGTCACCGTGCTGCCGATCGAGCACGAGGTCTTTCGCTTCTACCGCCTCGACCCGTAGTCGGCGCGTGGAGGTTGCGCCCGGTCGTTGACTCGGACCGGGCGCCCTCCTATCGTGCGCCCACCGTGCGGGCCGCTGGAGGGAGTCGGGCCCTGGCGGCGGTCCCTTGCGTCCCCGCGTTCGGTTCCCCGGGAGGTCGGCTCGCACCCCGACGGGTGCGGTGGTAGGGAGGGTGATCGTGGCGGAGTTGCCCGCGCATGACCAGGCGGCCCGTGATGACGCGCACCTGCGCTCGCTCGGGATCAAGCCGGAGCTCAGGCGGACCCTGGGGTTCCTGGCCAACTTCGCCGTCGCGTTCAGCTACATCAGCGTCGCGACGGGGACGTTCACGAACCAGGCTGTCGCGTTCGGTGTCGGCGGTCCGGCCATCTTCTGGGCGTGGCCGCTCGTGATCCTCGGCCAGACGTTCGTGGCGCTGAACTTCGCCGAGCTCGCGAGCCACTTCCCGGTGGCCGGCTCGATCTACCAGTGGTCGAAGCGGCTTTCGAACCGCACGCTCGGCTGGTTCACGGGCTGGATCTACCTGTGGGCGGGCGTGGTGACGGTCGCCGCGGTGGCAGCCACCGTTCCGCTCGTGCTCTCGACAGTGGTCGGCTTCGACCTCGCCAGCGCGTCGCCCGTGCCCGGGCTGGACATGTGGCAGTTCGTGGGGGTCACCGCGCTGATCACGACAACCGCGATCAACACGATCGGGGTCCGGCTGCTCGCGATCATCAACAACATCGGCGTGGGTGCGGAGATCGTGGGCATGGCGGTGTTCGCGCTGATCCTGCTGTTCTTCGCGAACCACCAGTCGCCGGCGATCCTGTTCGACACCTCGTACACGAGCGACCTCGCGGGCGGTGCGTACCTCCCCGTGTTCCTCGTGGGCATGTTCATGGCGCTGTTCGTCGTGTACGGCTTCGACACCGCCGGGACGTTCGGCGAGGAGACGCTCGACGCGAGCCGCCAGGCGCCGCGCGGCGTGCTGTCCTCGATCTGGCTGTCCGGCCTCGTGGGGGCGATCTTCCTGCTCGCGGTGACGCTCTCGTTCCAGGACGTGGGCGCGGCGGTCGCCACCGGGCAGGCGTTCGGCTTCCCGATCGCCGACACGATCACGCAGAACCTCACGTTCGTGCTGTTCGGCGACTTCACGATGGGCAAGCTGTACCTCGTCGTGATCCTGATCGCCGTCTACGTGTGCACCCTTGCAATCCAGGGCGCCACCGTCCGGCTGATGTTCTCGATGGGCCGCGATCGCCGGATCCCGTTCGGCGGGGCGTGGGCCCACGTCAGCCCGACGCTCCGAACCCCGTCGTACGCCTCGTTCGCGATCGGCCTCCTCGCCGCGGTCCCGCTGCTCGTCATGGGCGCGCTCGGGTCGATCTACCTCGCGATCGCGGCGACGGGGATGATCTACATCGCGTACTTCCTGTGCAATCTCGGCGTGTTCATGGCGCGGCGCCGCGGCTGGCCCCAGCGCGAGGCGTTCTTCAGCCTTCGGAACTGGGGCACGATCATCAACGTGCTCGCGCTCGTGTGGGGCGGGCTGATGATCGTGAACATCGGGCTGTGGACGTGGCCGGAGGTCTTCGGGGTGTTCGGCAACGACCTGCGGAACACGTGGTCCAACCCGTTCATCAACACGTTCATCGCCTTCGGGAAGAACCCCGACGGGTCTGCCAACGTGCTCTCCGGACTGCCCGCGATTCCGGTGTTCGAGGCGCTCGTGGGGACGGTGGTCGGGCTCGGTGCCGTGTACTACCTCGCGGCACAGCGCGGCCGTGTCGACCGGACGGCCGTCGAGGCCGACCTCGCGACGGGCGAGGCCACGATCGGGTAGGCGTCCGATCGCGATCGACACGAATCCCGTCGCGCACGGCGAGCTCGCGGACGAGCTCCGGCTCGCGCTTCGGCGCGTCCCGGAGCTGGGCGACCAGCCGTTCACGCTCACGCCGTTGAGCGGCGGGATCACGAATCGCAACTACCGGATCGATCTGCCCGGCCGCGACGAGCGGTTCGTCGTTCGTCTGGCCGGCAACGACACGCACCTGCTGGGGATCAGCCGCGAGGTCGAGCACGCCGCGACGGTGGCCGCGGCCGGCGTGGGCGTGGGCCCGGAGGTGATCGCGTTCCTCCGACCCGAGGGCTATCTGGTCACGCGCTTCATCGACGGCGCGCCGCTCGCCGATCTGGACGTCCACGCGCCGCACGTGCTCCAGCGGGTCGCGGAATCGGTGCGCCGCTTCCACCAGGGCCCAGCCATCCCGGGCCTCTTCGTGCCGCTCCGGATCGTCGAGGCGTACGCCGCCCTGGCGACCGCGCGCGGCGTCCGGATCCCGCCCGAGTACGACCTCGCGCTCGCGGTCGCCCGCCGGATCGAGCTCGGCCTCCTGTCGAACCCGCTCGATCTGCGCCCATGCCACAACGACTTCCTGCCCGGGAACCTGATCGACGACGGCACGCGGATGCGGATCGTGGACTGGGAGTACGCCGGGATGGGCGACCCGTTCTTCGACCTCGGCAACTTCAGCGTGAACAATGGCCTCACCGCGGACGAGGACGAAGTGTTCCTCGCCACGTACGACGCCCAGCCACCGCGCCGCGACCGGCTCGCGAGGCTCACGCTCATGCGCATCGTGTCCGACTTCCGGGAGGCGATGTGGGGCGTCCTCCAGCAGGGGATCAGCACGCTCGACGTGGACTTCCGCGGCTACGCAGGCGAGCACTTCGATCGGCTGCTCGCGAACGCCGCCACCCCGCGGTTCGAGCGGGCGCTCCGCGAGGTTGCCGGCTGACCAGCCCGGCGCTCGCCCGGGACCGACCCCGGGATCGTCGACAGATTTGACGGCTTCCGCCACGTCGAGGGCTGGGTCCCGCAGCGCCTGGTCACGGCGACCGGCCCGAACCCGCTGCCGCGCTGACCGGCGCCCTAGGATGGCCCGGGGGCACCGGGCCGGAGGAGGGAGCGCACGTGGACCAGGCGCGCGTCGTCGTCATCGGTGGCGGGATCACAGGGTGCAGCGTCGCCCTCCACCTCGCCCGCGCCGGCTGGACCGACGTGCTGCTGCTCGACAAGGGACCGCTGAC
>DASSPX010000174.1:0-12908 GCA_035699445.1 Candidatus Limnocylindrales bacterium | reverse complement strand
CAGCGGAAGGCGAACCCGGCCGCGAGGACGACGACGATCGGTGCGATCGTCCCGCGCACGGTTCCGGCCGCCGTGCCGACGCGGTCGGGCGCACCCGAGCCCGAGGCGGTCACGGGAGCCTCCTGTGCAGTGAGCGAGGGGTGCGGAGTATAGCCGAGCCTCCCGGCACGCCCGGCGTGGGCGGCCGATCCGCGCGCCTGCCGACGGTCCTCGTCGGCCTGGTCGTCGTGCTCGTGGCCCTCGTCCTCTACCTCGCGTCGAACCCGTACCGCGACAACCTCTACAACCACTTCGTGTGGCAGGCGGAGGCCTACCTCCGCGGCGAGGTGGCGATCGAGTATCCCGCGCCCTCGACCGCGACGGAGCCGGGCAACTGGTACTTCCTCGATGTCTACCCGATCTCTCCGACGCGCGCGCTCGTGCCGTTCCCGCCACTTCCGGCACTCGTGCTCCTGCCGTTCGTGGCCGCGTTCGGGCGCGCGGTCGACCAGGAGGCGATCGCCATCGGCGTCTCTGCGCTGGCCGTCGGCGCGGCGTGGTGGATGCTCGGCCGGCTGAGCGTGCGCATCGCGGTCCGGCTCCTGGCCACCGTGTTCTTCGCCCTGGGAACGGTCTTCTGGTGGACCGCGTCGGTCGGCTCCACGTGGTATTTCGCGCACAGCGTCGCTCTCGTCCCGGCGTTGCTGGCGGTCGGGGTCGCGATCCGAGGCGATCCGCGGGCCGTGGCGGATCCATCCGACGACGACCCGGAGGACGCCCACGACGGCCCGCTGCCCGAGCCACGGCCTCCCCGGCGGCTCGTGCTCAGCCTCGACGGCCGCCAGCTCGCCGCGGGCTTCCTGCTCGGCATGGCCGCCACCGCGCGCCTGCCGATGATCTTCGGGGCGCCGTTCCTCGTGCTCGTGGGCAGCGGTGGGACCTGGTCCCGGCGGGCGATCTCCGCGGGCGTCGGCGCGGCCATCCCGGTCCTGGCGCTGCTCGCGTACAACGTGGCCACGACGGGCCACGCCTTCCACCCGGGCTACGAGTACCAGTACCAGCTCGAGGCCACCGGCTACCCGACCCTCGGCTATCACCCCGACTGGGCGATCGAGGACCTCCGCTACGTGCCGCAGAACCTCGCGATCATGCTCGGCAGCCTGCCCGTGCTGCTTCCCGAGTCCCTGCCGGATTCGCTCCGCCCCGGCGCCGTTCCGCTGTGCGTCGAGACGTCGGTCCGCGGCCTGTTCGATCCCGCCTGCCCGCTCGCGGTCCCGCGGGACATCGGGACGAGCCTGCTGCTCAGCTCGCCGGCCTACCTGCTCGTGCTGGGCACGCTCCGCGGCTGGGGGCGGAGCCGGCTCGTGACCGGGGCGCTGCTCGCGATCGGTGCGATCGCCCTCCTCGACCTCATGCACTTCAGCCAGGGCTGGGTCCAGTGGGGTTACCGCTTCTCGAACGACTTCGTCCCGTTCGCCCTTCCCCTGGTCGCGCTGGGCGCGACAGCCGCCCACGGGCGCGTGCGCTCCGTCGCGGTCGTCCTCGTCGTCGCGTCGGTGCTCGTGAACGCGTGGGGCGTGGCGTGGGGGAACCTCCTCGGCTGGTGAGGACGTCCGCTCCGGCGATGCACCCGCCCCGCCCGCGTCCCGCTGCCGCCGGACGGCTCCCGCCCCTGCTCGTGCCGGCGTTCGTCG
Organism: Candidatus Limnocylindrales bacterium; assembly: GCA_035699445.1. Lineage (GTDB taxonomy): Bacteria > Chloroflexota > Limnocylindria > Limnocylindrales > CSP1-4 > DASSPX01. The sequence continues at coordinate 11,235 of DASSPX010000174.1, read as the reverse complement.
CGCTCGTGGCCCTGGTCCTCGCCCGCTCCGCGATGCTGCCCGGCATCTGGTTCTGGGACACGGCCGAGGCGCAGACCGTGGCACCCGTGCTGGGCGTGATGCACCCGACCGGGTTCCCGGCCTACGTGATCCTCGGCTGGCTGGCCTCGGTCGTGCTCCAGCCGTTCGGCGAGCCGGCGTTCCGGATGAACCTCCTGTCCGGGCTCCTGATCGCGACCGCCGCCGCGACCCTCGTGATCCTCGTGCGGCGGCTGGGCGTCCCGACGCTGGTCGCGGCGGCGGCCGGCATCGGCTTTGCCGCCACGCCGCTTCCGTGGCGCATGGCCACCTTCGCGGACGTGCACCCGCTGCACGTCGCGATCGTGGCGGTCCTGCTGCTCATGCTCGTGCGCTGGGAGCAGGCGGCGCTGCGGGCGCGGGAGGCGGGCGAGAATCCCGGGCGTGCGGACCGCCGGCTCGTGCTCGCCGCGGCGGTCTGCGGTGCCGCCCTCGCGAACCACCAGCTCACGCTCCTGCTCGGGCTGCCGATCCTGCTGTACGTCGCGGCGGTGGACCGGACGGTGTTCCGTCGGCCACGGACCGTCCTCGCCGCCGCGGGCGCGTGCCTGGGCGTGGCGGGCATGCTCTACCTTGAGCTGCCGCTCCGCAGCGGCCCGTTCCCCGCCCCGCTGGTCTACGGGCGCCCGGACACCCTCGAGGGGCTGCGCTACATCGTCCTGGCCGAGCAGTTCCGGGGCAGCCTGCAGCACCCGTTCACCGAGGGCCTCCAGCCGCTCGCCGACCTGGCGCGCCGGGCCTGGGTGCAGTTCGGGCTCCTGGCGCCGCTCCTCCCGGCGGCATTCGCGGCGACGGCGATCCTTCGTCCGCGCTACGCGCTCCTCACCGGGTCCGCCGCGGCGATCACGCTCGCCTTCAACGCGTCGTACGTGAACGCGGACATCGAGCGGTACGACCTCGGGCCCGTCCTGCTGGCCTGGACGTGGCTGGCCGTGCTCGGCGGGGCCGCAGCCGACCGGATCGCTCCCGGGCCGGCGGGCGCACGCCGATCGCTCCCGGCGATGCTCGTGGCGGCGCTCCTGCTCGCGCCGACCGCGATCGAGCTGCCGTCCAGGCACGCCGCCGTGGACCGCTCCGGGGACCGGACGGCACGCGAATGGCTGGACACCGTCCTGCACGTCCTGGAGCCGGACGCCGTCGTCGTCTCGTGGTGGAGTTACTCCACGCCGCTATGGTATGGACAGCTCATCGAGGGCCGGCGGCCCGACATCACGGTCATTGACGACCGTACGCGCCTCGACCAGCGTTTGGGAGGAATTACCGACGTGATCGACGCGCACCTCGGGCAACGCCCCGTGTACGTGACGCGCCCACTGCCCCAGGAGATCGAGGCCCTCGATGCCGCGTACGTGCTGGAGCTCGTTCCCGGAACGGACGTGCTGTTCCGCGTGGTGTCGGCGGAGCCGTTCGCGTGACGGCACGGCTGGCCAGGCTGTCCTACTTCTTCCCGGCGCACAACGAGGAGGCCAACCTGCAGGGCCTCGTCGATGAGGCGCTCGAGGTCCTGCCCACGCTCGCCGACACGTTCGAGATCATCGCGGTCAACGACGGCTCACGCGACCGGACCGGGACGATCGCCGACGAGCTCGCCGCCGCTCACCCGGACGTCGTCCGCGCCGTCCATCACGCGACGAACCGCGGCTACGGGGAGGCGCTCCGATCCGGCTTCGCCGCCAGCCGCTACGAGCTCGTCGCGTTCACCGACGGCGACCGGCAGTTCAGGGTCGCGGACCTCGCGCGGCTGATCGAGCGCCACGCGGCACCCGACACGCCGGCCGTCGTCGTCGGGTACCGGATCCGGCGTGCCGATCCGGTCGTGCGCACGCTGTATGCGAAGGCGTACCGGCTCGCGAACCGGATCTTCTTCGGCCTGCGCGTCCGGGACGTCGACTGCGCGTGCAAGCTGTTCCGGCGCGAGGCGCTCGAGGGCATCCGCGTGGAATCCGGCGGGGCCTTCTTCTCGGCCGAGCTGCTGGTCCGGCTCCGGGAGGGGGGTCATGCCGTGGCGGAGGTCGGCGTCCCCCACTACCCGCGGACCGCGGGCTCGCCGACCGGCGCGAAGCCGTCGGTCATCTGGCGGGCGGTGAAGGACTTCTGGTCGCTCCGGCTGCGGCTGTGGGCCAACCGTGAGCGCGCGCTCCGTCGCGGGCGGCCGATCCTCGACAGCGGCTGACGCCGATCAGGGCCGGCCCGGGCCCTCGCGCTGCTCGCCCTCCGCATCGAGGTCGAGCGAGTTCACGAAGTCGCGGAAGATCTCGAGCCGCGGATCCGCCACACGCTCTCCCGTCCGCTCGAGCTCCTCGACCGGCCGGCCGCCCGGCTCGTCCTCCTCCGACGCCTCGTCCGCGCCCAGACCCGCCTGCTCCAGGACGTCCGCGGCGGCGAAGATCGGGACCGACAGGCGGACGGCGAGCGCGAGCGCGTCGGACGGACGCGAGTCGATCTCGAGCCGCCGGTCGCCGGCGGTGAGCACGATCCGCGCGTGGAACGTCTCCTCGGCCAGGGCGGCGATCGTGACCCGCTCGACCGTCGCTCCGAGGGCACCGAGCGTCGACGCGAACAGGTCGTGGGTCAGCGGCCGCTCCGGTGCCAGGCCCTGGAGCCGCATCGCGATCGCGCTCGCCTCCCACGGGCCGATCCAGATCGGGAGGTAGCGATCGCGGGCCTGCTCCTTGAGGATGACCACATGGCGGCTCGAGAGCATGTGGACGCGGACGCTCTCCACGACCATCTCGACGTCCCGTGCGCGGTCGTCGTCCATCGCCCGATTATCCCACGCAGCCGATCATCGGCAGCGCCTCGCCCCGGGGTCCGCCTGACGGCCGCGCGTCAGCAGTGGCGAGGCCTGCCGAGCGCCGATGCTCAGCGTGCCCATGCCGAGCGCGGCTGCCGCCGCCCCCCGCGGCCGACGATCAGCGCGATCACGGCGCCCGCGACGAACCCCCCGATGTGCGCGAAGAACGCCACCCCGCCGGTGGCGCCGCCGACCCCGAGCGAGCCCAGGCCGTCGACGAGCTGGAGGACGAACCACAGCCCCAGCACGACGATCGCGGGCACCGGGATGAGCTGGTAGAAGAAGCCGAGGAACACGAGCGACAGCACTCGCGCACCCGGGAAGAACACGAGGTACGCGCCGAGCGTTGCCGAGATCGCGCCCGACGCCCCGATCATTGGCACCGTGGACTCGGGGTCGATCGCCACCTGCGCGAGCGCGGCGGCGAACCCGCCCACGAGGTAGAACGCGACGAACGCGGGGTGCCCCAGCCGGTCCTCGACGTTGTTGCCGAAGATCCACAGGTAGAGCAGGTTCCCCAGCAGGTGCAGCCAGCCGCCATGGAGGAACATGCTCGTGACCACATCGAGCACCGGCTCCGAGACGAGATCGAAGCGCGCCAGGGCGGCGGACAGCTCCGCCGGCACGACGCCGTAGCGGACGATGAACGCGTTGAGCGCCGTGTCGCCGCTGTTGCTCTGGATGCCGAGCTCCCAGGCGAACGCCACCACGCACAGCACGATGACCAGGCGGGTGACGATCGGCGTCCGGCGCGTGGGGTTGGCGTCCCGGAGCGGGATCACGGCGCGGGGCTGGAGCTGGCCGCGCCGTCGCCCGACGCGCTCGGTGCGGCGGACGGCGTCGCCCGCGGCGGGCGGTCGGCGACGCGCTCGAGGGACACCCCGTGGAGCGCACTCTCCGAGAGCCACCAGACCGTCGCCGGATCCGACGGCTCGACGCCCGGGGTGACGAGGAACGCGCGCAGGTCGGACCAGCCGTCGGCACCACCGGCGAGCCGGTACTGGGCCACGTAGTCGCCCTCGTCCTTCTCGAACGCCACGATCCGGTCGTGCTCGTCGTCGAACGCGTAGATCGCGCCCGTCCGGCGCTCCTGGCCAGCGGAGATGCGCGTGAAGTCCGCGTCCTCGCGCAGGAGCGTGTCGGGCAGCTCGCTCGGCTCCCAGCCCTCGGCCGGGATCACCCGCGCCGGCATGCCGGCCTCGGCCACGTAGATGTCGCCGTCGATGAACAGGTCGGTGATGCCGGACACGTCGCGCGCGGTCGGCAGCCGCCCCGTTGCCGGTGCGGGGAAGCCGCTGCCGTCGCTCGCGGGCGAGTGGACGAGGATCTGCTCCGCCGACGGATCCACGACGTACAGGTTGTACAGGCCGGCGTCCGCGTTGCGCAGGAACGTGCCGACGGCGATCACGTCGTTGCCCCACGACGCCGAATCGAGGACGGGCACGCGTCGGAGCGTGCCGTCGCCCTCCTCGTTCGACGGGCGCCAGCGCCACAGGATGTTGTTCGCGTCGAGGACGAGCAGGTCGCGCCCGCCCACGGCGAGGAAGCGCGGCTCGGCGACCTCGACGCTGCCCGCCTGCTGGCCCGCCCGGACGACCGCGGTCGCCTTCTCGGCCGCAAGATCGATTCGCCAGACCGTGCCGGTTCCTGCATCGAGCACGTACGGCATGCCGTCCGGGCCGCGAACGAGCGCCCGCAGGTCGGGAGCGATCTCGGCCTCGGCGGGGAACGCGAACAGGGTGGTCGAGGCGACGGGCACGACCCCGTACAGCCGGTCCAGGCCGGCCCGCGCCTCGGCGCGCAGCGGGTCGATGATCCGTGCCGGGATGCCCGCGCCGGCGGCGACGTCGAGCTGTTCGTACGCCTCGGTGAGCAGGGCGAGCGCCTTGCGCGGATCGTTCTCGATGAGGTCGATGCCCGGCCCCGTGATCTGGTCGAGGCTGTCGCGCGCGGCCTCGAGCGCCGCCTGCCCGGTCGACAGCGACTCGATGGCCTCGCCCGGTGAGCGCGTGCCGCCGAGCGCATAGATGCCCGTCCCCAGCCCGGCGACGACGATCACGAACGCGAGGATCGCGACCGCCGCCCGCCGCTGGGCCTCGCGCCGGTCGGACAGCGGCGTCACGCGCCGGTACGCGGGGCGGCGGTGGGGCAACAAGTCCTGGATCCGGAACACGACGCGCTCCATCGCCCCGCCGGCGGCGTCCCGCGCCCGCGACGCTCCCTGGCCGAGCGCCGCCACGCCCTCGCTGATCGGATCCGCCAGCGGGATCGGCGAGCGGTCGGGCGCCCCGGCGAGCGGCTCGGCCGGGCGCACGGGCACGAGGGTCCTCGCCTTCTGCGTGGCCGGCACCTCCGTCGCCTCGAGGGCGATCGCGCCGTCGCTCCCGCGACCGTCGGCCTCCACGAAGCGCTCGTGGAGGTGCTCGACGGCCGACTGCGGATGGAGCGTGACCAGCGCGTCCTTGAGCACGTCCGTGCCCACCCGGGCGACGAGGTTTGCGGACACCAGGCACAGCGAATCGCCCACGGACAGCTCGCCCCGCCACACGTCCGGATCGACCTCCCGGGCCGGCAGACCGCGCTCGCGGTAGGGATCGGGCAGGGTCGAGAGGCGCGCCTGCCGGATGAGGTACGCCTCGGCGGGCCCGACCGTGACGACGTACAGCTCGTGGCCGCGCACGACCGCCACGGCGAGACCGATCGGGCCGCCGTCGGGCCAGCCCTGGCCGAGGCCCAGCCGGTCCCGCTGGTGGGCGAGGCGGCTGTTGACCTTGTCGATGGCGCGCGCGAGGTTCTCGCGGATGCCCCGCGACTCGTCGTAGTAGTACTCGTGCTCGATCGTCTCGGCCACCAGGCGCGTTGCCTCCCGCGCGCGGTGGCCGGCGAGGCGCGACGTCACGAGCACGTGGAGCTGACCCTTCGTCCGTGCGACCGAGCCGACGGACGGCTCGACGATCAGGATCGTGTCGGGCGAATCGGCGACGCGTTCGTGCTCGGACACGAGCCCGAGGCGGAGATGGAGGCGAACGGCCAACGGGGCCCTCGTCGGACGGTGGGACGAGCGGTGCACGGCGCGCGCGGGCGCAGGCCGCGGCGCGGCTGCCGATTATAGGCGGGTCACCTGCCGCTCCCCCGCGCCTGGACGAGCCGCAGGATCCGGGCGTCCACGCCGCCTGGCGCGGCCCGGAACGCCTCGAGCAGCTCGAGCGCGCGCAGCCGGAGCTCCGACGCCACGATCGGTTCGTCGACCTGGACGACGAGTGCGTCGCCCTCGATCCGCTCCAGCCGGCAGGCGCCCGCGGCCGGCGGCACCCGCTCGGCGATGAGCGCCTCCCAGGTCGCGACCGCGCGCCCAAGGCGCAGCTCGGCGTCCAGGCCCAGCTGGCGCGCGGCTTCGGGCAGCAGGTCGCCGACCCGTGCCGGACGCCGCCGTCGCTCGTCGCTCACCCGTCGCCGCGCGTGAGGGTGGCGGTGCCGTCCTCGCCGAGCGCGACCGCCCAGGACGTCCCGATCGAGCGCAGGGCCGGGTCGATGTCTTCGAGCGTCGTGGTCGTCACGAACGACTGCGGCAGGGCCGCGATCCGGCGGACGAGGTGGCTGCGTCGCTCGGGATCGAGCTCCGAGAACACGTCGTCGAGCAGGAGCAGCGGCGGGCGGCCGTCGAGCGCGGTGAGGAGGTCCACCTCGGCGAGCTTGAACGCGAGGATCGCGGTCCGCTGCTGGCCGCGCGACGCGAACGTGTCCATCGGCCGCCCGTCGAGGGTGAACCCCACGTCATCCCGGTGCGGCCCGACGAGCGTCGTCCCGTTCCACACCTCCTTCTCGGCGGTCTCGGCGAGCCGGCGCGCGAGCGCGTCGCGCGGGGACTCGCCGGCGTGGCGCGGGGCGTTCGTCAGGTAGCGGAGCTCGAGGCGGGCCGCAGCGGCCTCCTCGGGCGCGATCTCCAAGTGGGCGGCCGTGAGCGGTCCGGCCAGGGCGTCGAGCAGCGCCAGGCGCTCCGCGACGATTGCACCGCCGCTGTCGATCAGCGTCCGGTCCCAGAACCCGAGCTGGTCCCGATCCGCCTCGCCCTCCCGGATGAGGCGCAGGAGGCCGTTGCGCTGCTGCAGCGCGCGGCCGTACGTGGCGAGCTCCCGCAGGTAGGCCGGCGAGCGCTGGCCGGCGAGACGGTCCAGGGCATCCCGACGAAGGGACGGCGAGCCGACGACGAGGAGCATCTCCTCGGGGGCGAACAGCACCGTCCGGAGCGCCCCGACGAGCGCGGCCGCCCGACGGGCCACCCCGTTGACGCGGATCCGCTTGCGGGCGCCACCCGACGCGGTGCGGACGAGCGCGAGCTCGATCACGTCGTTCCCCACCCGGCCCTCCACCCGCGCGAGCTCCCGTCCCCACCGGACGAGCTCGCCGTCGCTCGTCGTCCGGTGCGAGCGACCCCACGCGAGCAGCACGATCGCCTCGAGCAGCGTCGTCTTGCCCGCAGCGTTCGGTCCCCAGACGAGCTGGGGGCCGGGTCCGAACGGGACGTCGAGTCCCGCATACCCCCGCAGGTCGAGGAGCGAGAGGGACGTGATCAGGACGTCGTTCGGACGGGCATGACGACGTGGACGTACGCGTCGTCGCCCACGGGTCGGAACACGCCGGGGGAGAGGGGCCCGTTGAGCTCGAGCGCGAACCGCTCCGCCTGGACGTTCGTGAGCACGTCGTTGAGGTAACGGGCGTTGAACGCGATCGTCGTTCCGTCGCCCTCGACCGCCGCCTCCACCACGCCCTCGTAGTCGCCGACGTCCGCGGTCGCCGTGACCGTCACGCCCTCCGAGCCGCCGCCCACCTGGAGCTTCACGATGTTCGCGCTGGCACTCGCGATGAGCGCCGCGGGTCGCACCGCCCGCAGGAGCTCCTCGCGGTCCAGCTCGGCCCGGGTGGTATGGCCGGCCGGGAGCACCTGCTGATAGTTCGGGAACTGGCCGTCGATCAGCCGGCTGACGAGGTCGACGCCCTCGAGATGGAACAGCACCTGGTTGCGGGCCTGGGCGAGGACGACGTCGACCGGATCGTCCGTCTCCGAGAGCACACGGTTGAGCTCCGCGAGCGCCCGGGCCGGGATGACGACCGAGACCGCCTCGACCGGGTCGAGCACGTCGACGGTCTTGACCGCGATCCGGTAGTTGTCCGCCGCGGCGAACGTCACCCGATCGCCCTCGAACCGCGCGAGCACGCCGGTCAGGATCGGCCGCGCTTCGTCGCTGGCGGCCGCAAACGTCGTCTCGTCGAGTGCCCGTCGCAGGACGCGCTGGGCGATCCGCGTCGTCGGCCGCTCGCCGGCGGTCTGGATGGCCGGGAAGTCCTCCGCGTCGATCCCCTTGATGTGCGTCGCGAACCGCCCGGCGCGCAGGTGGAGCGATTCGCCGGGCTGGAGCTCGAGGTCGATCCGCTCGGACGCCGGGAGTGAGTTGACGAGGTCGGTGAGCAGGCGTGCCGGCACGGTCGTGGCGCCGTCCGCGTCGATCTTGCCGGGCACCCAGTAGGTGATCCCGATCTCCAGGTTGGTTGCCGTCAGCTTCAGGCCGGCGTCCTCGGTCCTGAGCAGCACGTTGGCGAGGACGGGCAGCGTGCTCCGCGTCGAGACCGCGCGCGACACGACCGAGAGGCCGCGGGCGAGGTTTTCCTGCATCACCGAGAGTCTCACGTCGTCTTGGCTCCACTTGGGGATCGGGCGGCGGGAAGGGCCGCACGGAGGGGATCGGGGCCGGGCGGGGTGCCCCGGCATGAATCGGTGGGAATCTCTCCCTATCTTCTCACTTCATCGTCACCGTCATCAGGACGTGGATGCTGTGGACGGCCACGCGCGGGTGAGCTTGACGCACCCGTGGATGACCGGTTCCCGACGGTGGATGCGCTGGCCCGGGCCGACCGGTCGCCCGTCGATGACCGGTGGATGGCCTGACCGGTGATGCGGAGCGCTCCACGGATGGGGCGGTCCGGGCAGTCCGCGGTCCACGAGCCCGCCACCCGGCCGCCGTGATGCTGTCCACATCCCTCCGGCGTTCTCCACCGAATCGGGACCGTTATCCACCGCACGGCAGGTCCCAGGTCCGATCTGCCGGGCTTCGCGCCTCGCGCGCGAGCGCACCGTGGAGTCCGCGCGGTCGCCTTCAGTCGGCGTAGATGAGCTCCCGCACCGCCGCGACCTCGCGCCGCATCTCGTCGTTGGCCGAGATCTCGCGGGTGATCTTGTCGCACGCGTGGAGCACCGTGGAGTGGTCGCGCCCGCCGAGCTCCTGGCCGATCCGGAGCAGCGACGCGTCCGTCTCCTCGCGCATGAGGAACATCGCGATCTGGCGCGGCACGACGATCGCCTTGTCCCGCTTCTGGCCCTTCAGCTGGTCGAGACCCACGCCGTAGTAGTCCGACACGGCCTTCGCGATCCGCTCCGGCGTGACCTGGCGCTTCTTCGGGTTGTAGAGGACGTTCGAGAGCACGGCCTGGGCCAGCTCGATGCTGATCGGCATCGCGCCCATCGAGGCGAACGCGACGATGCGATTGAGGGCGCCTTCGAGCTCCCGGATGTTCGACACGACCTTGCGCGCGACGAACTCGATCACGTCGCTCGCGATCGGCACACCCTGCTCCTCGGCCTTGGCGCGCAGGATCGCGATGCGGGTCTCGAGGTCCGGCGCCGTGAGGTCCGCGATCAGCCCCCATTCGAAGCGGCTGCGGAGCCGCTCCTCGAGCGTGAGGATCGCCTTCGGCGGCCGGTCGGAGCTCAGGACGATCTGCTTGCCGTCCTCGTGGATCGCGTTGAACGTGTGGAAGAACTCCTCCTGCGTGCGCTCCTTGTCCGCGATGAACTGGATGTCGTCGATGAGCAGCAGGTCGATCCGGCGGTAGCGGGCGCGGAACTCGTCGATCTTGCCCTGCTGGATGCTCGTGATGAACTCGTTCGTGAATTTCTCGGACGTCGCGTACACGACCCGCTTGCGCGGGAACTTGCCCGCCACCGCGTTCCCGATCGCGTGCATCAGGTGCGTCTTGCCCAGGCCCACGCCGCCGTAGAGGAACAGCGGGTTGTACGCGTGACCCGGACGCTCGGCAACCGACAGCGAGGCGGCATGGGCGAGCCGGTTCGCCGACCCGACGATGAAGTTCGCGAACGTGTACCGCGGGTTGAGGTTGCTGACCGCTCCCTCCGGCGAGCCCACCCGCGTGGCCTCGACCCGGACCGGCTGGCTGGGCGCCGCGGCGGCGGCCTTGTGATCCCCGTTCTGGCTGACGACGAACTCGACCTGGACGCTGTAGCCCACGACCCGGGCGAGCGTCTGGGAGATCAGCGACCGGTAGCGGGTCTCGAGCCAGTCCTTGGCGAAGCCGTTCGGGACGGCGACCCGGAACCGCTGATCATCGACGTCGAGCAGGTACGTGTCGCGCAGCCATGTCTCGAAGTTTGCCGGGGAGAGCGAGACCTGCAGCTCTCCGAGCGTGGCGCGCCAGACCTGCTTCGCGTCCATTCGATCGATGTGACCCTGGTGACGGATTGACACACAGAAGACGACCGGGTCAGAGGCGCGGGGTGCCGGGTCGGACGGATCGCACGAATGCTCGGACCGACGCCGGGACGACCGTCTCCGGGGCCCCTGATCGGGCTGCCCGCAGGCTTCCCGGCGCCGAGGGCCCGGGCAGAATAGCACCGCAATTCGGGCCGTCGCAAGGCGATTCCGCCATACTCCCAGGGAGTATCGGGTGCGGCGGCCGTGAACGGCGGCTGCCCACCGCAACCACCTTTGGCGCCGACGGGTCGCGTGTTTGACACTCCTCGAATGCGAGCCGTATCCTGCCGCCCGACGAAGACGCGCCGACGCGCCCGCGAATCGGGTGCCAGGCGCGTTCGCGTGCCTCACGGGGTCGGACGACCGGGTCCCGAGGCCGATGGAGAGGATCGCGATCACACCCGATGGGTAAGCCGACGTATCAGCCCAAGAAGCGCCACCGCGCGAAGGAACACGGCTTCCGCGCCCGAATGAAGACCACGGCGGGACGGAAGGTGCTCGCAGCGCGCCGCGCCAAGGGCCGGAAGCGGCTGACGCTCTGACGGAGCCCCGCGGTCCCGCACGGCCGCGGCTCACGATGCTCTCCCGTCCGGGAGAGTTCGCCCGGCTCGCCGGGGGCGGCGTCGTCAAGACCCACCCCCTCCTCGTCGGGAGATTCGTTCGGACGGACCTCGATGACACGCGGTTCGGGTTTGCGATCGGCCGTCGCATCGGCGGCGCCGTCGTCCGCAACCGGATCCGCCGGCGGCTCCGCGAGGCGCTCAGGGTGATGGCGCCCTCGTTCCAGCCAGGCTGGGACGTCCTCATCATCGCCCGGCCGGCGCTCGTCGAGGCCGACCA
>DASSPX010000173.1:0-2295 GCA_035699445.1 Candidatus Limnocylindrales bacterium | reverse complement strand
CGAAATCGAGCACGACCGCATCGACCTCGGCCTCCGCAGCCGCCTCGACCACCGGCTCGATCCCCTCGGCCAGGCGCGCCACGAGCATCTCGACCGAAGCCCCCACACTCGCCCACTTCGCCCGCGCGGCCTCGACCTGGTCATCCGCCGGCACGACGACGAGCAGCCGCCGCGCGCCCAGCCGCGCGACGTGCTCGCGCGCGACGTCGAACGGCCGCACGAGCGGCATCGTCGAGCGCACCGACGCGAACGGCGCGGCACACAGGATCACGCCCAGCCCGGCACCCTCCGTGTGCGCCCGATCAACGGCGCTCTGGAGGTACGGCGTGATCCATCGCTCGTCCACGATGATCGGCGTCGTGTCCTCGAGCTGGGTCGTCAGCGGGTACGCGGCATCCGGGGCGAGCGCCGGGATCTGCTCCGGCTCCACCGGGTCGAGCGCGCCCACCTGGCGCAGCTCGACGTCCTCGGGCAGCAGCGCGGCCAGCTCCTCGACGAGGTCCTCGCGCGGCGCCTGGCCGATCAGGATGGCCGCGACCGTTCGGATGGGCATCGGACGCATGGTAGGGCCGCAGACGCGCGGCAGCCGGCGGCGACGACACGCCGTGGCGAAGTGGGAGAATGCGCCTCGCATGTCCCCTGATCGCCTCCGCCAGGTCCTCGTCCTCGGCTCGTTCGTGTTCGCGATCGCGCTCAACGGCGCCGCGAACGCCCTGCCGCTCAACGGCCAGACCACCGCCGAGATCTCCGACCGCTTCCGCGTGTTCGTGATTCCCGCCGGCTACGTGTTCTCGATCTGGGGCGTCATCTACCTCGGCCAACTCGCATTCGTCGTCCACACGCTGCGCCCGAGCCGCCGCGCGGACTCGCTCCTCCGCCGGCTCGGCCTGCTGCCGGCCCTCGCGGCGGTCCTGAACGGGACGTGGATCGTGGCCTGGCACTGGAACCTGTACCCGCTCTCGCTCGCGATCATGTTGGGGCTGCTCGGCACGCTCATCGCCATCCACCGGCGTGGCGGCTTCAGCCGCACGGCCCGGCCATCGTCGGGCCTGCGCGGCGGCGACCGCTGGGCCGTCCAGGTGCCGTTCTCGATCTACCTCGGCTGGATCAGCATCGCGACGATCACGAACGTCGCGGTCGTGGGCAACGCCGCGAACGTGCCGACCTTCGGGCTGGAGCCCTCGTTCGTGGCCGCCCTCGTGCTCGCCGGCGGCATCGCGCTCGCGGCCGTCGTGGCGGCCCTCGCCGCGGACCTGGCGTTCGCTACGGTGGTTGCCTGGGCGTACGCCGGGATCTTCGTCAAGGAATCGGCGGCCGGGACGTCGTTCGTGCCGGTTGTCGCGATCGCGGGCGTCGTCGTGGCGGTCGCGCTCGTCGGCTGGTCAGCGGTCCGTCAACCCGTTCCCGGCACCGGGTTCGCCCCGCACGACCCGTAGGGCGCCGGGCCGGACCGAGAGCTCCACCGGCGTCCAGCCCAGCGGCTCGCCGTCGGCGCGCGCCGGCAGCGCGTGCACGGCATCGATGCGCACCCGCGTGGAGCGGTACGTGGCGACCCGGGGCTCGAGGCCCCGCTTCCCCGTGGCGATCTGCCAGAAGTGGACCAGCAGGTCGAGGCGCGAGAAGCGCTCGAACACCCGCAGATCGAGCTGCCCGTCCTCGACGCGAGCGTCGGGCGCGACCGGAAAGCCGAGCCCCGCGAACGGCCCGTTCGCGACGAACACGGCGAGCGCCGAGGTGCGCACGATGCCGTCGTCGAGCTCGATCGTCATCCGCGACGGGCGGTAGCGTACGGCGACCCACAGCGCCCGGGCCAGCGCCGCCTTGTCGCCCCGGTCGAAGCGGTTGCCCTGCTCGAACAGCGCCGCGTGGAGCCCGACCGTCGCCGCCTCGAGGAACGGCTCCCCGTTCGCGAGCGCGACATCGATCGGTGTCGGGCCGCGGCGCGCGAGGACCGCCGCCGCGCCGTCGAGGTCGCGCGGGATGTCGAGCGCCCGGGCGACGTTCATCACCGAGCCGAGCGGCAGGATCCCGAGCGCCGTCCGGCTGTCGATGAGCTCGCGCGCGACGGAGCGGACGGTGCCGTCGCCGCCGGCGGCGACGACCAGGTCCACGTTGCGCTCCCGGGCCTCCCGCGCGAGCGTCGACGCCTCGTGTGCCGAGGCCGTCGGTCGCAGCTCGTACTGGAGCCCGTGGTGGTCGAGGATCGCCCGCAGGTCCGCCTCGGACTGGTCGTTGTTCGTGCTGATGCCGGCCTTGGAGCCGGCCGACGGGTTCCAGATGACGATCATGGCGCCG
>DASSPX010000172.1:0-6968 GCA_035699445.1 Candidatus Limnocylindrales bacterium | reverse complement strand
ATGCCCATTCCGAACAGCCGTTCGGTCCTGTGGGGATGCGTGGTTTCGACAGGGCCTGGTTGTCAGGAGACGCGAGCCGAGGTTGTCGCCAGGCCTCGTTAAACAGGCGGCAAACGAAGTACCTGCCAACAAGCAGGCTCCTCTCGCCCTCGCGGCCTAAGGCCGTAAGGTGAGCGTGGAAGCCACCTCAGCCCCGCGGGTGGTGGAAGCGTCATGCAGCGGGGCTGCGACCCGGGCCAGCGTGACGTAACCCGGGGACAAGCCCGATCTAGGGACACGTGACTGGACCGGCCGGAAGCCTGCCGATGGGCGTCCGTCCGGTCGACGACAAATCATCGGACACGCTCGTAGCTGGTTCCTGGCGAAGGGTTCTGGACGGGGAGTTCGACTCTCCCCCATCTCCACCAATCCAACTTGCCCCGAGGCCAGGGCGCGCGGCCCCTTCCCCGCCGCGAGCCCATGTGCCATTCACAATCACCCTCGACCGCAGGGCGGCGGCGGCCGCCCCCAGCCCACCCGCCGATGCGCCCCGCGCATGGATCCGGCCGCTGGAGGGCCACGGGGCGCTGCATCGGTCGCTGTTGATGCGCACCGAACATCGGGCGCCTGCGGGGCGACCGGCGGTCACGCCGGCTCGAGGATGACCCCTTCGTCGGCGCGCAGATCGGCGCGGCCCTCCAGGACCTCGCCCCCGCGATCCAGGTGCGTCGAGAGGGCCACCCGCCACCGGCCGGGCACGAGCTCCACCGAGCGCGGCTGGTGGCCGAGGTTGAGCGCCACCTCGAGGCGTCGACCCTCCGCCTCGCGGCCGTACGACAGCACGGCGTCGTCGCCCGGCCCGGGGATCCAGCTGCCCACCGCCAGGGCCGGTTCGGCGCGTCGCATCGCGAGCAGCCGTCGGTGGAGCGTGAGCATCGACCGCGGGTCATCCCGCTGTGCCTCGACGTTCACGCCCTCGGCGTCGCCCAGCGGCAGCCAGGGCTCGCCGGTCGTGAACCCGCCGCCCGGGCCGGCTGACCACGGCATCGGCGCCCGCTCGGGATCACGTCCGTCGACGTCCACCACCCGTTCGGGCGGGATGGGCACGTTCTCGCGTCCGATCTCGTCGCCCGCGAAGAGCGTCGGCGTGCCCCGGAGCGTCAGCAGGAGCATCGCCGCGACCCGGGCCTGGGCCGGGCCGACGCGGGAGGCGACGCGTGGCTGGTCGTGGTTGCCCAGCACCCAGTTCGGCCACGCGCCGACCGGCAGCGCCGCCTCGTAGCGCGCGATCCAGTCCCCGATGGCGCGCGCGTCCCAGGGCAGCAGGATCAGCTGGAAGTTGAATGGCAGGTGGATCCCGGGCAACTCGCCGCCGTAGTACGCGACGAGCCGTTCCAGGGGCATGTACGTCTCGCCCACGAGCAGCCGGTCCCCGAATTCCTCGGCGACGGCGCGCAGGCCGGCCAGGATCGCCGGCATCTGCGGCCCGTCGGAGCGCCGGTGCCAGAGGAAGCGATCCGTCGGACGGTCACCCGGCCTCCATGCAGGGTTCGGCTCCTCGTCCCGGAGCTCGGGGTCCTTGGACAGCAGGTTGATGACATCGATCCGGAAGCCGTCCACCCCGCGCCGGAACCAGAACCGGAGGACGTCGTGCATCTCGCGACGCACGTCCGGGTTCGCCCAGTTGAGGTCGGGCTGCTCGGGCAGGAACAGGTGGAGGTAGTACTGCCCGGTTCGCGGATCGAGTTCCCAGGCACTCCACTCCCCGCCGCCGAATACCGCCCGCCAGTCGTTCGGGGGGCCGCCGTCGGGCGCCGGGTCGCGCCACACGTACCAGTCGCGCTTCGGGTTGCCCCGTGACGAGCGTGAGTCGACGAACCAGGGGTGGTCGGAGGAGGTGTGGTTCGGGACGTAGTCGAGCAGGACGCGCAGCCCTCGCGCGTGCGCCTGGGCGATCAGCTCGTCGAGATCCTCGAGCGTCCCGAAGACCGGGTCGACGTCACGGTAGTCCGAGATGTCGTAGCCGAAGTCGCGCATCGGCGAGCGGAAGATCGGCGACAGCCACAGCGCGTCGATGCCGAGCCAGGCGAGGTAGTCCAGCCGCGACGTAATGCCGCGCAGGTCCCCGACGCCGTCACCGTCGGAGTCCTGGAACGAGCGGGGGTAGATCTGGTAGAGGACCGCGGGCTCCCACCACGGGCGCCGCGGTCCGTCTGCGTCAGCCGCCGCCACCTGGAGCCGGTGCCGGTGCCGGGTCCTCGGAGCCGCCGGTGCCGACGAGCACGATGCCCGTGATCCGGGCGTAGTGGGAGTAGTACGTCTCCTGGTGGATCACGTTGCCGTTCGCATCACGGACCGTCCGGGTGACCCACACGTCCTTGCCGTCCACCGGGTACTCGATCCGCTTCGTCGTGCCCGCGGGGAGCGTGGACGTGAGCTGGGTGGAGTCGGACGCCGGCCGGACGTTCTTCACGATCGGTCGGGAGAGCGCGACCTGGCGTCCGTTCGGCACGCTGTAGAGGTCGAACCGGACGTAGCCCCGACCACCGTCCTGGATCCGGAACCCCCGGATGAGCACCGGGTAGTCGGTGTCGTTCCGCCAGCGCATCGTCTGGACCGCGCCCGAGCTGCTCTTGAACACCGTGGCGTCGAGGCCGAGCGGGTACCGGTCGATGTAGTAGTAGTGGTTTCGCCGGTCGCCCATCTCGAAGCCGGCGCGGAGCGCCGCGTTGAACAGGGTCGTGGACGTCGAGCAGATCCCGCCGGCCAGCGCGCCCTGCGGCTCCGTGCGCCCGTTGATGATCGCGCCGCCGTCGCGATAGCCGCGCTCGCGGGTCACCGGCCCGACCGCATCCCAGAAGTCGAACCACTCCCCGGGCGCGACGACGTGGCCGTCGATGTCCATTGCGGGGATCCAGATGTTCGCGCCGAATCCGTTCTTCTCGCCGATCGGGAACCACGTCGTCCAGGTGGAGACGCGCTCCATCAACGGCGCCGCGGCCTCGGCCTCCGCGGTCGTCAGCGCGGGCTCACGGACGACGACCGTGGCCGTCTGTGCGGGCGGCGTCGTGCCGTCACGACGGGCGAGGAGCGTGCCGAGCACCGTGTTCAGCGTTCGCGAGACGCTCAGCGCGCGACCGTCCACGTGGGCGATGACGCCCGTGATCTCGCCGTCCGTCACCTCGAACGTTGCACTCCTGGGGGAGCGCCGGATCTCCTTCGAAGCGCCGGTAAGGATCTCGCGGATCCCGGCCACCTCGACGCTGGGCACGAGCCCGCCGTCCACCGTCGGGCGGACGGTGACGAGCGGGAGGAGCTGCTCACGGGTGATCGTGAGCGCCTCGTCGCCGAACGAGAGCCTGACGTTCTGGAGCATCCGCTGGGCCTGGGCGACGGCCGCCTGCGCCTCTCCGGATTCGATCCGCGGCGCCTCGGTCACGAGCGGCACGTCGATCACGACGTCCGACGGGGCATCGACCGGAGCGAGCGCCTCGAGGATCCGCGCCCGAAGCGCGGCGTCGTCGACGCGCCGGCCCGGTGTCGCGGGAGCGTACGACCAGCCCGTGTCCGTCCGGGTCACGACGGCGTCCACGGGCGGCGTGCGCAGCGATTCCGACAGCTCGGCGACGACCGCATCAACCGACGCCTCGTCGACGAGGACGCGCGGCTCCACGACGGCGCCCTGGAGGGCCGTCCGGGCGTTGCCGACGAAGTGGTCGAGGAAGCCGCCGCTCCGGCCGGCCGTGAGCGCGGCGTTCAGCATCGCATCGACATCCGGGGCGCGACCGAGGCGGGCGAAGTCGACGGCGTGCGTGCCGTCGGGCGCGCGCAGCACGAGGCGGCCCTCGGCCAGCGGTGCGTACGCCCCGAGCAGCGCCTGACGGGCTGCTTCCGGCCCCAGGCCGGAGACGTCCACGAGGCCGACCCGCACGCCCGGGAGGATCCGCCCCGCGTACGAGCGGTCGTACGCGTACAGGGCGCCGACGCCTGCCACAAGCACGGCGACGATGCCGACGACGAAGGCGAGGACGAAGCGGGTCCGGAGTGAGGACCGACGCGATGCCGGTGCGGCTTCCGTGATCGTGGTCATCGTGCGTGCGAACGCTCCCGGCGGTTGGCGCGCGAGCGCGGGCTCGCGGGCCCGCATCCTAGCAGGCACCCGTGACGCGACCGCCCACCTGATCGTTCCGCTCCGCGTGACGTTCGCCTCACACGCGAGCCGTACGTGACCGTCCGAGGGCCCCCCGGGCCCCGTGCTAGGCGCCCGGTCGCGGTACGACCACCACGCGCCGGTTCGGCTCATCGCCGATCGACTGGGTGATCACGCCCTCGTGATCGCGCAGCGCGAGGTGGACCCAGCGGCGCTCGAGCGCCGGCATGGGCTCCAGCTGGAGCATCTTGCCCGTCTCGAGCACCCGCTCCGCGGCTCGGTTCGCGAGCTCGGTCAACTGCCGCTCGCGCCGGCCCCGGTAGTCCTCGACGTCGACGAGCACCCTCGTCCACTGACCCGTCCGGCGCGAGAGCATGAGGTTCACCAGGTGCTGGAGCGCGGACAGGCGCTCGCCCTTGCGACCGATGAGCGACCCGAGCGCCTCGCGGTCCGCCTCGGCGCCGACGACGTTCAGCCGGCTCGTCTCGCCCTCGCGGACCTCGACGCGGAACGACTCGAAGCCCAGGTGGCGCATCAGCTGCTCGAGGATCTCCTTGCCCTGGGCGAGCGTCTCGGGCGTTGCCTCTGCGGCCTCGAGCTCCGCCCGCTCCATCGCCACCGACCCGCGCGCAGAGGTGACCTCCGCCTCCTCGGCTGCGGTCAGCGGCGCCGTGCCGCGGCGACCGCCCTCGTCCCGACGGGGGCCCCGATCGCGTCGGTCGTCGCGTCGGTCGTCCCGGCGCGGGCGATCAGGCCCGCGGTCCCGGTCCCCACGATCGCGGTCTCCGCGGTGGGTGCCGCGGTCCTCGCGCGGCCCCTCCGGCCGCCCGCCACCCGGCTCCCGACCGGGGTGGTCCCCGAGGGGACGCCCGCCACGGTCGTCCCGCCGCGGCCCGCGATCGCGGTCACGGTCCCCGAACCGGTCGCGATCGCCAAAGCGGCCGCGCTCCCGGACGCCCCGGTCGCCGTCGAACCGGCCCCGGTCCTCGCGGACGGGCGGGGGCGGCAGCGGTCGCGCCTCGGCGGCCTCGCGCTTGGGCGCCGCGCCACCGAGGGCGCTGCGCGGCGCGGCGACGATCCGGGCGGGCTCGGCGCCCATGCCCAGCACGCCGCGGCTGCCCGGGGTGAGGATCTCGAAGTCGAGCTCCGAGAGCTCCACGCCGAATTCCTCCCGAGCGTTCCGGAGCGCCTCCTCGACGGTCTTGCCCGTGAACTCCTGGTACGCACTCATCAGCGTCGTCTCCCTCGTCGCCCGGCGCTCCTGCGCTGACTGGGGCGGATGGTCTTGGCGGCGGACTCGGCGCGATCGGTCGGTGTGGACCGCACGATCTCGCCCTTGTCGTCGGTGATGGGCCGGGGCGGTGGCACGGTGACCGGGAACCGCGGCGTGTGGTTGCGCGCGAACCCGGGATGCCAGCCGAACAGCGGGAACGTCCCGCCCCAGCCGATGATCAGGTACTGCTGCACGATCGAGAACACCGTCCCGAAGATCCAGTAGAGGAACAGCCCGGTCGGCAGGATGCCGCCGTAGAAGATCGAGATCAACGGCAGGAAGTACGCCATCTGCCGCTGGACGCGGACGTTCGGATCGTCGGCCGTGGCCGGATCCGGGGGCGGCAGCGTCATCCGGCTCTGGACCAGCTGGAGCACGGCGGACACGATCGCGAGGATGCTGATCCCGAACCCGGCGATCGCGAGCCCCGTCGTCTGGGGCTCCGGGATGCTCCAGTCGATCCCGAACGCAACCGGGTTCATGCACGGGTTCGTGACCTGGCCGGTCGAGCTGACGACCGGGGCCGCGTCGCACGGCAGGCTCAGCAGCTGGATGCCGAACACGTTCAGCATCCCGTTGACGTCGTAGTTCGTGAGGCCCTGGCTGATGACCGAGTACATCGGGATGATCAGCACCAGCTGGAGCAGGATCGGCAGGCAGCCGGACGCGGGGTTGATCCCCCGCTCCCGGTAGAACCGCGTGACGGCCTCCTGGGCCTTGAGCCGATCGCCCTTGTACTTGCGCTGCAGCTCGCGCACCTCCGGCTGGACCAGCTGCATCTGGCGCGTCGAGACGAGCTGCCGGCGGTAGAGCGGGATGAGGACGAGCCGCAGGATCAGCGTCAGCAGGACGATCGCGATCGCGATGTTCCCCGTCAGCCGATCGAGCACCACGAGCACAATGAAGAACGCCTGGAAGATCGGCGTAAACAGCCACGCGAGCAGGTCGACCGGGTTCGCGCCTGGATTCGCCGGCTGGAGCGGGATGGCCCCCGCGGGCGTCGGGGTGATCACGGGTGCGCCGGAGGCGCCCGGCGTGCCCGAGGGGGCAGCGCAGGCGGCGAGCAGCAGGGCGAGTGCGGCGAGGCCGACCAGCGCGCCGGCGCGTCGAAGGCTGAGGGTCACGGCGTCCTTCGCTTCAGCGGACCGGGTCGTAGCCGCCCGGGTTCCAGGGGTGACAGCGGGCGATGCGGCGGGCCCCCATCCAGCTGCCGCGCAGGAGGCCGTAGCGCTCGATGGCCTGCTCGGCGTACCGGGAGCATGTCGGCTCGAAGCGGCAGGACGACGGGAGCCACGCGAACACGACCCGGTACGCACGGATGAGCCGGACCCCCACCGCCACGCCGAGCCGCCTCACGAATCCGTCGGACCTCCCAGTACACCGCCTGCGCGCAGCACGCGCCGCAGGGCTCCGACCAGGGCGTCGTGGTCGGCCTCGACGAGCGCCGGCCGGGCGATGATGAGGACGTCCCAGCCTGGCTGGAACGAGGGCGCCATCACCCTGAGCGCCTCGCGGAGCCGCCGGCGGATCCGGTTGCGGACGACGGCGCCGCCGATGCGACGGCCG
>DASSPX010000171.1:0-15058 GCA_035699445.1 Candidatus Limnocylindrales bacterium | reverse complement strand
TTCGACATCCTCGCGACGATGGACGACGTCATCAGCCTCGGGGTGGGGGAGCCGGACTTCGACACGCCGCGCCAGGTCGTCGAGGCCGGCGTCGAGGCCCTCCGCGAGGGACGCACGCACTACACGAGCAACTACGGGACGTTCGAGCTGCGGCGCGCGCTCGCCGCGCACCTAGAGCGCCTGTACGGCGTCGCGTACGACCCCGGGACCGAGATCCTCATCACCGTGGGCGCCTCGGAGGCCCTCGACCTTGCGCTCCGGGCGACCTGCGACCCCGGCGACGAGGTCGTCCTCCACGAGCCGTCGTACGTCGCGTACACCCCGGCGATCGTGTTCGCCGGCGGCGTGCCGCGGCTCGTGCCCACGCGGTTCGAGGACGACTTCGCGCTCGATCCGGCCGCCGTCGAGGCGGCGATCACGCCACGCACGAAGGCGCTGTTCCTCGGCTACCCCTCGAACCCCACCGGCGCCGTCCTGCCGCCGGACGTCCAGGACGATCTGGCCCGGATCGCGGTCCGCCACGACCTCCTCGTGTACTCGGACGAGATCTACGACCGGCTGGCGTACGGCGACTACCGGCACCGGGCGATGTCGTCGCTGCCGGGCATGCGCGAGCGGACGATCCTCATGGGCGGCTTCTCGAAGGCGTACGCGATGACCGGCTGGCGGGTCGGCTGGGTGTGCGCCCCGGCGCCGATCCTCGAGGGGATCGTGAAGGTCCACCAGTACGGGATCATGTCGGCCCCGACCGCGGCCCAGGACGCCGCGCTCGTCGCGCTCACCGAGGGCGAAGCGGACGTCGAGCGGATGCGCGCCGAGTACGACCGCCGCCGGCGGCTGATGGTCGACGGCCTGAACCGAATCGGCCTGCCGACGTTCGAGCCACGCGGCGCGTTCTACGTCTTCCCGAAGATCACCCCCACCGGACTCTCGGACGAGGCGTTCACGGAGCGCCTGCTCGTCGAGGAACGGGTTGCGGTCGTCCCCGGCTCGGCGTTCGGCCCGTCCGGGGCCGGGCACGTCCGCGCCTGCTACGCGACGAGTTACGCGAAGCTCGAGGAGGCGCTCGTCCGGATCGCACGCTTCGTGGATCGCCAGCGCGGCTGAGCGCACGCCGCTCCTCGGTCGTCGGGGCGCCCATTGGCCCGCCCGGAGCGTGACCTTCGCCACTGTGCCGGCCATCGGCGCGTGCCCACCCTCAGGCGATCCGGAGCGAACAAACCGGAACCACGCCCGGAGGGCTGCACGATGACGCACGTCCTCGTCGTCCACCACGACATCGATCTCGCCGACCAGGAGGTGGAGTCGCTGCGGCGCTTCGGCTACGACGTGGAGCAGTGCTCCGGGCCGACGGCCAACACGTGTCCGGTGCTGCGCGGGCGTGAATGCGTGCTCGCGACACGTGCCGACGTGCTCGTCTACGACGCGTTCGCCGACGGGGATGCCGACGGTGCCGTCCACCTCGTCGAGCGGCTCCATGAGGTCCACCCCGGGATCCCGATCGTGCTCACGATCCCCGGCATGGGCCTGGACTGGATGGCCGACGCCGGGCCGCATCGGGTCGTGCCGCTCTACGGTCAGCCGACCGGCGCGCGCCTCCACGAGGCGATCCAGCAGGCCCTGACGCCCGGGATCGCCGTCGCTACTGCCTGAGCGCCGCGCGCCGCCGCGCGAGCGCGTCCTCGATCGCCCAGATCGCGAGCGGGCGCAGGTACATCGACGCCCGGAAGTTGCCGTCCCGGTCGTAGGCCTCGGGCGTCCGGAACCAGAGTCCTCGTTCGTACGTGACCCGCGCGGCACCGGCCGCCGTTTCCCATGCTTCCGCCTCGAGGCCGCGGCCGAGCATGAGGGCGGCGAGGGCGTACGTCGTGCCCACCCACACCTCCGCTGACTGCTCGCTCGACGCGTCGACGCCGCCGCCCGGGCGCATCCCGTTCACCGCCCCGAGCAGCCCGTCCCCGAAGTCGACCACGTTCGCTCCGTGGACCGTCCGGAGCGCGATCTCGATGCGTCCCGGATCTACCAGGTCGCCCAGGCCCGTCATGTCCGCGTACCACTGACCGGCGAGCTGGTCGGCCATGACGCTGTCCGAGCTCGGTCCCGCGCCGTCGTCGAAGGCGTAGTAGCCGCCGCGCCAGAGCCGACGCTCGAACGATTCCCGGGCGCGCTCGTAGCGCGACCGCCAGCCCGCCGCGGCGTCCGCGTCTCCGTCACACCGGGCCAGTTCCTCCGCCGCCCGGAGCGCGCCCAGCCACAGGCCGCCTGCATAGGCGCTCGGGCCGCGCATCGGCCACGTGTCGTACGTCTGGTCGGGAATGCCGCCGTGGTCGGGCAGCCCGTCGTCGTCGCGATCGCACCCGGCGAGAAGCCCGAGGGCCCGCTCGACGATCGGGCGGGCGTCCGCGGCGAGCGACGGATCGTCGAGGAGCACGACGTCGCGCCATACCTGGAGCGCCAGCTTGGGTGCCAGGTCCAGCCACGCGTTCACGTCCTGGAACCGGTAGCGGTTCGCGCGAACGAACGGATCCTCGTCCGGGCCGCCGAGGTCGTGGGGCACGGCATCGGCCACCTTGCGCACGCCGGGCGCCCCGGACGCCTCGATCGTCACCGGCGTGTCGTCGCCGGGCGGCACGGCCGCGAGGAGGTCGCGGATCCCCCGATGCTCGAGCGCCGGCCACAGGGCGAGGATCGCCGTGCTCGCATAGAAGTCCACGTCCACGGTGTCGTAGAACGGGTAGTCGAAGCACTCGAGGAGGCCGAACCGCCCGGGATCGTCCGGCGAAGGCTCCGGCCCGCCCACCTCGCCCGCCTCCCAGAACGTGCCCCCGTCGACCACGAAGTAGAGCTCGTTGAACAGCGCCGCCTTGTACCAGTCCGGGCGGTCGGGATCGTCGAGCACGGGCGCCTGCCAGCGTTCGATCGCGGACCGCCAGGCCGGGGCCTGCTCCAGGGCGTGCCGGGCCAGCTCGAACGCGCACGCGCCGCTTCGACCCCACGACCGGGTGTAGCGCTTCCACCAGCGTCGTCCGGCGCCGAACTCCACGACCGGCAGGTCCCACGCGAGCGCGAACCGGATGTGGCGTCGCTCGCCCGGAGCAAGCTGGACGGTCGCTGCGAGCGCGCCGCCGATCGCCTCGCCAGCGAGGGCAGGGGAGGCCGCGCCGAGGCCATCCCCGTCGAGCCGGCCGTCGGCCGCGAAGTCGGCCCACACCGCGCGATCGAAGACGGCGTCGAACCGTGGCCGGACGGAGAGCTCGATGCCCGCGTCGCGCGCGACGGCGATCGCGAACGTGCCCCGCAGCCCCGCCGGCCCGGCGCCGCCGTCGTGGAACCGCACGCCCAGCGCCGCGTCGTCCTCGACCACCTCGTTCCAGCGGCCCGCGGGCAGCGGCGCGCCCGGTCGCGCGCCGAGGGGGTTCGCCCAGCTGAGCATCAACCCCACGACGGCCGGCTCGGGCCCCGGGTTGTCGATCTGCCACTCGAACACCCCGACGGGCAGCGCGCTCGCCTCGAGGTCTCCCCCGATGACCGGTGACAGCTGCTCGCCCACGAGCCCGATCCCCAGCGCCTCGGCGTCGTACGTCCACCACGCCCGGGGAACGAGCGCGTGGTACGTGCCCGCGCCCACGGGAAGGCTCCAACCCCACGTCGGCAGCTCTGCGGGACGGAGCGTGGACAGCACGCGCGCCGAGGTCCCCGAGGGCCGACCCACGAACAGCGAGAAGCTGTCCGCGGCGACCGGGCGGAAGACATGCCGTCCCACCTCGAGGTGCCAGCGCGCGACGTCGCCGCGGTGCGTCGGGCCGATGCTGCCCGTGCCGAGGCCGCCGATCGGCACGCCCGCCCACTCGCCGTCGTCGATCATCGGGCCGGGCACGCGCGGCCGTCCGCGCTCCGGGCACGGCAACCCGATCGGTCGCCGCCAGGCGACGTCGGGCACCTGCAGCTCACCGGACGAGGTCGCCACGACTAGCGCTCGACGCCGGTGAACACGACGCCGCGCATGAACGCCCGCTGTGCGACGAAGAACACTACGACCGGCAGCGCCATGGCCATGAGGGCCCCGGCCTGGACGAGCGTCGGCTCGTTCGAGTACAGGGCGTTGAACCGCGCGAGCCCGACGGCGAGAGGCTGGAGCTCCGGCTTGCCCTGCAGGTACACGAGCGGCAGGAAGTACTCGTTCCACGCCCAGAAGAAGTGGAACAGCGAGACCGCCACGATGGCCGGGATCGCCTGCGGGACGATCACCGAGCGCAGGATGCGGAACGAGCCCGCCCCGTCGATCATCGCCGCCTCGTCGAGCTCGCGCGGGATCGTGACGAAGTACTGGCGGAGGAGGAACACGTTGTACGCGTTCGCGAACAGGTGCGGGACGATGAGCGGCAGCCACGTGCCCACCCAGCCGAGCGCGAGATACACCGCGTAGGTCGGGATGAGCGTGACCTGGAACGGCAGGATGATCGTCGCGAGCATGAGCAGGAACAGCCCGTTCCGGCCCGGGAAGCGGAAGCGGCTGAAGCCGTACGCGACGCACACCGCCGAGGTCACCGCGGCCAGCGTCGAGAGCCCCGCGATCGCGAACGTGTTGAGGAACAGGAGCGGGAAGTCGAGCGTGTCCCAGGCATGCGAGAAGTTGTCCGTGTTGAGCGAGGGCGCCCAGTGCTGCTCGAGCGTCCGCCAGCGACCTACCCACTCGATCGGCCCGGCGTCGGGGTCGGCGGGGTCGATGAATACCGAGTCCTCGCGGTGCGGCTCGATGAGCGCGAGCGCGCGGAACGTCCCGTCGGGCATCGGGACGTCGTACACGGCGTACGCCTCGCCCTCGTACGTGAACCGCTCGGGCGACGCCGGGTAGAGCGGCGCTCCGACCGCGGTCAGCTGCCCGGGCTCCTTGAACGCGGTCGCGACCATGTACGCGAGCGGCATGAGGAACGCCGAGACGAGCGCGACGGCGACCAGCGTGAGCCCGGAGGCCGCCGTGAACCGGCGCAGCCGGCGGCGGAGCGGGCTGGCGACGACCACCGCCGGCGCGCCCGTGCCGACGATCGCGCTCACCGCTCGCCGCCTTCGAACACCCACGTCCGGGAGGTTCGGAAGAGGAGGATCGTCAGGCCCAGGACGATGACGAACAGGAGCCAGGCGAGTGCCGAGGCGTAACCCATGTTGAAGAACCCGAAGGCCTGCCGGTACAGGTACAGGTTCAGGAACAGCGTGGCCCCGTCGGGGTCACCGCGGCCGTTCGAGATGACGTACGCCTGGGTGAAGTACTGGAATGCGCCGATGAGCGCGATGATCAGGTTGTAGAACAGCACCGGCGAGATGAGCGGCAGGGTGACGTACCGGAAGCTCGGCCAGCGGCCCGCACCATCCACCTTCGCCGCGTCGTACAGCTCGCTGGGCACGCCCTGGAGCCCGGCGAGGAAGATCAGCATCATGTTGCCGATCCCCCACAGGCCCATGAGCGCGAGCGCGGGGCCCACCCAGCCGCGACTCTGGAGCCAGTTCGGGCCGTCGATCCCGAGTGCGCCGAGCGCGATGTTCAGCCAGCCGGTGTCCGCGTGGAGGACGCCCATCCAGACGAGGGTGCTGGCGACGATCGGGATCTGCATCGGCATGTAGAACAGCGTCCGGAACACGTTCCGCGCGGCCAGCAGCCGGCTGTTCACGAGCAGCGCGACCCCGAGTGCCACCCCGAGCGTCAGCGGCACGACGAGCAGCGCGAAGCGGATCGTCACCCACAGTGAATCCGCCACGGTCGGATCGCTCAGCAGCCGCGCGTAGTTGTCGATCCCGATGAACTGCACCTCGTCGGGCTCCCGCGGGTCGAAGTCGGTGAACGAGAGCACGAGTGACGCGGCCATCGGGATCGCCGAGAACAGGACGAAGCCGACGAGAAACGGGGCGACGTACGCGAGGCCGGTCAGGCGCTCGCGCCGGCGGCCGCCCCGCGTCCGGGCAGGAGCCGGGGCGGCGGGCAGACGCTCGACGGCGCCGGTCGTGACGCTCATCGGGGACGGTCCTCGTCGGAAGCGTGGTCGGGAGGGAGGAACGGGCCGGGCGGATGGTCGTCGCGCCCGGCCCGTCCGTGGAGGAGGATGGCTCAGCCTGCGGCGTCGAAGATTGCCTGGAGGCGCTCGACGTGCGCGTCGATCTCGGCGTCGACGTCGAGACCGTCGGTGGTCCAGAGCTGGCTGCCGAGGTCCTTGTTCGCCGAGTCGGCTTCCTGGAAGTTCGGCATGTACGCCTCGTGGCTGGGGTTGTCCGGATACTGGAGCATGAGCGACGAGACGTTCCAGTCGACCTTGAGCGGCGCGAACCGCTCGTCGAGGCCGGCGAAGAACGCCGCGCGCTGGCTCTCGATCGCGGGCATCGCGCCCCAGATCTGGATGAGCTCCGGCGACTGGATGAGGAACGACAGTGCCTGGAACGCCGCGTCCGGGTTCGCGGTGCTGTCCATGATCCCGATCGTGTCGGCATGGAGCTTGGACGTCACCTCCCCATCCGACCCCTCGGGCAGGACGGCGATGTCCCAGTCCGTCACGGGCGGCTCGCCCTCGGCGGGGACGACGCAGCACGTGTACCACTGGTGGACGACATCCATGGCGACCCGGCCCGACTGGAACGTGTTGCCGTCGGCGAGCGCCTGGACGGCCGTCTGGTTCGGGATGAAGTGGTCCTTCCAGATGCCGTCGTAGTAGTAGCGCAGGCCCTGGCGCCAGTTGTCTGGCCACTGCGCGGTGCGACCGTCGGGGGCGACCGCCGACCCGGACCCACCGAAGATCGTCGACCATGCCCGCGCGTCGTTCTCGGTCCACTGGGCGTCCAGCCCGTACTGGACGATGTTCTCCGGATCGAACTCGGCGCTCGTGGCGTCGTTGCCGTTGGCGTCGACCGTGAGCCGGCGCGCGAGCTCGCGGACGGTGTCCCACGTCCACGGCTTGCCGTCGTACTGCGCGCCGACCTCGTGCGGCGGCTCGGGCAGACCGGCCTCCTCGAACAGGGTCCGGTTGTAGTAGATGAACGAGGGGTAGACGGCCATCGGGATGCCGATCTGCTTGCCGTTCACGTTGTACGCGTCGATGAGCGACTGGTCGATCTGGGACAGGTCGACGCCGCCGAGGTACGGCCCGAGGTCGAGCAGCTGGTCGCCGAACGACTGGAGCCCCCGGATGCCGACCGGGCCGATGATGTCCGGTGCGTCGCCCGCCGCGATCCGCGTTGCGAGCGTGTCCGACGCCTCGGTGTTGTCGACGACGGTGAGCACGAGCTCGATCGCGTCCTGGGACTCGTTGAACGCGGCGACCACGGCTTCCTCGACCGGGATCTGCTCCTCGTTCTCGCCGGTGCCCAGGCCGACGAACCACTCGATCTCGACCGGCTCCGCGGCCGCGGCCGTGGCGCTCGCCGCCGCCGTGGGCGACGGCTCCGCCGGGCTCGACGCCGAGGGTGCGGTCGTGGCGGCCGATCCGCCACACGCGACCAGCACGACCGCGAGGCTGGTCAGCAGCGCGAGCATCCGTCGCGGCGGGCTCGCGATCGTCGTACCGATGCCGTTCATGCGATAGCTCCTCCCAGACGTGACCGACAGCCGTGGTGGCCCGTAGCCGGGCATCGCTGCTCTACCCCGTGGCCACCCCCTCGCTCGAACGACGGATCACCAGCTCGGTCGCGAGGATGACCTTCCGGGCGATCGACTCCGGCTGCGACGCCCGGTCGAGGAGCAGGCGCACCATCTCCCGGCCCATCTCCTCGATCGGCTGCCGCACGCTCGTGAGCGGCGGCTCGATGGACGTCGCGATCGGGGAGTCGTCGTAGCCGACGACCGCGACGTCGTCCGGGATGCGCCGCCCGGCGGCCCGGAGCACCTGGATGGCGCCGGCGGCCATGAGGTCCGAGGCCGCGAACACGGCGTCGAGGTCCGGCCGTGCGGCCAGCAGCCGGCGCATGGCCTCGGAGCCACCCGGCTGCGTGAAGTCGCCGGAGGCGACGAGGGCGGGCTCCGTCGCGATGCCTGCCGCGGCGAGCGCGTCTCGATAGCCCGCCAGACGATCCACGCCAGCCGACATGTCCACCGGCCCCGTGATCGTCGCGATCCTGCGCCGGCCCAGGCGGGCAAGGTGCTCGACCGCGCTCCGGGCGCCCTGGACGTTGTCCACGTCCACGTAGCTCGCGTGCGCGCCCTCCGGAGGCCGTCCGCCGACGACGACCGGGATCCCGCGCGTGATGAGCGAGCCGGGGAGGGGATCGTTCCCGTGGAGCGACACGAGGAGGACGCCGTCGGCATGGCCGGCGGCGAGGTACCGCTCCGCGCGTGCCTCCTCCGCCGCCGACTGCGGCATGAGCAGGACGAGCTGCAGGTCGTGCGCCGAGAGGGCCGCGCCGATGCCCCGCAGGAGCCGGGGAAAGAACGGGTCGTCGAACAGCCGGCCGGTGGGCTCGCCGATGACGACGGCGATCGAGCCGCTGCGGCGGGTCACGAGGCTGCGCGCGGCGAGGTTCGGGATGTAGCCCAGCCGGTCGATGGCCCGCTCGACCTGCCGGCGGGCGTCCTCGCCGACCTTCGGGTTGCCGTTCACGACGCGCGAGACGGTCGCCCGCGAGACGCCCGCCGCGCGGGCAACCGCGTCGAGGGTCACGCCTCGGCCGTTCCCGCGCGGACCGTCCACCCTGCCCCTCCTCGACGCTCAGTCTCGATGGCGTGAAAGCGCTCTCACATGGATGCACGCACAATACATGGCTGTGTCAAGTCCAAGTTCGGACATGATGTGGAAGCGCTCTCGCCAGCCCGACCGGGCCCGGTCGGGCGCCGACCCCACGAGGCCGGGCGGACCGGCCCGGTATGCGAAACTCGGGTTGTGATCCCGGCGCTGATCATCGAACCCCGGCTCGTCGCGGCCGCCGTCCATTGGAGCGAGCCGGTTCCGTGAGCACCCACGCGCCCGCCCCGCTCCCGCCCGCGCTCGAGCGGTACGAGCCGGTGATCGGGATCGAGGTCCACTGCCAGCTGCGAACCGCATCGAAGATGTTCTGTGGCTGCTCGACCGAGTACGACGGCGCCCCGCCGAACAGCTACGTCTGCCCGGTGTGTCTCGGGCTCCCCGGCGCGCTCCCGGCGATCAACCGGCGCGCCGTCGAGCACGTGCTTGCGACCGGCCTCGCCATCGACGCCACGATCCCCGCCCGCACGCAGTGGGAGCGGAAGAACTACTTCTACCCGGACCTGCCGAAGGGCTACCAGATCAGCCAGTACGCGATCCCGCTCGCCTCGGACGGCCGCCTGGCCATCGAGACGAGCGACGGGCCGTTCACGGTCCGGATCCGGCGCGCGCACCTCGAGGAGGACACGGCGAAGCTCGTCCACGGCGAGCGTGGCGGCCGGCGCGTGTCGCTGATCGACTTCAACCGGAGCGGCGCGCCGCTCATGGAGATCGTGACCGAGGCGGACATCCGGACCGCGGAACAGGCGCGGCGGTACGCCGAGGAGCTCCAGCTGCTGCTGCGCGCGATCGGCGCGAGCGACGCGGACATGGAGCGCGGGCAGCTCCGCGTCGAGGCGAACGTCTCCCTCCGGCCACGCGGCACGGAGGCGTTCGGCACCCGGGTCGAGGTCAAGAACATGAACTCGTTCCGCGCGGTCGAGCGCGCGATCGGATACGAGATCGAGCGCCAGGCTGCGGCGCTCGACGCGGGCGACCCCCTGAGCCAGGAGACGCGCGGCTGGTCCGACGACCGCCAGGCGACGTACCGGATGCGCTCGAAGGAGACGTCCGAGGACTACCGCTACTTCCCGGATCCCGACCTGCCGCCGCTGACGGTCGCGCCGAACTGGCTCGACGGCATCCGTTCGTCGCTGCCCGAGCTGCCGGCTGCGCGCCGCTCCCGGTACGTCGGGATCGGGCTCACGTCGTACGACGCGGCCGTGATCGTGGACGACGCGCGGGCAACCGTCGTGTTCGAGCAGCTCGTCGCGGGCGGCGCACCCGCGAAGGAGGCCGCGAACTGGGTGACCGGCGAGTACCTCCGCCTCGTCCGCAAGCTCGGCGAGGGCGACGTCTCGCATGCGTCGGCCGAGGAGACCGCCGATCAGCTGCGCACGCTCATCGACCTGGTCGCGGCAGACCGGATCACGCGAACGAACGCGAAGGAGGCGTTCGAGATCGCGTTCACGGCGCGGCGCGCGGTCGAGGAGGTCGTCGAGGAGCGCGGCTTCCGGAAGATCTCCGACGCGGGCGCGCTCGGGCGCGTCGTCGACGAGGTCCTGGCCGCCCACCCGGCGGCGGTGGACGACGTCCGGGCGGGCAAGGCGCAGGCGATCGGGTTCCTCGTCGGCCAGGTGATGAAGGCCACCCGGGGCCAGGCGAATGCCGCGATCGTCCAGGCCGCCATCCGGTCGCGGCTCGGGGTGGAGGGCTGAGGTTGGAGCTCCTCAACCTTGGCCTCTGGGCCGCGGGTGTGGTCCTGATCGCGATCGGCTGGACCCGCGCGCGTGGACCCTGGGAGCGCTACCAGGCGCTCAAGGCGCAGGACGAGAACGTCGCCCGCTACGAGCGGTGGCGGGGCGGGCCCAGGCCGGACGGCCGAACGGGCGCCTCGGTCGCAATGGAGGTCCTCCGGCGGCAGGCCCGGATCGGCGGCGCGATCCTCGGCGCCGGCATCGTCCTCGTGTTCCTCGGCTTCCTCATCCGCTGAGCGCGAGGAGCGCGCCGCTCAGCCCGGGGCGCGCGGACGCCGGCGCAGCCGCGCGACCTCGATCGCGGTGCACCGGTCCATGACGACCGCCAGGCCCCCCTCGGCGGCGATCCGCGCGGCGTCCCAGCTCACGATCCCGAGCTGGAGCCACAGGCAGCGCGCGCCGACGGCGACGGCCTCCTCGGCATGCGGCGGGCAGAGCTCGGCCCGCCGGAAGACGTCCACGATGTCGACCGGCCCGGTCGCCGCCACCGCGTCGCGGAGGGTGGGAAACGCCGGGATGCCGAGCACCTCACGTTCGCGGGGATTCACGGGCACGCACGCGTAGCCCGCGGCGAGGAGGTCACGGAACACGCCGTGCGACGGCCGCCACGGGCTCGACGAGGCGCCGATCACCGCGATGCGGCGGGCCGACGCGAGCAGCTCGAGCATCGCCTCGTCGCCGAGCACGGCGACCGGCCCGCGGCCCTCGTCCAGCTCGAGCTTCGCCCGGACGCGCTCGCGGTCGTCGGGGCCGGTCATGCGGGCGCGTCGCGGGTCGCTACGTCGTCGCCTCGCGCTCGTACGGCAGGCCGTCGGCGGCGGGTGGGGTGCTCCGGCCGATCACCCCGGCGAGGACGACGATCGTCACGACGTACGGCAGCGCGTCGAACAGCTGGCCCGGCAGGCCGCCGAGCAGCGTGCCCAGGTCCCCGGCTGGCGGCGAGATCTCGATCGAGTCGCCGATCGCGGCGGAGGACGCGAACAGCAGCGCCGCGCCGAACGCCCCGAGCGGCGTCCAGCGGCCCACGATCATCGCCGCGAGGCCGATGAAGCCGCGACCCGCGGTCATGCCCTGCTGGAACGAGCCCGTCACCTCGAGCGACAGGAAGGCGCCCCCGATCGCGGCAAGCAGCCCGCCGAGCAGGACGTTGCGGTACCGAAGCCGGATCACGTCGATGCCCACCGTCTCGGCGCCGCGCGGATGCTCGCCCACCGCCCGCGTCCGCAGGCCCCATCGCGACCGGTACAGAAACACCTGGAACACGATCACGACCAGCAGCAGCGAGATGCCGATCGGGCCCTGGAACAGGAACATCTCGACCAGCCACCCGACCACGGGGAGATCCGTCAGCTCCTTGGGCGGGACGAACGGCCGGAAGCTGCCAGCGCCCGTCGGGGAGCCGGTCGCCATCAGGGTGTTGACGTAGCCGGTCACCCCGAACGCAGCGATGTTGATGATCGTCCCGACGATGATCTGGTCAGCCCGCACCGATATCGACAGCCACGCGTGCAGGAGCGCGACGACGACCCCCGACAGGACCGCCAGCAGGAGGGCAAGCAGGAGCGTCGGGGTGATCCCGAACGGAACGCCTGCGGCACTCGTCGGACCGATCATCGGCGCGAGGTAGACGCCCGCAGCCCAGCCGACGAACGCGGCCACGAGCATCGTGCCTTCGATCCCGATGTTCACGACGCCCGACCGCTCGCAGATCACGCCGCACAGCGCCGCGAACGCGATGGGCACGGCGGCCCGGAGGATGATTGGCGAGATGTTCGGCAGGACCGCGAGCAGATAGCCGAGGAGCTGGGCGACGAGCCCCAGGACGGGGATGCCGTAGATGAGCTCGATCAGCGCCTCCATCAGCGTGTCGTGACCTCGCCGCCGTAGCTCTTCGTGAACGTCGCGGCGTCCTCGAGCCCGGTTCTGGCCGCCCGGATCCGGAACACGCGCCGGATGACGGGGCTCGCAACGAGGAAGAACAGGATCGTCGCCTGCACGACGCCCACGAGCTCGGCCGGCACCCCCGCCTGGATCTGCATGAGCGGTGCCCCCGCGCGCATCCCGCCGAACAGGATCGCGGCAAGGACGATCCCGAGCGGGTTCGTGCGTCCGAGCAGCGCAACCGCGATGGCGTCGAAGCCGACCGTCGTGCCGTAGGACGCGGTCATCTGGTGGTTCACGCCGAGCAGTTCCGTCGCGCCGGCAAGCCCTGCGAGCAGCCCAGCGCCGGTCATCGTCCAGATGATGATCCCCCGCGGCGACATCCCGGCGTACCGGGCGGCGTCGGGGTTGGCGCCCGTGGTCCGGATCTCGAATCCCCGCGTCGTTCGGAACAGCAGCCACCCGTAGAAGAGGGCGATCAGGGGCGCATAGAGCACGCCGAGGTGGCCGTTGCGTCCGAAGATGACCGGCAGCGACGCCTGCCCCACGTCATCGGTGATCGGCGAGGGTGAGCCCGGGACGTCCAGCGGGCCGCTGACGACGGCGGCGAGAATCGCGGTCGCGATGAAGTTGAGCATGATCGTCGTGACCACCTCGTGGGCACCCGAGGTCGCCTTGAGAAAGCCGGGGACAAAGCCGGTCACGGCGCCCGCGAGCGTGCCCGCGAGCAGCGACAGGGCGATCGCCACGGGCGCCGGGCTGTCCTTGAGCGTCACGCCCACGGCGACGGCTGCGAGGGCCCCCATGAGGAACTGTCCCTGCGCCCCGATGTTGAACAGGCCCGCCTTGAAGGCGAGCCCGACGGACAGGCCCGCGAGCAGCAGCGGCGTGGCCGCGACGAGCGTGCTCACGATTGCCGCGGGCGACCCGATCGATCCCTGCAGGAGGGCGCCATACGCGGCGACTGCGAGAGCGGGCTCGAGCTCGCCCGCCACGAGCCACTCCGAGAGAATGATCACGATCGATCCCACGAGGACCGAGAGGACGATCGAGATGATCGGCAGGGCGAGCACGGCCCACGCCCGCGACACGAGCCTCACGCGACCGTGCTCCCCGCGGCCGCCTCGGCAACCGCGGCCGTCTTCGCGCGCCCGCCGGTGGCCATCAGCAGGCCCACCTCGTTCTTGTCGGCGGTCCGCGCGTCGAACGTGCCCACGATCTGGCCGCGGAAGATCACCGCGATTCGATCGGACAGCTCGAGCACCTCGTCGAGCTCGGCCGAGACGAGGAGGACGGCCGTCCCCGCATCCCGCTTGGCGATCGTCTGGCGATGGATGAACTCGATGCTGCCGACGTCGAGGCCGCGCGTGGGCTGGTCGAGGACGAGCACCTTCAGGTCGCCCTCGAACTCCCGCGCGACCACGATCTTCTGCTGGTTGCCGCCCGAGAGCGTGCTCGCCCGGGCGAGGGGCGACGGCGTGCGGATGTCGAACTCCTTCACGGCCAACGCGGCTCGCTCGACGATCGCGTCGTCGTTTCGCAGGATCCCCCGCGAGTACGGGCGCTGGTGGTAGCTCGTGAGCACGAGGTTGTCCGCGACCGAGAACGGGAGCACGAGTCCGAAGCGGTGCCGGTCCGCGGGGACGTAGCCCACGCCCACGCCAGTCAGCGCCCGGGGACCCCAGCCGGTCGTGTCGGTGCCGCTGATCGTCACCCGGCCGCCGCTCGGCTTGCGCAGCCCGATGAGCGCCTCCACGAGCTCGTCCTGGCCGTTGCCGGCGACGCCGGCGATGCCAACGATCTCGCCCGCCCGGACCTCGAGGTCGACCCCCCGGACCACTTCGTTGCCGCGATCGTCCTTCACCCGCAGGCCCTGGAGCGAGAGGACCGGCTCCCCCGGCTTGGACTCGCCCCGGTCGACCACCAGGGACACCTCGCGGCCGACCATGAGCTCCGCGAGATCCTCCTCGTCCGTCTCGGCGGGAATCCGCTCGCCGACCACCCGTCCTCGCCGGATCACGGTGATCCGATCGGCGATCTCGAGCACTTCATAGAGCTTGTGGCTGATGAACACGATGCTGTGCCCCGCGGCGGCGAGCCGGCGCAGGACGGCGAAGATCTCCTGGGTCTCCTGGGGGGTGAGCACCGCAGTGGGCTCGTCGAGGACGAGGATCCGGGCGTCCCGGTAGAGCGCCTTGAGGATCTCCACCCGCTGCTGCCACCCGACCGACAGGGAGCCGACCTTCACGTCCGGCTCGACCTCGAAGCCGAACCGGCGGCCGAGCTCGACGATCCGCCGGTGTGCCTCGTTGCGGTCGAGGAACAGCGCGTTCGCCATCGTCTCGTCGCCCAGGACGATGTTCTCCGCGACCGTGAGCACGGGCACGAGCATGAAGTGCTGGTGAACCATGCTGATGCCGCGCGCGATCGCGTCGGACGGGCCCGTGATCGCGACGGGCGTGCCGTCGAGCAGGATCTGGCCCTCATCCGGCCGTGCGAGGCCGTAGAGGATGTTCATCAGGGTCGTCTTGCCGGCGCCGTTCTCGCCCAGCAGGGCGTGCACCTCGCCCGGGCGCACCTCGAGGTCGATCCGGTCGTTTGCGACGACGCCTGGATAGCGCTTCGTGATGCCGCGCATCTCGAGCGCAGGGGCGCGGACCGGCTCGGTCATCGATCCACCCTCGTGTGGCGGCGACGTGGGGCCATGGCGGAATGGTTCGGGCG
>DASSPX010000170.1:0-12266 GCA_035699445.1 Candidatus Limnocylindrales bacterium | reverse complement strand
ACTACAACCCGCGGACCGAGCCGATCGAGCTGCACATCGACGAGGCGAAGGCCAGGGACTGGCTCGCCAAGGGCGCGCAGCCGTCCGACACCGTCAGCCGCCTGTTCCGCCGCGCGGGCGTCCTGCCCGCGGCGAAGTAGCCGCGATGGCTGCCGTCGATCTGGTCGAGTACGTCGCGAAGGCGCTCGTCGACGAACCCGACGCCGTGCGCGTCGAGGTCGTCGAGGGCGACGGCGAGACGATCCTCGAGCTCCACGTCGCCGAGGGCGACATGGGCAAGGTGATCGGCCGCAACGGGAGCGTCGCCAAGGCGCTGCGCACGCTGCTCAAGGTCACCGCCGCCCGCGACGGCGAGCCGGTCACGCTCGAGATCGTGTGAGGCTCGGCCGGGCGCGATGCCCGGCCGCGTGCACGAGGTGAGCACGCAGCGGCTTGTGGTCGGGCTCGTGCGTGGCCTGCACGGTGTGCAGGGCCGCGTCCGGGTCGAGGTGCTCACCGACTCGCCCGAGCAGCGGTTCGCCCCCGGCGCGGTCGTCTATCCGGAAGGCTCGGCCGATCGGCTCACGATCGTCGAGGGTCGCCCCGTGCCGGACGGCCCGGGCTGGTGGCTCCGCTTCGCCGAGCTCCCGAGCCGCGATCACGTGGAATCGCTCCGCGACACGTATCTCGAGGCGGACGTGCCGCTCGACGAGCGCGAGCCCGGCCGGTGGCACTTCCACGAGCTCGAAGGCCTGGCCGTCCGCTCCCGCGACGGCCGCGACCTGGGCCGGGTCCGGGAGATCTACCGGGCCGGCGCCGCGGAGGTGTTCGTCGTTCGCGGCCCGGGAGGCGAGCTCGACGTGCCCGCAGTCTCCGCCGTCGTCGTCGAGGTCGCACCCGAGCGCGGCGAGATCGTGATCGACACCGATGCGCTCGACCTCGATGCGCGGCCGGTGGACGAGCCGGGCTACGTTCGGCCGCGCGATCGACGCCCCGCGCCGCGGCGGCCGAAGTCCCGCCGGCCGCGGTCTGCGCCGCCGCCCTCCACACCGCCGCCGGCCGCGTCGCGATGACGCTCGAGGTCGACGTCCTGACGCTGTTCCCGGCGATGATCGAGGCGCCGCTCCGGGAGAGCATTCCGGGCCGGATCCTCGATCAGGGGCTCGCGACCGTCCGCGTCCACGACCTGCGACAGTGGGGGATCGGGCGCCACCGAACCGTGGACGACTACCCGTACGGTGGCGGCGCGGGGATGGTCCTCAAGGTGGACGTCGTCGCGGCGGCGCTCGACGCCCTGCGCCGGCCGGAGTCCACGGTCATCCTCCTCGACCCCGGCGGGGAGGTCTTCCGCCAGGCGATCGCGCACGAACTCGCCGCTGCGGCGCACCTCGTGCTGCTCTGTCCCCGCTACGAGGGCGTCGACGAGCGCGTGCGCTCGCTCGTGGACCGGGAGCTGTCGATCGGAGACTACGTGCTCACCGGCGGGGAGCTGCCGGCGCTCGTCATCGTCGACGCGGTGCTGCGCCTGCTGCCCGGCGCGATCGACGCGGCGTCCACGTCCGAGGAGTCGTTCCAGGACGGCCTCCTCGAGTACCCGCAGTACACCCGTCCTCCGGAGTTCCGGGGCCTCGCCGTGCCCGCGGAGCTCGTGTCCGGCCACCACGCCCAGGTCCGTGCCTGGCGGCACGCGGCGGCGATCCGCCGGACCGCGGCCCGCCGCCCGGACCTCCTCGCAGGGCGCGAGCTGACGCCCGCCGAGCGGCGCGCGCTGGAGCCACCGGCCGAGTGAGCGTGCTATCCTCCGCCGTCGCCGCGCGCGTCCGTCCCATCGCGCCGCCGGCACACCCGGACGACACCACCGAACCCGACCCCGCGGCCACGGCTGCCGCCGACCCAGAGGATCCATCCGTGAACGTGCTCCAGGAGATCGTTGCCGACCAGCTGCGGACCGACCTGCCGACCATCGTGCCCGGCGACACCGTGAAGGTGGCCGCGAAGGTGGTCGAGGGCAACCGGGAGCGGATCCAGGTGTTCGAGGGAATCGTCATCCGCCACCGGAACGCGGGCATCTCGTCCACGATCACGGTGCGCCGGATCGCGAGCGGCGTGGGCGTCGAGCGGACGTTCAAGATCCACAGCCCGCGGATCGACCGCATCGAGGTCGTCCGCCACGGCAAGGTCCGCCGCGCGAAGCTCTACTTCCTGCGCAAGCGGGTCGGCAAGGCCGCCACGACGCTTCGCGAGCGCCGGGCCTGACCTCCCGCGGGGGACGTCCCCGTCCGACCCGATCCTGGGCTACCGTTCGCCCATGCCCCGGGTCCCCACCCTGCACTGGGAACGCGGCTTCTGGCGCGAGGGCCTGACGCGCGTCGCCGGCGTGGACGAGGTCGGCGTCGCCCCCACCTGTGGCGCGGTCGTGGCCGCCGCCGTCATCCTGCCCCCGAACTGCCGCCGGATCCCCGGCGTCCGGGACTCGAAGACGCTGTCCGAGAAGCAGCGCGAGGAGCTCGCCCCGATCGTCCGCCGGCGCGCCGTGGCGGTCGGAATCGGCGCGGCGAGCGTCACCGAGATCGACCGGCTGAACATCTACCACGCGACCCACCTCGCGATGCGGCGCGCGATTGCGCGGCTGCGCGGGCACGACCACGTGCTCGTGGACGGACTCCGGATCGCGGAGTTCGAGGCGCACGTGGGGCCCTACACCGCGATCGTGGACGGCGACGCGCGCTGCTACTCGATCGCATGTGCGTCGGTGATCGCGAAGAGCGTCCGGGACCGGATGATGGCGCTGCTCGCCGCGCGCTATCCGCACTACGGCTGGGAGCGCAACGCCGGCTACGCCACCCGCGAGCATCGCGCGGCGATCCGGGCACACGGGATCACCCCGCACCACCGCAGGTCCTTCCAGGCACTGCGCACCCTGCTCGAGGGCGACCAGCTCGAGCTGTTCGACGCGGCTCCGCGCTGGACGGACGGCGCCGAGCTGCCGCCCGCCGCGGTGGTCCTCGATGCGGCCGACGAGATGACCGAGGCCGTCCTCGGCACGTCGTCGGGCTGACTTCAGAAGGCGCGGCGGAGGACGACGAGGCCGGCGAGGATCGCGATCGCGGCGATCACGAGCACCTCTGGCGGCAATGCCACGACGCGCTGGACCACGTCGCTGAGCGCGTCGACGGCCTGACCGCCGACATCGCCCGCGCCGCCACCAGGCTGCGCGCCGCCACCGCCGCCAAGACCGGTCCCCTGGCCAACCCCCTGCCCGTATTCGACCATGGGCGGATCATCCCACCCCACGCAAGACCCCGCCCATCGGCGTCAGTAAGCGGCTCGTAAGTCGCCATCCCGACGCTCGCGGGATGCGGACGCCCCAGCAGCTGGCAGGTGACGGCGCGGAGGCGCTCGTCGCGGACCACCTCGCCGCCATGGGCTGGCGGATCCTCGGTCGCCAGCTGCGGCTGGGCCGTGCCGAGGTCGACCTCCTGGCCATCGATCCCGCGCCGCCCGCCGAGCTCGTGGTCGTGGAAGTGCGGATGCGCGGCCGGCGGGACTTCGGCCTCCCGGAGGAGACCCTCGACCACGCGAAGCGGGTCGCGCTCCGACGCGCTGTCGGCGCGCTGCGGGCCGTCGAGGCGCTGCCGGACGGCACGCGCCTGCCACCGCTCCCGTTGCGGGTGGACCTCGTCGCGGTCGAGCCCCGTCACGCCGCGGGCGCGCTGCCGGCGATCCGGCACCATCGTGCGATCGCGCTCTGACCTGCGCGGCATCACCGGGGCCGGAGGGACGGCGCCGGACGGGCCCTGACCGGACGCCAGCGGCGCCGACCGGAGATCCGGGCGGCCCGTGCTACACTCCCGGCCGCCGCAGGCCCGGCCGCGGCAACCCACGATCCCCGCCCGTGGTCGGCCCTGACCGGCGCGAGCACGGAGCACACACGCGGACCCGTTTCCCGATCGGGACGGTGCCCTTCCGGTCGAACGACCGGGCGGCCCCCGACGGGGGTCCGCGGCGGACACAACCGCAGGAGGCCACGCACCATGCCCACCGTCTCGATGCGCCAGCTGCTGGAGGCCGGCGTCCACTTCGGGCACCAGACCCGCCGGTGGAACCCCAAGATGCGCCCGTTCATCTTCGCGGAGCGCAACGGCATCCACATCATCGACCTGGCGCAGACGGTCAAGCGCCTCGACACGGCGCTCGAGTTCGTCTCCGATACGGTCGCACGGGGCGAGTCGGTGCTCTTCGTGGGCACGAAGAAGCAGGCCCAGGAGCCGGTGAGCCAGGAGGCCATCCGGGCCGGGCAGCCGTACGTCACGAAGCGCTGGCTCGGCGGCATGCTCACGAACTTCACCACGATCAAGAAGCGGGTCGGGCTGCTCGAGCAGCTCGAGGCGCGCCAGGCGGCGGGCGACTTCGACCGGATGACGAAGAAGGAGGCCGCCATCCTGACCGAGGAGATGAACAAGCTGCAGGCGACGCTGGGCGGCATCCGCAAGATGCGCCGGCTGCCGGGTGCCGTGTTCATCGTCGACCCGCACCGCGAGCGCATCGCGGTCACCGAGGCGAACAAGCTCGAGATCCCGGTCGTGGGCACCGGCGACACGAACGTGGACCCGGACGAGCTCGACTACATCATCCCCGCCAACGACGACGCGATCCGCTCGATCCGGCTGCTGTGCCAGCTGGTGGCGGACGCGGCGATCGAGGGCTCCCGGGAGCGCGCCGCCCGCGCGGCGGCCGAGCCCGAGCCGGAGCCGGTGGTCGAGACGCCGGACTTCGACGACGCGGAGACCGACGAGATCGTCGCCCGGCTCGCTGCCGGCGAAGCGCTCTCGTTCGCGCCCGACCTCGACGACGACGACCTGCTGCCGGGCGCCCCGGGCGTGAAGCCGCCGGTCGCACCGGAGGCCTCGCCCGAGGAGATCGCCGCAGAGCTTGCCCGCGAGGCCGCCGAGCGCGAGTCGGCAGCGGGGTGAGCCATCCCGGCGGCGCGCAAGCCGCTGGATTCCAACGACAGCCCTGACCGCGGGCGCGCCGCTGCCGCCCGCGCCACGCACCACGACAGGAGCAGGTACCACATGGCGATCACGGCGGAGGCGGTGAAGGAGCTCCGCGAGCGCACCGGCGCGGGGATCATGGACGCGAAGCGCGCCCTGCAGGAGACCGACGGCGACATGGATCGCGCGATCGGCCTCCTTCGCGAGCGCGGCGCGGCCACCGCGGAGAAGAAGGCCGGTCGAGAGGCCCGGGAGGGTCTCATCACGAGCTACATCCACACCGGCGGACGGATCGGCGTGCTGGTCGAGGTGAACACGGAGACCGACTTCGTGGCGCGCAACGAGCAGTTCCAGACGCTCGCCCGGAACATCGCGATCCAGATCGCGGGCCTGAGCCCGAAGTACGTGAGCGTCGAGAGCGTCCCGGCAGACGTCCTCGCGGCTCGCCGCGCGGAGCTGCTCGCCGATCCCGCCACGCAGGCCAAGCCCGAGAACGTGCGCGAGAAGATCGTCGAGGGCCAGCTCCGGAAGTGGTTCCAGGAGGTCGTCCTCCTCGAGCAGCCCTACCGGGACACGGACCAGACGGTGAAGGACCTCGTCACGGACGCGATCGCGACGATCGGCGAGAACATCCGGGTCCGTCGCTTCGTCCGGTTCGAGCTCGGGGAGGAGGCATGAGCGATGCCCCGGCGGCCGCCGAGATGACCGCTGCGGGCACCGGTCGGCTTCGCTACCGGCGCATCCTGCTGAAGCTGTCCGGTGAGGCCCTGCTGGGCAACCGCCAGTACGGCGTGGATCCGGCGTTCTGCATGTTCATTGCCCGGCAGGTGGCCGAGGTCCACCGTCACGGCGTCGAGGTCGGGATCGTCGTTGGCGGTGGCAACATCTTCCGCGGCCTCGCGGCCGCCGCGTCGGGGATGGACCGGGCGACGGGCGACTACATCGGCATGCTCGCGACGGTGATGAACGGCCTCGCGCTCCAGGACGCGCTGGAGAAGGCGGGCGTGCCGACGCGGGTGATGACGGCGATCGCGATGAACGAGGTCGCCGAGCCGTACATCCGCCGACGGGCCGTGCGCCACCTCGAGAAGGGCCGCGTGACGATCTTCGTCGCGGGCACCGGCAACCCGTACTTCACGACGGACACGGCCGCCGCCCTGCGCGCGGTCGAGATCGGTGCCCAGGTCCTGCTCAAGGCGACGAAGGTCGACGGCGTCTACGATTCGGATCCCGTGACCAACCCCGATGCGCGGCGGTACAGCGAGCTGGGCTATGCGGACCTGCTCCGCGACCAGCTGAAGGTCCTCGACGCGGCTGCCGTGTCGCTGTGCATGGAGAACGACCTGCCGATCGTCGTGTTCGATCTGAACGAGCCGGACAACATCACGCGCGTCGCGAGAGGCGAGGCGGTGGGGACGCTCATCTCGGGACAGCCCGTCGGAGGAGGCGCGGCATGAGCAGCGAGACCCTGAGCGCCGCGGAGCGGAAGATGGCGCGCGCCATCGAGGCGATGGAGCGCGACTTCGTCGGCGTCCGCACCGGTCGCGCATCCACCGCACTCGTCGAGCGGATCAACGTCGACTACTACGGGACGCAGACGCCGCTCAACCAGCTGGCCTCCATCAGCGTCCCGGAGGCGCACCAGATCGTGATCCAGCCGTGGGACCGTTCGGTCCTCGGGGCGATCGAGAAGGCGATCATCAAGAGCGACATCGGGCTCACGCCGAACGTCGACGGCACGGTCGTCCGGCTGAACATCCCGCCGCTCACCGAGGAGCGCCGCAGGGAGATCGTGCGCCTCGTCCACAAGCGGATGGAGGAGGCACGGGTCGAGATCCGCAACCTCCGCCGCGAGGCGAACGACGCGATCCGCAAGGAGGAGCGGGACGGCACCGTCGGCACCGACGAGGCCCACCGCCAGCTCGAGCAGCTCCAGAAGCTGACCGACCGCTTCGTCGCCGACGTCGACCGGCTCGGCGCCGCGAAGGAGCAGGAGGTCATGGAGGTCTAGGTGGCCGACGCGCCGGCCGATCCGCGAACCCGCACGACGGCGCTCGAACGACCGACCGACGCGCCGCCGATCGCCCATGCGCCCGGGGATGCGCTGCCCGCGCCGATCCCGACTCCGGCGCTGCCCGCCGACGCCGAGCCGCTCCTGCCGCCCGAGGAGCTGCCGCGCCACATCGCGATCATCATGGACGGCAATCGCCGCTGGGCCCGCCTCCACGATCGGCCGGAGTTCGAGGGTCACACCGCGGGCGTGGAGGCGATTCGCGGCCTGCTCCGACACGCCGTCCGGCGGGGCGTCCCGATCCTCACCCTGTACGCGTTCAGCCGCGAGAACTGGGCCCGCTCCGACGACGAGGTCGCGTGGCTGTTCTCGCTCCTCGAGCAGGCGGTCCGCAATGAGACGAGCCAGCTCCAGGCCCAGGGCGTGCGCGTCCGGCTCCTCGGCCGCCAGGACGAGCTGCCCGAGGCGACGCGGCGATCGATCGAGGACGCGCTCGAGCGGACCGCGGGCGGCGACCGGCTGCTGCTGAACATCGCGTTCAACTACGCGGGCCGGACGGAGCTGGTGGACGCGTTCCGGCGGCTCGCCGCCGCGGGCACGCCACCGGAGGCGATCGACGAGCGGGCGATCTCGGACGCCCTGTACA
Source organism: Candidatus Limnocylindrales bacterium (assembly GCA_035699445.1). GTDB lineage: Bacteria > Chloroflexota > Limnocylindria > Limnocylindrales > CSP1-4 > DASSPX01. The sequence goes on along the minus strand of DASSPX010000170.1, from coordinate 4,636 downwards.
CGGCCGGCCTGCCCGACCCGGACCTCGTGATCCGGACCGGCGGCGAGATGCGGATCTCGAACTTCCTCATCTGGCAGAGCGCCTACGCGGAGCTGTACGTGTGCGACGTCCTGTGGCCGGACTTCGGGCCGGACGCGTTCGACGCCGCGCTCCTGGAGTTCGCCCGGCGGACTCGGCGCTTCGGCCGCTAGCCCTCGGCCTGTGCTGCGCGATCGCGCGCGCTCCGCGCTCATCCTCGTCCCGCCGATCCTGCTCGCGCTGGCGATCGGCGGCCCGGCGATTGTCGTCGTCGTCGCGCTCGCGGCGGCGATCGGGGCCCACGAGACGTTCCGGCTCCTCCGACAGGCCGGCTACGGCTCGCTGCCCTGGCTCGGGACGGCGCTCGCCGTGGTCCTGGTGCTCGATCTCGGCCTCCGGGGCGTGCCCGAGGGGAGCGGGCTGCTGCTCGTCGCGGTCGGCGTGATCCTGGCCGCCGTGGGCGCGTTCACCCGCCCGGATCCGCGCGACGGGCTGCTCACCTGGATGGGCACGGTGTTCGGCGCGCTGTACGTCGCGCTGCTGGGCTTCGTCGTCCGACTCGGCGACGTGGCGCCGCCGCTCCCGCCGGGCGTCCCGCTCGCCGCGCTGGGCGCCGAGCGAGGTTGGATCCTCCTGCTCGTCCTCGGGGTCTGGTCGTACGACACGGGCGCGTATGTCGTCGGCAAGCGATTCGGACGCGCGCGGTTCCTCGCGCATATCTCGCCCTCGAAGACGTACGCAGGGGTCGTGGGCGGCACGGCGGCGGTGACGCTCGTCACGGCCGCGCTCCTGTGGGGGCTCGGCGAGGCACCCGCCGCGGCGCTCGCGCTCGGGCCGCTCATCGCGTTCACCGCGCAGGCCGGCGACCTCTCGGAATCGATGCTCAAGCGGGCCGCGGGGGCGAAGGATTCCGGCCGGCTCATCCCGGGCCACGGCGGGATCCTCGACCGGATCGACTCGTTCCTGTTCGCCGCGCCCGCGGTCGTCCTGTTCGTCGTCACGTTCCTGTCGTGAGCGCGCACGGCCGCCGGGACGGGTCGATCGGGGTCGCCGTCCTCGGCTCGACCGGGAGCATCGGGCGCCAGGCCGTCGACGTGCTCGCCTCGCTGCACGACCGGTTCGCCGTGCGGGCGCTGGCCGCCGGCTCGAACCGTGACCTGGTCGTCGAGCAGGCTGCTCGCCTCGGCGCACCGGTCGCCGCGACGGGCCTGAGCGACGCCGGCCTGGAGGCGCTCGCGACGCGCGACGACGTCGACCTCGTCGTCGTCGCCACGGGCGGGGTCGTGAGCCTGCGGCCGATCCTCGCCGCGCTCCGGGCGGGCAAGGTCGTCGCGACCGCGAACAAGGAGACGCTCGTCTCGGGCGGGCATCTCGTGATGCGTGAGGCGCGCCGGCTCGCCGTGCAGCACGCCGCTGCCGATCCGCGCGACCCGCTCGCGACCCCGCTCGCCTGGGTCCGCCCGATCGATTCCGAGCACTCCGCGATCTGGCAGTGCCTCGTGGGCGAACCAATGGGGGCGATCGCGCGTCTCGTGCTCACCGCGTCCGGCGGCCCGTTTCTGGATACGCCCGCCGACGAGCTCGCCCGGGTGACTCCGGAGCGCGCGCTTCGCCATCCCACCTGGTCGATGGGGGCGAAGATCACCATCGACTCGGCGACGCTCGCGAACAAGGGCCTGGAAGTGATCGAAGCGAACCGCCTGTACGATGCCCCCTACGACGCGATCGACGTGGTGGTCCACCCGCAGAGCGTCGTCCACTCCGCCGTCCTGTTCCGCGACGGCTCCCTGAAGGCCCAGCTGGGCACCCCGGACATGCGCCTCCCGATCCAGTACGCCCTTACGCATCCCGACCGGATGCCGTCCCCGGCCCTCCCGCCCGATCTGGTGTCGGTCGGGCGGCTCGAGTTCCGCGCCCCGGACGAGGCGCGCTTCCCGGCGCTCCGGATCGCGCGCGAGGCCGGCCGCGCGGGGGTGCGGGCATCGGCGGCGCTCATCGCCGCGGACGAGGTCGCGGTCGCCCGCTTCCTCGACGGCAGCCTGGACTTCCCGGGCATCCCGAGGATCCTCGCGGCCGCGGTCGAGCGGTTCGGGCCGACGCCGGCCGGCGCGGCCGACGAGCCCGACGTCGACGAGCTCGTGGCGCTCGATGCCGAGGTCCGCGCGACGTTCGCGACCGGCGCGGCGGGAGCCTGACGATGGAGCTCCTCCAGTCGGCGATCACGATCGTCCTGTTCTTCGTGATCCTGGGTGGGCTCGTGCTCGTCCACGAGATCGGCCACTTCGTCACTGCGCGGCTCGCGAACGTCCGCGTGCTCGAGTTCGGGATCGGGTTCCCCCCGCGGGCGAAGGTCCTCGCGCGCGGCGGCGAGACCCTCTACACGCTCAACTGGCTGCCGATCGGCGGCTTCGTGAAGCTCGAGGGCGAGGACGGCGACGCGGCCGACGACCCGCGGTCGTTCTCGCGCCAGCCGCTGCTCGTCCGGCTCGGGATCCTCGTCGCGGGCGTCGTCATGAACCTGCTCGTCTCGATCGCGATCTTCACCGGCATCACGTACACGAACGACACCGCGTTCGGCGTCCGCTTCGGTGAGGTCGTCCCGGACTCGCCGGCCGAGGCGGCCGGGCTCCAGCCGGGCGACATGCTCGTCTCGATCGACGGCCAGCGGTACTCGGCGTTCGAGGGCCGCATCCCGGTCGAGGATCTCGCGGCGAAGGCCGGCCAGCGCGTGACGCTCGGGATCGAGCGCGCGGACGGCACGTTCGAGGAGATCGAGGTCACGCTGCGCGTCCCGACGGAGGGGCAGGGCGCGCTCGGGATCACGCGTCTCACCGGCGAGCCCGCCGGCCGGATCGAGCACAGCATCACGGAGGCGGTCGGGATCGGCCTCGCCCGGACGGTGGACGCGTTCGGGCTCATCCTCGGGGGCCTCGCGGACCTCGGACGCTCGATCGTGAGCGACCCGACCACCCCGCCGCCGGCCGCCGGCCCGGTGGGGATCGCGTTCCAGATCGGCGACGTGCTCTGGTCGCTCGGGCCGCTGTACGTGCTCTACCTCGCCGGGATTCTGTCGGCCAACCTCGCGCTCGTGAACATCCTGCCGTTCCCGCCGCTCGACGGCGGCCGGATGCTCGTGATCACGTTGAAGTCGCTGTTCGGCGAGCGGATCTCGCTGCGTGCCGAGCGCCTGACGTACTTCGTCGGGTTCGTCGCGCTGTTCGCGTTCCTCATCTGGATCACGGTGTTCGACATCGCGCGCCTCGGCGGGGTCGTGGAGTGACCGGGAAGCCTCGCCGGCGGCCGACGGTGTCGGTCGACGTCGGCGGCGTGCTGGTGGGGTCGGCGCATCCGGTCGTCGTCCAGTCGATGACGAACACCGACACGGCGGATGCCGACGCGACCGCGATCCAGGTCGCCCGGCTGGCGCACGCCGGCTCGCAGCTCGTGCGGGTGACGGTGAACACGGAGGCCGCCGCGGCGGCCGTGCCGGAGATGGTGCGCAAGGTCCGCGGCCTCGGCGTCGACGTGCCGATCATCGGCGACTTCCACTACAACGGGCACAAGCTGCTCGTGGACTTCCCCGAGATGGCGGCCGCGCTCGCGAAGTACCGGATCAACCCGGGGAACGTGGGCTCGAAGCACCACGACGCGAACTTCACGACGATCGTCCGGGTCGCGATCGACAACGACAAGCCGGTCCGGATCGGCGTGAACTGGGGCTCGCTCGACCAGCAGCTGCTGACCGAGCTCATGGACGCGAACGCCCGGGCAACCGAGCCGCGCGATGCTCGTGACGTGATGATCGACGCGATGATCGAGTCGGCGATGCGCTCCGCGGAGCTGGCCGAAACGGTCGGGCTGCGGCACGACCGGATCATCCTGTCGGCGAAGGTGTCGCAGGTCCGCGACCTCGTCGACGTCTACCGGCTGCTCGCGGCGCGCTCGGACTACCCACTCCACCTCGGGCTGACCGAAGCCGGGATGGGCGACAAGGGCGTGGTCGCGTCAACGGCCGGGCTCGCGATCCTGCTCAACGAGGGCATCGGGGACACGATCCGCGTTTCGCTCACCCCCGAGCCCGGAGCGCCGCGCGAGCGCGAGGTCGAGGTCGCCCAGCAGATCCTCCAGTCGATGGGCCTGCGCTCGTTCCTGCCGCAGGTGTCGGCGTGCCCGGGCTGCGGCCGGACGACGTCGACGTTCTTCCAGGAGATGGCGCGCGACATCCAGCAGTACCTCAAGGACCGGATGCCGGAGTGGCGGGACGTCCATCCGGGCGTGGAGGAGATGCGGGTTGCCGTGATGGGCTGCGTCGTGAACGGCCCGGGCGAGTCGAAGCACGCAGACATCGGCATCTCGCTGCCGGGCACGTTCGAGGAGCCGGTCGCGCCGGTGTTCGTCGACGGGAAGCTCGACCGGACCCTGCGCGGCGAGGGTCTGGTCGAGGAGTTCAAGGGCATCCTCGAAGCGTACGTCGAGCGGCGCTATCCGGCAGGGCCGGGGAGCCCCGTCTGAGCCTCGGTCGGGCCGGGCTCGCGCTGCTCGGAGCCGGCCAGATGGTCCTGGTGGCCGCAGCGTTCGCTCGGGTGATCGACCCCGGCTGGCCGGCGTTCGGCGCCGC
>DASSPX010000169.1:0-20489 GCA_035699445.1 Candidatus Limnocylindrales bacterium | reverse complement strand
GTACCTGAACCTGTTCATGACGTCGATGCTCATCCTCGTCCTCGCGGACTCGTGGCTGACGATCTTCGTCGCCTGGGAGCTCGTGGGCCTGTCGAGCTACCTGCTCATCGGGTTCTGGTATCGCCGGCGGTCGGCGGCGCTGGCGGCGAAGAAGGCGTTCATCGTCAACCGCGTCGGCGACGTCGGGTTCGCGCTCGGGATCATGGCGATCTGGGTGAACACCGGCACGCTCAACATCCGGGAATCGCTCGCGATCATGACCGAGCAGCCGGAGGCGATGGCGATCCCGCTCCTGATCGTGGCGCTGCTCGTGTTCGCGGGCGCGATGGGCAAGAGCGCCCAGTTCCCGCTCCACGTCTGGCTCCCCGACGCGATGGAAGGCCCGACGCCGGTGTCCGCCCTCATCCATGCGGCGACGATGGTCAACGCCGGCGTGTACCTCGTCGCCCGCGCGAACCCCCTGTTCGCCCATGCCCCGGAGGCGATGGTCGTCGTGGCGGCGATCGGCATCTTCACCGCGATCCTCGCGGCGTCGATTGCGATGACCCAGACGGACATCAAGCGGGTGCTCGCGTACTCGACCCTGTCGCAGCTCGGCTACATGTTCGCCGCGCTCGGCGTGGGGGCGTTCACCGCGGCGATCTTCCACCTCATGACCCACGGCTTCTTCAAGGGCCTGCTGTTCCTCGGCTCCGGCTCGGTGATCCACGCCGTCCACGAAGAGCAGGACATGCGCCGGATGGGCGGGCTCGGCCGCCGGATCCCGATCACGTACGCGACGATGCTCATCGGCTCGCTCGCGATCTCGGGCATCCCGCCGCTGGCCGGCTTCTTCTCGAAGGACGAGATCCTCGGCGAGGCGTTCAAGCTGGGCTTCCAGTGGGTGTGGTTCATCGGCCTCGTCGTGGCCGTGATGACCGCGTTCTACATGTTCCGCCTCGTCGGCCTCACCTTCTGGGGCACGTTCCGCGGCCCCCGCGAGCTTTGGGACCGGATCCACGAATCGCCGCCGGTGATGACCGTCCCGCTCATCCTGCTCGCGATCCCGTCGATCGCCCTCGGCATGTACCTCGGGCTGCCGCTCGGCGACAGCACGCTCCATCACTGGCTCGAGCCGGTCTTCGGCGAATCCGTGGAGGTCCTCCACCACGCGGAGGCCGAGTACCAGCTGTTCGGCATCGACGGCGTGCTCATCGGCGCCAGCGTGGCGGTCGCCGCGATCGGCATCGCGGTGGCGTGGCGGCTGTTCGGCGTCGAGCTCGGGCCGCTTCGCCTCGCGCCCCGGCCGGAGCAGGTGCGCGACATCACGGCAAGCACCGGTGCGACCCGCTTCCTGTACCGCGCGTCGCTGAACAAGTGGTGGTTCGACGACCTCAACGACCTGCTGTTCATCCGCCTCGGCGGGCGGGTGGCGGCGTTCCTGTGGTGGTTCGACCGGACGATCGTCGACGGCGCCGTCAACGGGATCGGCGCGGTCGTGCGCGACTCCGGCGGCGGGCTGCGGCGGATCCAGACCGGCCGCGTCCAGAACTACGCGCTGGGCATCGCGCTCGGGCTGATCGTGATGGCCGGCTCGTTCCTCGTGATCGCGAGTCGCTGACGATGCTGGACGTCTCGACGATCCCGATCCTGTCGCTGGTCACGTTCACGCCGCTCGTCGGCGCGCTCATCGTGGCGCTCATCCCGAGCGCGAACTTCGGTGCCATCCGGTGGACGGCGTTCGGCGTGGCGGTGCTCACGTTCGCGCTGTCGATGCTGCTGCTCGTCGGCTACCTGCCGCGACCCGGCTTCCAGTACCGCGAGGTGCTCGACTGGATCCCGCTGTTCGGCATCCAGTACAAGGTCGGCGTCGACGGGCTGTCGGTCGCGCTCGTCGTGCTCACGACGACGCTCACCGCGATCTCCATCTTCGCGAGCTTCGGCCCGATCCAGACCCGGGTGAAGGAGTACATGGTCTCCTTCCTCGTGCTCGAGGTCGGGATGATCGGCGTCTTCGTCGCGCTCGACCTGTTCCTCTTCTACGTGTTCTGGGAGGTCGTCCTCGTCCCGATGTACCTGATCATCGGGATCTGGGGTGGGGCGAACCGCATCTACGCCACGATCAAGTTCGTCCTGTACACGCTCGTCGGGTCGCTGCTCATGCTGGTGGCGATCCTCGCCACCGCGTTCGCGTTCCAGGGCGCGACCGGCTCGTGGCAGGGCGCGTTCGACCTCGAGGTCCTCGCGCAGTTCGCGGCGACTGGCGGCGGCTTCGATCCCACGCTCCAGCTGCTCGCGTTCGGGGCGTTCTTCCTCGCGTTCGCGATCAAGGTCCCGATGTTCCCGTTCCACACGTGGCTCCCCGATGCGCACGTGGAGGCGCCCACGGCCGGCTCGGTCATCCTGGCCGCAATCCTGCTGAAGCTCGGCGCGTACGGGTTCATCCGGTTCACGTTGCCGCTCTATCCCGACGCGGCGCAGACGTGGGCGCCGCTGATCATCGTGCTAAGCCTGATCGCGATCATCTATGGCGCGATCGTCGCCCTCGTGCAGCCCGACCTCAAGAAGCTCGTCGCGTACAGCTCGGTCAGCCACATGGGCTTCGTGACGCTCGGCATCTTCGTGTTCCAGCAGCAGGGCATGCAGGGCGCCGTGCTCCAGATGCTCAACCACGGCCTGATCACCGGCGCGCTGTTCCTCCTCGTGGGCGTGATCTACGAGCGGACGCACGACCGGACGATCGCGAAGATGGGCGGCCTGGCCGCGCCCACGCCGGTCTACGCCGCCACGTTCGGGTTCTTCGTGTTCGCGTCGGTCGGCCTGCCCGGGCTGTCCGGGTTCGTGGGCGAGTTCCTCACGCTCATCGGGACGTTCGACGTGAGCCCCGCGGCGGCGGCCGTGGCCGCGTTCGTGATGATCTTTGCGGCGGGCTACCTGCTCTGGATGTTCCAGCGCGTCGCGTTCGGCGAGGTGTCGGACTTCCTGAAGGGTCTGGGGCACCACCTGACGGACATCACCCCACGCGAGCTCGCCACGCTCGTGCCCCTGGCCACGCTCGTCGTGATCTTCGGCCTGTTCCCGGGCCTCGTGCTCGACCTCGTGAACCCGGCCCTCGACGGCGTCCTCTCGGGCGTGCACGCGAGCGCGGGCATCGACCTGGCCTTCTGGCGGTAACGGAGGAAGCGCCTCGATGCGGCTGGAGGACCTCGTCCCGCTCGCTCCCATCGTCGCCACGGTGCTGGTGGCGATCGCGATCCTCGTCGCGGACTTCGTGAGCCCGGGCCGCAAGGGCCCCGCGCTGTTCGTCGCGTTCGCCGGTCTCGCGATCGTCGCGGGCCTGACGATCTGGACCGGCCGCCAGGAGCAGACCGCCTTCGACGGCGCGTACACCGTCGACGCGCTCACGACGTTCCTCGATCTCCTGTTCGTGGGGATCGTCGCGCTCACGATCGCGTTCGCGCCCGACTACCTCGAGGAGCGCGGGCTGCCGGTCGCGGAGTTCGCGTCGGTCCTGGTGTTCGCGATGAGCGGCGCGATGCTCCTGGCCGCATCGTCCGACCTGCTCATCCTGTTCCTCGGGCTCGAGCTCATGGTGCTGCCGGGCTACCTGCTCGCCGGCTACCACAAGACGGACGGCTACAGCACCGAGGGGGCGATCAAGTACTTCCTCCTCGGCAGCTTCTCGAGCTCGATCTTCCTGTTCGGCCTCGCATTCGCCTGGGGCCTGACGGGCACGACCCGGGTGGACGGCGTCGCCGAGGCGCTCGGCGCGATCGGCGCGGGCGAGCCGCTCTCCCCGGGACTCGCGATGGGCCTCGCGTTCATGACCACCGGCGTCGCGTTCAAGATCGCCGCGGTCCCGTTCCACTACTGGACACCCGACGCGTACCAGGGCTCGCCCACCCCGGTCACCGGCTACCTGTCCGTGGGCCCGAAGGTGGGCGCCTTCGCGCTGATCATCCGGCTGTTCGCCGAGTCGCTCGCGCCGCTCGCCGCCGACTGGCTGCCGGTGATGATCGTGCTCGCGGCCGCCACGATGACGCTGGGCAACCTCGTCGCGCTCACCCAGGACAACGTGAAGCGGATGCTCGCGTACTCCTCGATCGCGCACACCGGGTACATGCTGCTCGGCCTCGCGGCGTACGCGGCCGGGGTCGTTCGCGGCATGGAGGGGCTGCTGTTCTACGGCGCGGCGTACGCGTTCATGAACCTCGGTGCGTTCGCGGTGATCGCGGCACTCCAGAAGCGGCTGGGCGTCACGTCCAACCTGGCCACGTTCGCGGGCCTCGTCCGGCGCGAGCCGAGGCTGGCGATCCTCATGACGCTGTTCCTCCTGTCCCTCACCGGGATCCCGCCCACGGCCGGCTTCTTCGCCAAGGCCTACGTCATCCTCGCCGCCCTGGAGTCGAACGATCCGGCGCTCGCGGCGCTGGCCGTCATCGCGGTGCTGAACGCCGCCGCGGCCGCGTTCTACTACCTCCGGGTGGTCGTCTACATGTTCATGCGCGAGCCGGCGGCCGAGACGGAGCCGCTGCCGCACGGCCGGCTCGTCTGGCTCGGGCTCGGTGCGGCGACCGTGCTGACGATCGCCCTGGGAGTGTTCCCGGGGATCCTGCTCGACCTCGTCGGACAGGCGGCCGCCGCGGTCGGGTGACGGCCGTCGTCATCGCGCTCCGCGGGGGCTCGGCCTCCCGCGGGCTCGCGCCGGACGGCGCAGTCGATGGGGGCGTCGATGCCTCGGGCGGCGGCAGGAACGCGACGAGCGCCACGAGCAACGCCACCCCGACGACGATGCCCGCGAGAAGGCCGCCGACGATCGCGGTGCGCGGGCCCATCGCTGGCTCGGGAGCGTACCAGTACGACCCGGCGACGGGCAGACGTCCGATCGTCGCCTAGGATCCCGGCGTGCGATCCGCGCTCGACCTCCTCCGCCTCCGCATCCTGCCCCCGGTCCTGACCGGGACCGGCGTCATGCTCCTCGCGGCCGGGATCCTCACGTACGCCGACCCGACGACGGCGGGCGAGCCCGCCGCAACGCCGGTCGTGGTCACGGCGCCGCCGTCGACACCCGCACCGTCGCCGTCGGTCAGCGCGTCCGCGTCCGCCTCGGCGAGCGCGTCCGTCGGCCCGACGCCGTCCGCGAGCCCGAGCACGTCGCCGTCGCCGCAGATCGGCGTACGCGTCGCCACCCGGCTCGTCATCCCCGCGCTCCGGATCGACCTGCCGGTGATCGAGGGACCTGACGGGTACCCGCCGTGCGACGTCGCGATGTACCTCAAGGAGCTGGGCCAGCCGGGCGAGGGCCGCGCGATCTACCTGTACGCCCACGCCCGCCGCGGAATGATGCTGCCGCTGCTCGAGCAGTCGAAGGTGAACGACGGCCGCGGGATGCTGGGGATGCTCGTCCAGGTCTTCACGAGCGATGACCAGCTCTACCTGTACGAGATCAGCGAGGTGCGCCGCCACCAGCGGACGCTCGACCGGCCGCTCGCTGCGACAAGCGAGGAGCTGTGGCTGCAGACCTCCGAGGGGCCGAACGCCTCGTACCCGAAGCTGCAGGTGGTGGCCAGGCCGCTGTCGGTCGCCCCCGCGGACCCGGCGGAGGCGCACCCGAAGGCGGAGCCGCGCGCCTGCTGACGCCCGTCCGACCGCCGGCGCACGCGGGGCTGCGGGCGCCTCCGGCCGTCAGATCCAGTTGATCCGGCGCAGGACGATCGCCGTCCCGGCGGCGAGTGCCACGATCCCCGCCGTGACGATCCAGAAGCCGGCCCCCTCGCCGCTCTGGAACGCGAGCGCCGCCTCGCTCATCCCGAAGATCCCGGCCACGGCCCCGACGCCCGCCAGGATCACCGTGACGCCCGTCAGCCGCTTCATGATCGCGGACAGGTTGTTGCTGACGGTGGTCAGGTACACCTCGAGCGTCCCCGCGACGAGCTCCCGGTAGTTGTCGAGCTCGTCGGTCACTCGGATGAGGTGGTCGTAGATGTCCCGGAAGTACACGACGTGCTCGGGCGCGATGAGCGGCAGGTCGCGGTTCGTCAGCTGGTTCAGGATCTCGCGCGCCGGCGACACCGCACGGCGCAGGGCGATCAGCTCGCGCTTCAGCCCGAACAGCCGCTGGAGCGACCACGACGATGCGCTCACGACGACGTCGTCCTGGAGCGCGTCGAGGTCGTCGGCGAGGCGGTCGAGCACCGGGAAGTAGCCATCCACGACCCCGTCGAGGATCGCATAGAGCAGGAAGTCGACGCCCCGGGCCAGGTGCGCCCCCGCGCCGAGTCGAAGCTGCTGGAGACCGTGCAGGTTCACCGCCGGCGGATGGACCGTGAGCAGCGTGCCCTTCGTCGCGACGATGTCGATCTCGTGCGCGACCACCTCGCCCGGGAACTCGAGCGCGAACACGACGATGTGGACGTCGTCCTCGATCTCCTCGAACTTCGCGCGCTGGTTGCGCTCGGTGATGTCCTCGACGATCAGCGGGTGGAGCCCGAGCGTGTCCGAGACCTCGGCGAGCAGCGCACCGGGTGGATCGACGAGATCGATCCAGGCCTTTGCGCCCGAGGCGCCGACGAGGTCGCGCAGGTCGGCGGGGTCGCTCGTCTCGACGACGTCGGAGCCCCGTCGCGCGACGATCCGGATGGCGCCTGCCGCCGCGGGCGCCGGGCCGGCAGCCGGCACCCCGGTGGGGTCAGAGCGCGACGGTGGGCTCCCCGGAACTGCCCCGCTGTGCGCCATCCACGCCCTCCGTGCCGGCCTCCGATGGCGCGAGCATACGGCGGCCACGCTCGAGCGCGAGTGCGGGGACGATTGCGACGAGCGTCAGGATCGCGGCGACCACGACGATCCCGACCATGATCCGGGCCGCCTCGCCGGCAGCCCACCGCTCGAGCGCCTCCACCACCTGGCCGTCGTTGAGCGGCCGGTCGCGCAGGGCCACGGGAATGAACTGGCGGTACGCGTCAGGGGTGGCGTACACCTCGTCGTACAGCCGGTCGATCGTCGTGGAGCCGTACGCGGTGAGGATCGCGAGGCCGACGGCCATGCCCACCATCCGCGCCACCGTCACCGTGGCACTCGCGATGCCGAACGCGGCCCGCCCGGCCGCCTCCACCGCCGCGGTGGAGCGCGGGGTCACGGTAAGCCCGAACCCGAGCCCGAACACCGCCAGCCAGCCGGCGACCTCGAGGATCGTCGTCCCCGGCGTCCACGCCGCCATCCGGAACAGGCCGAGCGCCGCCGCCCCGAGGCCCGCCAGCGTCACGACGCGGAGCGACAGCACGCGGACGACGAACCCCGATACGAGCGCCCCGACGGCGGTCGCGCCGGCCAGCGCCCCCAGCGCCAGCCGCTGGTCGTCCGGGCCGCCGTAGAGGACCCGGTCGACGAAGACCGCGCCCCCGACGATCGCCGTCGCGAGGGCGTACCCCGTGAGCAGCGAGACGAGCGCGGCCGACGCGAACGGCAGGATGCGGAACAGCCGGGGATCGAGGAACGGGTCCGTGATCGAGAGTCCGCGCGCGATGGCGAGGGCGGTCGCAAGCACCGCCGCGATCGCGAGCCCGATGGTCAGGGTGCCGGCCTCGATGCCGACGACGTCATCGGTCGTGCCGAGCAGCGTGAGCGCCGCGAGCCCCCCGGCGAGCGCGACGGAGAACAGGACGGCGCCGGGCACGTCGACGCGGGTCCGGCGGCGGGGCGTCTCCCAGCCGGCGCTCGCGGCCCAGCCGAGGAAGAGCGCCACGATCCCGACCGGCACGTTCACGTAGAACACCCAGCGCCAGGCGGGTGCGAGCAGCTCCGCGAGCCCGGACCCGCCGCCTGTCGGGCCGGCAAGGCGCGCGACGACGACCTCCGGGTGGAACGAGCCGAGGATTGCGGCGCCGGCGAACGGTCCGGCGGCCATGCCCAGGAACGTGAGGGCGCCGACCACGCCCAGTGCCCGCGGCCGCGCGACGCCGTCGAACAGATGGGACGCCGCCGCCGTGGCGACCGGTACAAGGGCGCCACCGCCGATCGCCTGCACGATGCGCGCCGCGACGAGCTCCTCGAGCGACTGCGCCCGGCCGGCGAGCGCGCTGCCCACGGTGAACACCGCGAGCGCCGCGAGGAACAGTCGTCTCGTGCCCACGATGTCCGCGAGGCGCCCGGCCAGCGGCATCGTCACCACGTACGCGAGCAGGTACCCGTTGACGATCCAGGACGCCTCGCGGAGCCGCGTCCAGTCCGCGAGGTCGATGACGATCGCCGGCAACGCGACCGCCGTGATCATCAGCTCCAGCCCCGCGAGGAACACACCGGCGCCGAACACGGCGAGCAGCACGAGCGCGTCGACGCGGGAGAGGGCGGGCACCAACGGAGTTTAGGGGTGCGCCTCCGTCCGTCCCCGCTGCGCGGATGATTGCCAGGTTGTCATTCCGTCACCGGCGCGAGGTCCAGCTCAGCCCGGGCTTCTGAGCCGTGCACAGACCCATGAGGCAGCGCCAGCCGGGCGCGATGCGGAGTGATTCGCCGGCCGCGTGGATCGCGCCCTCAGCGATTCTGGCGGGCCAGAGGATGGGCCTGACGGCCAGCTGCCTCCCAGATGACCACCTGACGGTCACGCCCCGGGCCCACGCCGGGTTGACAGCCGAGGCGCCCCTGCATAGCATCAACCACCATTGATATAAAGCGGGATTGATCCGATCCTGCGCTCCCCCAAGGAGCCCGCCGAACGCTCGTGTCCCCCTCGCCCGCCCGCATCCGCAGCACGCTCGCCGCCGCGATCGACCCGCCGGAGGACCTCCGGGAGTTGCGCGTGTTCCACAAGGTGCTCGCGGACGTGAACCGCCTGCGCATCCTGCGGCGGCTCGCCTGGGGGCCCGCGACGGTGACGGAGCTGATCGACCACGTCGGCCTTTCCCAGCCGCTCGTCTCGTGGCATCTGGGCAAGCTCCGCGAGGTGGGGTTCGTCTCGGCGCGCCGGCAGGGGCGCGAGACGATCCATACGCTCGTGCCGGAGGCCCTCGAGGCGTTTGCGGAGCGCGAGCGGCGGGTGCTCGGCCTCGACGCACTCCGTCGGGGGGCGGCCTCGTGACCGGGTCGCTCGTCTCGCCCGGGACCCGCGAGCGGATCCGCGACCTGGCGAGGCCGGTCGCCCTCGGGCTCGGCCGTCTCGGGCTCACGCCGAACGCGCTGACCCTGATCGGATTCGCGATCGCCGTGGTCGCCGCGCTCGCCGCGGCGACCGGCGCCTGGCTCGCGGCCGGCATGCTCGTCATCTTCGGCGGCGTGTTCGACCTGTTCGACGGCGCGCTCGCCCGCGCCACGGGCAGCGCCAGCCGGCTCGGCGCGTTCATGGATTCGGTGTTCGATCGCGCCGGGGAGGCCGTCGTCTACGTGGGCATCGCCGCGGGCATGGCCGCGGGGGGTGACCCGGGGGGTGCCGTCGTCGCCGCCGCGGCGCTCGCGGCGAGCCAGATGGTCCCGTACACCCGGGCGAAGTCCGAGGGTCTGGGCTTCACGCCCGGGACGGGGATGGCCGCCGTCGGCCTCGCGCCGCGCGAGGTGCGGATCGTCATCCTCACGATTGGCCTGGTCATCGCTCCGACCGCCGGCCTCACAGCCCTGCGCGTCGCGCTCGGGGCGATCGCCATCCTGTCCACCATCACCACGATCCAGCGGATCGTCCACGTCATCCGTCAGCAGCTGACACAGGAGCAGGGGTAGGCATCGCATGGGAGAGCACATGGGCAAGAACGGCTCCACGCCCACGAACACCTGGGCGGGCTCGAACCGCCGGGGCGACGGGAAGATCCGCGTCGCGATCGTCGGGGTCGGCAACTGCGCGAACAGCCTGATCCAGGGCCGGTACTACTACGAGAACGCGAAGGTCGGCGACTTCATCCCCGGCCTCATGCACGTCGACCTCGGCGGGTACCACATCCGCGACATCGAGTTCGTCGCCGCGTTCGACGTCGACCGGGAGAAGGTCGGCAAGGACCTGTCCGAGGCGATCTGGTCCGGCCAGAACAACACGATCAAGTTCGCCGACGTCCCCCACACCGGCGTCACCGTCGAGCGCGGGATGACGCACGACGGGATCGGCAAGTACCTGAGCCAGGTCATCGAGAAGGCGCCCGGCCCGACGGCCGACATCGTGGGCATCCTCCGCGAGCGCGAGGTCGACGTCATGGTCTCCTACCTGCCGGTGGGCAGCGAGGAGGCGACGAAGTGGTACGTCGAGCAGGCGCTCCGCGCGAAGGTCGGCTTCATCAACGCGATCCCGGTGTTCATCGGGCGTGAGCCGTACTGGCAGCGCCGGTTCGCCGAGGAGGGCCTGCCGATCATCGGCGACGACATCAAGAGCCAGGTCGGCGCGACGATCACCCACCGGGTGCTCACCCGCCTGTTCATGGACCGCGGCGTGCGCATCGACCGCACGTACCAGCTGAACTTCGGCGGCAACACCGACTTCCTGAACATGCTCGAGCGCGAGCGGCTCGAGTCGAAGAAGATCAGCAAGACGAACGCGGTCACGTCGATGCTCGACTACGAGCTGAGCGAGGACGACGTCCACGTCGGACCGAGCGACTACGTGCCGTGGCTCAAGGACCGGAAGTGGTGCCACATCCGGATCGAGGGCACGACGTACGGCGATGTGCCGCTCAATGCCGAGCTGAAGCTCGAGGTCTGGGACAGCCCGAACAGCGCCGGCGTGATCACCGACGCGATCCGCTGCCTCAAGCTCGGGCTCGACCGCGGCCTGGCGGGGACGCTCGTGGCGCCCTCGGCGTACTTCATGAAGTCGCCGCCGATCCAGCTCCACGATGACGTCGCGCGCGAGCGCGTCGAGGCGTTCATCCGCGGCGAGGAGAACGAGACGCTCGTGGGCAACGAGGAATCCGCGGCCGCCTCGAAGGCGCTCGCCGGAGCGGCGCACGCCGCCGAGCGCGCTCCGGGGAGGAAGTCGACCGCATCGGCGTCGTGACCACCCAGGAGCACCGGCTCGAGGCGCCACATCGCCGGGTCGAGTCCCGCTCCCGGATCCTCGAGCGGGCGGCCGTCATCACCTACCGGGCGACGGCCGCCCTGCTCTCGTGGATCCCGCCGCGCCTGTCCACGTTCGTCATCGCGCGGTTCGTCCAGCTGGGCTATCTCGTCATGCCCAGGAAACGTTCGTACTCGAACGCGAACTTCGGCCACGTGCTCGGGCTGCCGCCCGGCCATCCCCGCGTCCGCGCGCTCGCCCTGCGGGCGTACGCGAGCTACGCGCGGTACATCGTCGAGCTGATGCGCCTGCCCAGCCGGCCGCACGAGGAGCTCCGGAGCGGGGTGGAGGCGGAGGGCGTCGACGACGTCGCCGAGGCGTGGCGGGCCTCCGGCGGTCCGCTGATCGTGGTTGCCGCACACGTCGGCAACAACGAGGCCGTGGCGGCCGGGATCGCCGAGCGCGGCTACCCGATCAGCGTCGTGGCCGACGACACCGCGTTTCCCGAGCTGTTCGAGCTGCTCCGCCGCCAGCGCGAGTCGTGGGGGGTCCGGCTCATCCCGTGGCGCAACCTGCGCGAGCTGTTCTCCGTGCTCCGGCGCGGCGAGATCCTCGCGCTCCTCGTCGACTGGGGCTACCGCGCGGACGGGATTCCGGTCCGCCTGTTCGATGCATGGACCACGCTCCCGGCCGGCCCCGCCACACTCGCCGCGAAGAGCGGCGCGACGATCGTCCCGGTGGTCATCCGCCGCCGCCCCGACGGACGGTTCCACCTCACCCTCGACACCCCGATCAGCGCGAGCTCCACCGCGCCCGCGGAGACGCGACGGGTCACCCAGGCCATCGCCGCCTGGCTCGAGCGGACGGTGGCCGCGGCCCCGGAGCAGTGGTACAGCTTCAAGCCGATCTGGCCCGCGACCGAGGCCGAGCAGGCGTCGCTCGCCGCCCGGGCGGCCGAACTCGACGCCCTGACCACCTCGGGGCGGCCCGGGGCGTCGCCGGGCGCAGCATGAGCCCGGGGAGCCGGCAGGCCGCGAGGACGCCCGCCGGCGTCGCCGCGAGCCTCCTCTCCATGGCCGCGCTCCGTCTGCCCGAGCCGCTGCTCGTTGCCGGGGCCGAGGCGGCCGGCGAGGCGTGGTTCCGGCTGACCCCGCGCCGGGCGTCGCTCGCCCGGGCAAACCTGCGCCGGGTGTGCCGCACGCTGGCCGCGGACGGCCGGGCGACCGCCCGGATCCGGCGCGCCGCCGAGGACGAGCGGGCGCTCACCGCGCTCGTCCGGTCCGCGTACCGGCATGCGGCGCGCTACTACCTCGAGGTCGCGCGGACACCGGCCTTCGACCGCGCCTACCTCGACCGGCACCTCGTCGTGGAGACCCCGGAGCTCCTGGCGCACTCGCTCCGGCCCGGGCGGCCGCTCATCGTCGTGGGGCTGCACTTCGGAGCGCTGGAGGTGCCCGCGGTGCTTGTCGCGCAGATGCTCGGGACGGCCGTCACGGCACCGATGGAGGCGGTCCCGGACGAGGGCCTCCAGGCCTGGTTCGTCCGGTCGCGGTCCCGGGTGGGCGTGCGGATCGTATCCCTGGCCGCCGCACGCCGCGAGCTGGCCGCCGCCCTCGCCCGTGACGAGCCCGTCGGGCTCGTCGCCGACCGGGACCTCACCGGGGGCGGCGTCGAGATCCCGTTCTTCGGGCACCCGGCACGGATGCCCGTGGGTCCCGCCCTGCTCGCCGTCGAGACCGGGGTGCCCGTCGTCGTCGGCGGCGTGCGGCGCTCGGGGCGGCGCGGCTATCGCGGCCGGCTGATCGCCGTCGAGACACCCGCGGACGGCACCCGCCGGGAGCGCGTGACCGGGCTCGCGCGCGCGATGGCGGCCGCCTTCGAGTCGATCATCGCGGACGCCCCGGACCAGTGGTGGGCCTGCTTCCATCCCGTCTGGCCCGACATTCGCCCGGAGCCAGGCACATGACCGATCCCGCGCGGGGTCGCGCCGACCTCCACCTCCACACGCTTGCCTCGGACGGGACCGCCGGCGTCGCGGACATGCTGCGCGCCGCAGCGGCGGCGGGCCTTGACGTCGTGGCGATCACCGATCACGAGCGGATCGACGCCGCCGTCGCGGGCCGCGCGATGGCCGGGGACCTCGGGCTCGGGCTGGATGTGATCGTGGGCGAGGAGGTGACGACCCGCGGCGGCCACCTCCTCGGCCTGTTCCTCAAGCGGCGGGTGCGGCCCATGCGCTCGCTGCGCGACTCGATCGCCGAGATCCACGATCAGGGCGGCCTCGCCATTCCCGCTCATCCCCTGGTTCCCTACCCGCTGTGCGCCCAGGCGTGGGTCCTGCGGCGGCTCCTCGAGGACCCCGACTCGCGCTATCGTCCGGACACGATCGAGACCTTCAATCCCACCGCATTCGGGCGCTACTTCCATGGCCGGGTGATCCGGTTCGCGGACCGCTACGGGCTCGCCCGCCTCGGCAACAGCGACGCCCATGCGCCGGAGCAGGTGGGCACCGCCACGACCTCGTTCCCCGGCCGCACCGCGGACGACCTGCGACGCGCGATCGAGGACCGCTCGACGCAGCATCACGGGTCGTTCCACGGGTCGATCGGCCAGCTCGGGCTGTTCAGCCGCCAGCTGGCGAAATACGGCCGCGACACGCGCGACGAGCTCCGTGGCCGCCTCCTGCGCGACGGCAGCGGGCGGGACCTCGGCTATCCGGGCGGTCGGCGCCGTCCACCACGGATCGAGCGGGCGTGAAGATCGGCCTCGTCTCGCCGTACATCTACCCGCTGCCCGGCGGGGTGACGCAGCATGTCGGCTACCTCTACGAGAACCTGCGCGCGCGCGGCCACGACGTCCGGATCATCACCTCGTCCCACGGCCTCCAGCGCGCCTCCGAGGGCGACGTCATCCGCCTCGGCAAGGGCTTCTCGATGCCGGCCAACGGCTCGATGGGCACGGTCACGGTCTCGTTCCGGTTCGTGAGCCAGGTCCGGGCGATGCTCGAGCGCGAGCAGTTCGACCTGCTCCACTTCCACGAGCCGTTCGTGCCGTTCCTGTCGCTGATCGTGCTGCGCGAGTCGCGAAGCGTGAACGTGGCCACGTTCCACGCCTACGCGGGGTTCTCGCCCGCGTACGAGTTTGGGAGCCGGGCGCTCCGCGGCTACGCCGAGCGGCTGCACGGCCGGGTCGCGGTGTCGGCGGCTGCCCGACACTTCATCGCGGGGTTCTTCCCCGGCGACTACAAGGTCATCCCGAACGGCGTGGACCTCGAGCGTTTCCGCCGCGCCGTGCCGGTCGCCCGCTGGCAGGACGGCCGGCGGAACATCCTGTTCGTCGGCCGGTTCGAGCCGCGCAAGGGCCTGCTGGATCTGCTGAAGGCGTACCGGATCCTGCGCCGGACCGGCTGCCAGTGCCGCCTCCTGCTCGTGGGCAGCGGTCCGCAGGAGCGCGAGGCGCGGCGCTACGTCCTCACCCGGCGCCTGCGGGACGTCGAGTTCCTCGGGCGCGTGTCCGACGCCGAGAAGGCGCAGCTGTTCCGGACCGCGGACGTGTACGTCTCGCCCGCGACCGGCCGCGAATCGTTCGGCATCGTCCTGCTCGAGGCGATGGCGGCGGGCGCGCCGATCGTCGCGTCGGACATCCATGGCTACAAGGGCGTCGTTCGGCGGGACCGGGAGGCCCTGCTCGTGCCGCCCCGCAAGCCGAAGGCGATTGCCGCTGCCGTCGCCCGGCTGCTCGCGGACGACGAGCTGCGACGGCAGATGGGCGATGCCGGCCGGGCCCGCGCCGAGGAGTTCAGCTGGGAGCGGGTGACCGCGAAGGTGGACGACTACTACGGCTTCGTCGTCCGACGGCTCGCCGCGCAGGGCGCGCTGCCGGAGCACTTCTCGGCAGCGATCCCCGCGTCGCCACGGCCGGCCGGGGCGACCGGTGCGGGGGGCGGCGGGATGGAGGGCGTGGACGCCGCCACCGAATGACGCGGGGAAGGGATGGCACGGCCGGCGGCGCATCTGACGACCGACCGGTCACCTGAGCCGCCAGCGGTGCCAAACGACGACGGAGCGCCCCAAGGCAGGCTCCAGGGCCGTCGGCAGCGTCGCTCCGTCGTCAGGTGGAACGCCCGGCCGCGCAACCGCGCCGGGGCGACGGTTGAAGGGCTGCGGCCGGGCGACAAGCTGTCCGGACCTACGGCCCGCCGCCCGGGGCCAGCCCGGGACCACCGCTTCCGGCCGGGATCCCTGCCGCGTCGTCTGCCGCCCGCTCCGCGAGCGCGATCCGCCACGCCCAGGCGGCGTACCCGACGATCACCGACGCCACCAGCAGGGACGCGGCGAGGATCGCGACGCGTGGATCCGTGAACGAGATCGACCCGCCACGCTCGACCGTGCTCACCGGGAACTGGAACGGGTACAGGTACGTGGGCAGGATCCCCTGGTACGCGTTGACGAGCCGCGACGGCAGCTGGAGCGCGGAGATGTTCGGGTAGAGGACGAGGAACCACGTCGCCGCCGCGAGCACGAGCCCGACCACGAACCGGCGCGCGTCGCGCGCGGTGAGGACCTGGAGCGCGATCAGGCCGAGCGGGATCGCGACGACGAGGGCGATCGCCTCGGGGACGAGCCCCGGGAGCGAGATCACCGCCGCCGAGCCCGGGATGCCGCTGGCGATGCCCAGCAGCACGGCCCCCACGACCGCGATCACGACGATCGGGACGAGCGACGACGCGGCGAGATCCTCCCGTGCGCGACGCAGGCGGGCCACCTCGCTGCCGAACGCGAGCAGCGTCCCGATGCCCACCACGGTCATCGCCAGGGCCGACGCCGTCACCTCGAGGTTCCCCGGGTTGCCCACGCACGCCTGCGAGCCCGGGTTGACCGCCTCGACGCGCACGAACGCGCACGCCGGCAGCCGGAGCAGCCACAGGATCGGCGACCCGAGCACGGCGAGGGCCGCGGCGACGCGTGCCAGCCGCCACGTGGCCCCGGACGCGCCGTGCCACAGCTCGGCGACGAAGTAGCCGAGCGCGAGGATCACGAACGGCAGGCTCGTGTAGTAGTGGTACTGGAACGACGCACGATCGATCCGGGCCCACGGGATCCACTGGCACGCGAAGCCGATCGCGATCAGCGCGAGCCCGAGGCTCCGCCGTCGGAACGCCTGGTACGCGACGAAGCCCATGGCCGGGATCCCCAGCCACCAGATGACGAGGTTGCCGGCGTCGTAGATCGCGCCCGCCGTGTCGGCCGCAAACCCGCCCTGGTAGAACCAGACAGGCTTGAGGTTGAGCGGCCACGCCCACCACGGCGAGCTCGCGGCGTGCGCGGCGGTGAGCTGGTCGTGGTAGCGGTACATCTCACCGGTGAGCTGCGCGAGCGTCTGGCCGTCGTGCCCGTCGGGCCAGCCGGTCACGATCGCGTGGTTGTCGAGGTACGCCCACGGCACGTACGAGACGACGTACACGACGATCGGGATGGCGACCAGCGACGCGGCGAGCCACAGCACCGGGAGGCCTCCCAGCGCGCCGAGCCGCAGCCACGGCGCCTCCGGCGCGCGCGCCGGAGGCCCGACGAGGGCGTCCAGCTCGGGGTCCGGCGGCGGCGACAGCGGCCCGAAGCCCAGGCGCCCCGCCCCGACGAACGCTGCGTACACGGCGACCGACGCCGCCGCGCCCCCGAACGCGACGAGCGCCGCCGATGACCCACCGCCGGCGAGGAGCAGGCCGCCGGCGGCCACGAGGCCGGCCACCGCCGGTGCTGCGACCGCGAACCTGACCTCGTCGGCGGTCCACGCGATCGGCCGGAGAACGCTCACGACGACGGCGAGCAGCGTCAGCCCGATCATCAGCAGCATGAACGTCAGGTTGCCGCCGCCGCCCCCCTCCGGGACCGCGATCGCGAGCCAGCCGAGCACCGTGGTGATCCCCACCAGGCCGAGCACGAGCAGCACCCGCCCGAGCGCGCTCCGCGCGAGGATGAGGATGCCCAGCGCGCCGATGGCATAGGCGGCGACCCACTTCGAGGCGAGCGCGAGCCCGAGCAGCAGACCGATGACCGGCATCAGGGCCCAGAACGCCCAGCGTGCCCGAGTGGCCGTCCACAGCCAGGCAAAGAGCGTGTACGCCGCGAGGATGAACAGCCCGACGTATACATCGTTCATCGCGATCCGGCTCTGCACGAACAGCATGCCGTCGAGCAGCCCGAACACCCCCACGAGCAGCGCCACGCTGCGGCGCGCGAACAGCACCCGTGCGAGCAGGTAGAGCAGGACGAGCGTCAGCACGCCGGCGATGACGCCCGGCAGGCGCCACGCGAACGGGTAATGCCCGATGTCGGCGCTCGCGACGGCGCCGTCCCCGGAGAACGCGAGCAGCTGGCCGCGGTCGGCGGCCGGGTACGGCGGCGCGGTGTCGAGGACGAGCGCCGACGGGTCGAACGGGAGCCGGTGGTCGGCGAACACGGCGCGCCCGTTCGGCTCGATGACGTAGACCGTCGTGGCGTCCCCCTCCGGCGTGGCGCCGACGACATGGACGAGCTTGCTTGCCGGGTCGAACCGCACGTCGGACACGGTCCCCGGCATCGGCAGCATCGTGGGCGTCCCGGACAGGTCGTCGCCGAGGGTCACGACCGCGACGGCACCGCCTCCGGAATCCGGACTCGTCGTGGCGACGTAGAGCTCGGGGTTCTCGCCCACGCCCGTGATCTGGGCTGCCCCGGACGCGCCGCCCTCCAGCGGGATGGAGCCCAGCGAGGCCCCGTCCGCCGCGAGCAGCGTGACCCCCTCGGCGCCCAGCACCGCGACCCGCCCCGCCTCGTCGACCCGTACGCCGTCGAGGCGGCCATCGGCGATCGCGGCGTCGAGTGCGGTCCGCTCGTCGTCGGTCAGGCCGGCCGCGACGATGACCTCCTGTCCGCTCGTTCCGGCGAGGAGGGCCTCGATCCGGGCGGCGTCGTCCGTGAGGAGCGTCGCCAGCTCCGATGCGGCGGCCGCGGGATCCGTCACGGCGTTCGGGTCGACGACGACCACCTCGGCCAACCCGGCGGGAACGATCGATGCCGCGCCGTCCACCGGCACCCCGGCGCGCACGCTGCCGGTCGCGAGGTCGACGAACCGGACCTCCGAGCCGACCAGCGCGGCGAGGTCGGCGCCGCCGGGCACCGGGACCACCTGGTCCACGCCGCCCTCGAGGGTCGCCAGGGGCACCGGATCGACGCGGGTCGTGCCGCCCGCCTGCCATTCCGGAAGGACGAGCTCGACCGCCTCGAGGTCGAGGGTGAGGATCCCCCCCCGATCCGTGCCGATCAGCAGCGTCGGGCCCGCCGTGTCGAGCTCCAGGCTGGATGCGCCGGCCACCGACCAGCGCGCGACGGCAGCCCGGCTGCCGAGGTCGTACGCGACCAGCTCGCTCCCGGTGGCCGCCCAGATCCGATCCCCTGCACCGGCCGGGTCGAAGGCACTGTCGCGCCTCGGCTCGATGACCGCGTCGCGAACCGGCACGCCGAGGTCCGACCGGCCGGCGAGGCCCTGGTCGGCGAACGCGACCAGCCCGAGGGCCATCGCGTACTTCGCGAGGTGGGGATGGGTCCACTCGTAGATGTCGTGCGAGATCCCGTATCGCCAGTGCTGCAGGAACTCCGTGGCGGTCCGCGCGTGATAGACCTCGTCGAAGTGCATCTGGGCCGGCTCGGCGAGCCGGAACGTGCGCAGGCCCAGGCTCGCGACGAGGAGCACGGCCAGCAGCCAGACGTCCAGGCGGTCGAGCCGGCCGCCGCGCTCGAACGCGAGCATCCGGCTGCGATCCGCGCGCCACGGGCGCTCCCGCATCCGCGCCCGCAGCCAGCCGACGACGCCGAGCGAGCCAAGGCTGCCGGTGGCGAGCCAGGCGGGCATGGGGCGGATGCCCGGACGGGGCGGGGGTGACGGCTCGTCCGGGAGCTCGCCGGCAACGGGCCAGTCAGCAGGGGTCGCCGCCGCAAGGCCCGCACGCTCGTCGACCGGGCCGGCTTCCGCGTCAGGCACGATGGGATCCCGGACCCGGGCAGGCGCCCGGGCGTCGGCGATCTCGTCGGCGAGCCTCGCGCGCGCCGCCGGGCGCAGCTGGAGCACCGCCCACACGAACACCGCGAGATGCGCCACCGCGATCGCGGCCACGCCGGTGGACGACCGGACCGCGCCCCCGATCCCGAGCCAGTCGCTGATGCCCGGATTGCCCGGGTAGATCGTCGTCAGGACGACGTACATGTTCAGGAACGTCGCGATCGAACCGACGAGGTATGCCACGGCCCAGCGCCTCGAGACCGCTGCGAGGATCGCCGCCACGCCGTACAGGGGGAACAGGTACCGCTCGTGGACCCGCGTCGGCACGACGAAGAACGCGAGCGCGAGGACGGCGAGGCCCACCAGGATCGTTCTCCGGTCCGGCCGCAGGGCGACGAGCACGCACGTGGCGAGGATCACGACGATCAGCCCGACGCTGCCCACGAGCACGGCGGGCACGCCCAGCACGAGGCCGACGCCCGGCGGCGGGTCGACGGCCTGGCACGGGGCGTCCGGGTTCCCGGCGATCGCGGGCGGCACGAGCGCGTCGCACACCCACGTCCCGTTCGCGGCCAGCCCGTTGCCATCCACCGAGAGCAGCGCCCACGGGTTGTACGCGTTCACGGTGAGGTACGGGTAGCCGGCCGCGGTGCTCACGAGCTGGCGGGCCAGGTCCGAATCGACGTATGGGAACGTCGGCGCGGGCTCGACCACGGACAGCCCGAACGGGAGCGACAGCGCGACCGCCATCGCGAACCCCGCCAGGCCGGTGGTGACGATCCGGACCGGTCCCCGCGTGCCGCGCTCCCAGGCCGTGCCGCCCTCGGTCTCCGCGTCTCCCGGACGGAGCGCGCGCCGAATCGTCACCGCCGCGATGAGCGGAGCGAGGATCCCCAGCTGGGGCTTGATCAGCGCCGCGGTCACGGCCAGAACCGCCGAACGCTCGGTGCGCCCGCGCCAGAGCTCGCGCACGGCAAGCAGCAGGAACACGACGCCGACCGAGTCGACCTGGCCCCAGACGACCGAATCGAACCAGGCGATCGGGTTCGCGAGCACGATCCCCGCGCCGGCCAGCGCCCGCCGCTCGCGGACGCCGAGGTCGTCGCGCAGGATCCGGAACACGACGAACGCGAGCGCGACGTCCGCGAGGATCGCCGGCACCTTGATCAGGTCGCCGATGCCGTCCAACGCCTTGCCGACGATCCCGACCATCCAGAGGGCGTAGAGGTACCCCGGCGTGTAGTCGTGGAAGAACGGCCGGCTGTAGAACCCGTACGGGCCGTTCGTCGCGAGGTCGTTCGCCCAGAACCGGAACGCGTCGAGGTCGACCCGGAACCCGGACCCGGGGAGCAGGTGTGCCAGAATGCAGCGGAAGGCGAACCCGGCCGCGAGGACGACGACGATCGGTGCGATCGTCCCGCGCACGGTTCCGGCCGCCGTGCCGACGCGGTCGGGCGCACCCGAGCCCGAGGCGGTCACGGGAGCCTCCTGTGCAGTGAGCGAGGGG
>DASSPX010000168.1:0-40674 GCA_035699445.1 Candidatus Limnocylindrales bacterium | reverse complement strand
TGTCGGCCACGTGCCGATCTCCTCTTGTGTCGCCGCCTCGGCCCGGGTTCCTGCTTGCGAGGTGCGAGAGGAGACCGTGTGCGAACGTGCGATCCGTACCGTGACGCAGGCGTTCCCGCGTCGCGGGGAGTGTACGCGGTGGCGGGTGGGTTGCAAGTGGGTCACGGCCAGACGCTCGTGTTCCGCCACGATCGAGGCCCCCCGCTCGCGCTACGCTGGCTCCGCCGGCACCGGGCGCGACCGGCCCGCCTCCCCGCCCTCCGGCGGCGGGACGTCGTACTCGCGACGTGCGACCTCCAGGTAACGGGCAACCTCTGCCTCGCGTCGCGCAGCGTCCCAGCCCAGGCGCGACCCCGCGATTTCCGCCGCCCGCGCCGCGATCGCGGCACCTCGATCGGGCAGCTCCATCGCGAGCCGGAGCCGGCGCGAGAGGACATCGTCGAGCGAGAGCGCGAACTCCTGAACGACCGCCCAGGCGATCTCCGCCTCGAGATGCGGGAAGCCGGTCACCAGCGGTCGAAGCAGTCCTTCGTCGCGGCCGTGACCCACGACCGTCTCGGCCTCGGTCCCGTAGCGACCGACCAGATGCTCCGCGGTGTCTCCGTCCAGGCCGTCCGCGGCGAGCCGGCGCGCCAGCGCCCCGGTGGCGTCGCGGGCCTCGTCGATCGTCGCCCACGCATCCGCCGGCGACCCGACGATCGGCAGGTCGGCGGTGGCGCTGCTCCGTCCGCGGGCGCTCGAGCCCAGCACCGCATCAACCGCCTGCGCGGCCATCACCCGGTACGTCGTGTACTTGCCGCCGGTGATCCGGACCAGCCCGTCCGGCTCGACGGACACCTTGTGCCCGCGCGAGACCTTCACCGTGGACGAGGCATCCGACGGGGCCACGAGCGGCCGCAGCCCGGCGTACGTGCCCACGATCTCGTCGCGCTGCAGGTCGACGTCCATGCCCCGGTTCACCGTCCCGAGGAGCACGTCGACCTCGTCGCCCCCGGCCACCGGGCGGTCGACCGGGCCGTGGTACGGCGCGTCGGTCGTGCCGATGATCCAGTGGCGTGGCCAGGGCACGAAGAACGCGACCTTGCCGGGCACGCGCAGCGTGAGCGCGCCGCGCGCCTCGATCCGCGAGCGAGGTACGAGGATGTGGCTGCCGCGCGAGGGCAGGATCCGCACCGAGCCGTCGCCGAACGGACGGTCCGGCTGCGACGCCCAGACCCCGGTCGCGTCGAGGACCGCGTCGGCACGGACGTCGAGCGTGGCGCCGGTCCCGGTCTCGCAGGCGTGGACACCGGCGATCCGGCCGTTCTCATGGATGGCGCCCGTGGCCCGGACCCGGGTGACCGCCAGCGCGCCGTGCGCGATCGCCGTCCGGAGCACCGCGAGGGCGAGCCGTGCGTCGTCCTCCATCGCGTCGTGGTAGGCGAGCGCGCCGCGCAGCCCGTCGCGCCGGAGGCGCGGTGCCCACTCGAGCGCCCCACGCCGCCCGAGGTGCCGGTGGAAGCCACCCGAGCGCGCCGATCCCAGCAGGTCGTAGAGGGTCATCCCGGTGCCGTACCAGAGCCGGGTCGCGAGCGGCGGCCCGTAGAGCGGGAACATGAAGGTCTCGAGCCGGACCAGGTGCGGCGCGAGCCGGAGCAGCCGGGCCCGCTCGGCGAGCGACTCGTGGACGACCCGGAACTGGTATTGCTCGAGGTACCGCAGGCCGCCGTGGATCAGCCGCGAGCTGCGCGAGGACGTGCCGGCCGCGATGTCGTCCTGCTCGAGCAGCGCGACCCGCATCCCGCGGCTCGCCGCATCGAGCGCCGCACCGCAGCCCACGATCCCGCCGCCGACGACCACGAGATCCCAGCGATCGCCAGCGAGGCGGGCCAGGTCACCGGCCCGGCGTTCGAGCGCAGAGGCGACGCCGGGGACGCGCGGCTCCAGCGACCCGGTCACCGCGCCGATGGGTCGCGCAGGATCCGCCACAGCACGGCCGCCGTCCCCACGACGAGCACGACGATCAGGAGCGGCGTTCCGAACACGATCGACTGGGCGCCCGCGGGCAGGAGCGCCGTCAGCAGGGCGGCACCGAGGACCACCACGACGGCCGCAGCCGCCACGAGCAGGACCTCCCGCAGCCCGGGCTCGGCCCGCGTCTCAGGCACGGTCGGCCTCCGGCGGGATCCCGATCGGCGCCACGAGCACCTTCCCGGCCAGCGCCCGCCCGACCCTCGTCCGGAGCCCGGTCTTCGGGCGGTGGAACGTGATCGTGAGGTCGGCACGGACGACCGGATCGGACGGATCGCCCGAGGTGAGGTCGACCGCCGTGGGCGTGTCCACCGCGAGCACCGGGATGCCATGGTCGTGTGCCCGCCGGATCAGCTCGACCGCGCTCCGGATCGGCTCGCGGAGCGTGCCGCGGACGCCGGTGCCGAGGAGCGCATCGACGATCACCGAGGCGCGCTCCACGCCCTGGCCCAGGATCTGGACGTCGCGCGCGACGGGGGCATGGAGGCGCGTGACCTGCTCGAGCCCGTCGAGCCGCTTCCAGTTCCGTGCGGCGTCCGGCGTCGAGGGTCGCGGCTCCGGGGATACCAGCGCGACGACCACCGGGATCCCCCAGCCCGCCAGGCGTCGGGCGGCGACGAGGCCGTCCCCGCCGTTGTTGCCGGGGCCGACGAGGACGAGCACGGGACCGCGCGCCAGGCGTCCAGTGCGCTCCGCGAGCGCGCGCGCCGCGGCGGCGGTCGCCGTTCCCGCGTGCTCCATGAGCAGCTCACCGGGGACGCCGAGCGACTGCGCGCGCCGGTCCGCGCCCGTCATCGCCTCGCCGCTCATCGGCGTGCGCGTTGCACTGGAGGCCCAGCGCAGCTCGAGCTCCTCGACGTCGGCCGTGGCGATGACCGGATCGTCGGCGGGCAGGGGGATCGCAGCCAGCGTGTCGGCATCGGCGGCGGCCATCATCGAAGCGTAGCCTCATGCCGCCGGCAGGCGTGCCCTGATGCCCGGTCCGGTCGCGTCGACCTCCGCTAGGCCGTCCTTCGCGAGCGCGTGGATGGCAGCGTGCACAGCGGGCACGGCGTGGCTGCCGATGGGCTCGTCGAACGCGAGCCAGCCGCCCGCCTCGCGCATCCGCTCGACGATCCGCCCGCGAAGCCAGCGCGAGGTCGACGGGAACGGGCCCCCCGCGAATGCGCGGGCCGTCGACGCCCGCCGCGCCGCCGAGCCCGTCGCCTCCCCGACCGATGCGCCCCGCCGCGCAAACCTGCACCACGCGAGCACCGGGCACTCGGCGCACCGTGGCGCACGCGGTCGACAGACGGTCGCCCCGAGGTCCATGAGCGCGTGCGTCCAGGCGCCCGCCCGGTCCGGCGGGACGACCCGGTCGGCGAGTGCCTGCAGCTCCCGATCGGACAGGGCATCGACTCCGCCGCCCGCCACGCGCCCGAGCACGCGCCGGACGTTCGTGTCCACCGCGCCGACCGGCCGGCCGAACGCGGTCGCGGCCACGGCGCGAGCCGTGTAGGGACCCACGCCCGGCAGGGCCTGGAGCTCGGCGAGACCGTCGGGCACCCGACCTCCGTGGCGCTCCACGATCAGGCGTGCCGCCCGCTGGAGGCTCACGGCGCGCCGGTTGTAGCCGAGACCCGCCCACTGGCGGATCACGTCCGAGGTCGGCGCGGCGGCGAGCGCCTCGACCGTCGGGAAGCGGCGCATCCAGGCCCGCCACGCCTCGTCCGCGCGCGAGACCTGGGTCTGCTGCGCCATGACCTCGGCGACGAGCACGCCGTACGGGTCGTGCCTGCCCCGGAACGCGATCTCGCGGCCCTGTTGGTCGAACCACGCGAGGATGGCCGCCCGGGCGGCCCGCGCCACGCCACGCCCCGAAACCTGCCCGGCCACCCGTCTACTCTAGCCAGTGGAGGAGGTCGATCAGGGGTGCGGTTCGGCGCGGCGTTCTGGGCACAGCGGACGGCATGGCCGGACCTGCGGCGCGCGATCGAGCACGCCGAGGCCGTCGGCTTCGATTCCGTGTGGATCGACGACCACCTCCTGTGCGACGAGGGCGACTGGACCGACCCCAAGCTCGAGGGCTGGACGACGCTGGCGGCCGCGGCGGCCGTCACCCGGCGCGTCCAGCTGGGGCCGCTCGTGTCGGCGAACACGTTCCGCTCCCCCGGTCTGACGGCGAAGCTCGCGGTGACACTCGACCACGCCAGCAACGGGCGCGCGGTGCTCGGGCTCGGGGCCGGCTGGTTCGACCGCGAGCACGAGGCGTTCGGAATCGACTTCGGTGCCGGCTTCGGCGCACGGCTGGACCGGCTGGCCGAAGCGGTCCCGCTCATCCGCAGGCTCCTGGACGGCGAGCGGGTCACGCACGACGGCCCGTTCTACCGGATGCACGATGCGGTCTGCCGGCCACTGCCGGTGCAGCGCCGTCTGCCGCTGCTCATCGGCGGGATCGGGCCGCGCAAGACGTTGCCACTCGTCGCCCGCCACGCCGACATCTGGAATGGCCGCGGCGACCCGGAGGCGCTCCGGGCGATCGGCGCCCGGCTCCGCGCGCTGTGCGACGACCTCGGTCGCGATCATCGCGAGATCGAGCGATCGATCTACCTCAACGTGCTCGTGCGTCCCACGACCGCGGACGCATACGCCGCCTGGGAGGCGGTCCGCCGCCGTCACCACCCGCCCACGGGTGAGGATCGGCCGGAGGTCGTGGGCACGGTCGACGACGTCGTGGCCGGCCTGCGGGCGTACGCCGACGCCGGCATCGAGCACGCGATCTGGGTGCTTCGGTCGCCGTTCGACCTCGCGACGATGGACGCGCTGCCGGTCATCCGGGCGCGCCTGGCAGCGCCCGCGGGGTCAGCCCCCGGCTGAGGTCCGGGCCCAGAGCTCCGCGGCGATCAGCTCGACCGCCACCGGCTCGACCAGGCTCCGCACGAGAGAATCCTCGACGGCGCGCTCGGGCAACGGCACCCGGAAGGCGGCACCCTCGACGGCCGGGCCGATCGCGACCGTCCGGCCGCCCCTCCCGGCGATCGTCGAGACGACCTCGTCATCGTCGGGCCCTCCCGAGAGCAGGAGCGCCCGCCCGCCGGGGAGCATCGTGTACAGCCCGACGTGGAGCCAGTCGGCGGTGTCGATCGGCAGCGCCGGGATGCGCGGCGCCTCGCGGAGCATGAGCGCCGCCTGCTCCAGCAGCCCGGGCCGGCGCCCGCTCCCGATCACGTGGACCTCGTCCGGGCCGTCGAGCACGTCGGCCGCCGGGCCCACCCACGCGGCATGGTCCGAGACCAGCTCGTCGAGCGCTGCCACGGCACCCGCAAGCCGCTCCTCGACGCCCGGCACACCGAGCGCGAGCAACCGGACGAGCGTGGCGCGGTAGCCCTGGCAGGCGATGCCCGACGTCTCGTCAACGCCCGAGAGGGTCACGGGCGCCGTGGCCAGCGCGGCGAGGCGGCTGGCCGGGCGAGCCGTCAGCCCGACCACCGGTCCCGGCCACGATCGGGCCAGCTCGAGGACCTCGCGCGTCTCGCCGGAGCTCGAGATGGCGACCAGCACGGTCGCGTCCGGCTCCGGGGGTGTCTCCGCGACGGACGCGAGCTCGACCCTGGCGACGACGCCCGCGGCGCGGAGATGGGGCAGCGCGTCGAGTGCGGCGAAGCGCGAGCTGCCCATGCCCGCCACGAGTGCCGGTCGCGCCCGGACGAGGTCCGCGGCCGCCTGCGGGACGCCCGCCTCGATCGCCTCGCGGATCGCGGCCGGCGAGGCGAGGACGTCGGCGAGGAATTGCGCCGCGCGGTCGGTCACCCCGCCGGCTCTCGCCCGAACCGTCGGACCAGCCCGCGGAGGCCCTCATGCGGTGCCCACAGCCAGTCGGGCAGGAACGTGGCCGCGTAGACCAGCTCGTACGACTCCTTGGCGAACTCGAACGCCTCGAGCAGGTCGTCGTCCACGCTCAGCGCGGAGCCCGCCTCGCGGAGCCCGGCCCGGTACGCCTCGAGGAACCGGTCGCGGGCGCGATCGAGCCATGCCTCGATGTCGAGCCCGGCGTGCGACGAGCCGGGCTCCCGTCGCCGGTCGGCGCGCCGGCGCGCACTGCGCCCGACGTGATCGAGCGAACGGAGCATCGAGGCGACGTCGCGCAGCGGCGAGCCGGGCCGCCGGCGATCGTCCATCGGCCGTGTCGGCTCACCCTCGAAGTCCACCACCCGGTAGCCGTCCGATGCCGCGAGCACCTGGCCCAGGTGGAGGTCGCCGTGGATGCGCATGACGAGCGGCCGGGTCGGCGTCGCCTCGAAGCGCGTGAACCGAGCCGCGATCGCCGGTGCGAGGTCGCGCAGCTCGTCGG
Organism: Candidatus Limnocylindrales bacterium; assembly: GCA_035699445.1. Classification (GTDB taxonomy): domain Bacteria; phylum Chloroflexota; class Limnocylindria; order Limnocylindrales; family CSP1-4; genus DASSPX01. Next base: position 34,334 of record DASSPX010000168.1, on the reverse strand, counting down.
CCATCGCACGGTCCACCGCCGCGACGGCGGTCAGCCCGGCATCGAGCTGGAGATGCGCGTCGCGACGCCACGCGCGGAGCTCGTCGCGGGACGCGTCCCGGGGCAGGAAGTCGACTGCCTCTCCGGGGGGGTCAGCCAGCGCGGCGTGGAGCCCCGCGGTGAGCGCGCCCATGTCGGCGGCGATCTCCGTCGCCCATTCCACGCTGACTTCCCCTGGCGCCAGGATCCACGCGGCGAGCCGCTCCGCGGTCGTCTCGTAGACGTCCACGCCGTCCGCGACGTACTCCTGGAGCATCGCGACGGTCGTGACCTCGCCGTCACGGGCCACGAGCTCCGCCCAGCCCGCCAGGCGGGGGACGCCCGGAAACCCTGCCTCCTCCGAGAGGTACGCCTGGACCTCGAGATCAGGGCTCAGTCCGGGCCACAGCCGCCGGTACGCCTTGAGGAGCAGACGCTCGCCGAGGACCGTGGAGGTGTTCGACTGGTCGGCACCGAGCGCCCGCTCGCCGAGCGTCGCCACGGCGCGCGAACCCTCGGGCACGAGCGCGCCGAACCCGGGCGACGGCCGGCAGACCAGCGCTGCCTCGATCGGTCCGGGCGCGCCCGCGGCTGCGGAGCTTCCCGCGTCGTCCGAGCCGTCGGCGGGCCGACGCGGGAGCGCGGGCACCGTCCACGCCTCCGCGATCGCGCGGCCGAGCGCGAGCCACACGCCGTCTCCCGACTGCGCCGGTCGAAGCGCGCCGCCAGAGCCCACGAATGGCACGAGATAGCGATCCAGCCGTCGCGCCCCGGCGTGGACGTCCACGATCGCGAGCACGGCATCGACCGGCACGTCCTCCCGCGGGATCGCCGGCAGGGCGAAGGCGTGGGCGAGCGCGAGCCGCTCGACCGTGGTGCCCTTGCCCCCGAACCAGCGCTCCGCGGCGATCGCTGCGGGATCGAGCCGTGCGACCGCCTCGGCGACGGTCTGCCGCGTCAGCGCGTCGCCGGTCATCCGGACCGGGGCGTTCGCGGCGCGGCCGCGTCCGCGGCCGCCGGCCCGACGGTCACACCCCGGAGTTGATCATCACGTGCTTGACGAACGTGTAGTCCTCCAGCGCGTACTTCGAACCGTCCTTGCCGTAGCCGGACTGCTTCACACCCCCGTGCGGCGTCTCCGACGCGAGCGTGAAGTGCTCGTTGATCCAGACGTGACCGAACTCGAGCGCCTTGGCCACCCGCATCGCGCGGCCGATGTCCGAGGTGAACACGGACGAGGCAAGGCCGTACGGCGTGTCGTTCGCCCAGGCGATCGCCTGCGCCTCGTCGGAGAACCGCTGGACCGTGACGACCGGGCCGAAGATCTCCTCCTGGATGATCTCGCTCCGCTGGTCGGCGCCGGCGATGACGGTCGGCTCGAAGTAGTAGCCGGGGCGCTCGGGGACGTTCCCGCCCACGACCACCTCTGCGCCCTCGCGGGCCCGCTCGACGAGGCCGGCCACCTTCTCGACCTGGGACTTCGCGATCAGCGAGCCCATGTCGAGGTCGTCGGCCTCCGCCGGGTTGCCCCACTTGATCGATCGCACCTGGTCCGCGAGCTTGCCCACGAACTGGTCGTAGACCGCGGGTCCGGCGATCACGCGGGTCGCGGCCGTGCAGTCCTGGCCGCTGTTCCAGTACCCGGCCGACTTCAGCGTCTCCGCGGCGAGGTCGAGGTCCGCGTCGTCGAAGACGATCACGGGCGCCTTTCCGCCCAGCTCGAGGTGGAGCCGCTTGACGGTCTCCGCGGCGATGCGCGCCACGCGCTTGCCGGTCACCGTGTCACCGGTGATCGACACCATGCGCACCTTCGGGTGGCCGACCAGGTCGTCACCCATCGTGGATCCCGACCCGGACAGGACGTTCACCACGCCCTCGGGCAGGTGCTCGGCCAGGATCTCCGCAAAGCGGAGCGCGGTGAGCGGGGTCCGGACGGACGGCTTCAGGACGACCGTGTTGCCCGTCGCAAGCGCCGGTCCGAGCTTCCAGCTGGCCATGTACAGCGGGTAGTTCCAGGGCGCGATCGACGCCACGACGCCGATCGGGTCGCGCCGGATGATCGATGTGTGGCCGGCAAGGAACTCGTTGGCCGCGAGGCCATCCATGACGCGCGCAGCGCCCGCGAAGAAGCGGAACAGGTCGCTGCACACGGCCATCTCGTCGATGGCCGCGCCCACCGGCTTGCCGGCGTTCGCCGACTCGAGCCGGCCGAGCTCCTCGCCCACCGCGTCGAGCGAATCGGCGATGCGGAGCAGCATCAGGCTGCGGTCCTGGGGCGTCGTGTGCCTCCACGTCTCGAATGCGCGGGCCGCCGCGTTCACGGCGCGGTCCACGTCCTCGGCGCCCGAGGCGGGAACCCGGGCGATCACCTCGCCGGTGGCCGGGTTCTCCACCTCGATCGTCTCGCCCGACGCGGCGTCGACGAACTCGCCGTTGATGAGCTGCTGATACGTCTTCACGCGCTCGAGCGTCTCGGTCATCCCACTCGTCTCCTCGGGGTTCGGGCCAGCACAGGGAGTCCTCGGCTGCGGCGGTCGGTCGCGGTCGCGCGCACCGAGGGGGCTGCGGGGATTGTGCGCCGTGGCGCGGGATTGCTCCAGCGCCGTGTGCCCGGCGAGGCCGTCGACGGCGCCCGGTCCCGCAGGCTGCAACGTGTCCGCGATGCCGACGCAAGCGGAGCATGGGCGGGCGCGAACGCCGGCCACGAACACTTGGCGGGTGAGGGCTCGTACAGGCGTGCCCGCGGGGTCGGGAACCCGAGGGCGGACATCCGATTCGCCGACGCGCGCACCGGCTGGCGGGGCTGGAGCGCGGTCGTCCGCGTCCGGCGGGTCGTCGACGGACGCGCGCCGCCGAGGCGCCGCCACGCCTGCTGCGCGCCCGCGACCGGGCATCGCGGCGACTGGCGTCCCGCCCGAGGAGCTGGCGGCCACGCAGGCCCATCCGTTCGGGCTCGAGGTCGGCGCCGACGTCCCCGAGGCGTACGCCACCACGACGGATGATGGCCGGCACCGGCGCATGCTGGCCGCCGTCGCCGCCGTGGCGATCGGTGCCGTCGTCCTGTTCGGTGCCGTGATCGGACTCGGGGGCGCGGCCGACGACGGATCGAACCGGGGCGTGCTTCCCGATCTGCCCGAGTCGAGCGGGCCGCTCGGCGCCGTCGAATCAGCCTCGGCAACGCCACAGACCGCCGGTCCGACCGCCTCGGAGGCCGCAGGCGCGTCCCCATCGGCGACGGTGAGCCCCACCGGGTCGCCTGCACCCGGCGCTCCGGACCCGACGGCGCAGCCGATCACCGGCGGAGGAACGCCGGCGACGACCCGGCCCGCAACCGCAACCGCGACGCCAGGCTCGCCGACCGCGGCGCCAACGCGGACGCCGTCGCCTCGGCCAAGCCCCACCCCGACGGCGACGCCGACGCCCACACCGACCGCGACGCCGACCGCGACGCCGACTCCGACGCCGACGCCCAAGCCCACGGCGGACCGCACGCCTCGTCCGACGCGAACGCCCACACCGACGGCGACGCCAGCGCCCACGGCGACGCCCGCCCCGACACCAGCGCCGCAGCCCAGTCCTTCCCCGGCGCCCACGCCGATCATCAGCCTGCCGCCGATCATCGACGACTGATCCCGCGTGCCCGCGCCGCCGGCCCGCCGGCGGCCGTCCCTCCCCTCAGGTGGCGGCGAGCTCCCGCAGGACCGGCTGGCCCGTGATCGCCACCCGCTCGATGAGATCCGCCGCCCGGACCGTGCCCGGGGTCCCGCGCAGCCGGGCCGAGATCGCCTCCAGTCGCGCCCGCAGCCCCTCGTCGGCGAGCAGCTCCTCGACCGCCCCGAGCAGCTGCTCCTGCGTCACGTCATAGGCCCCGAACCGCCGGCCGAACCCGGTCTCGTCCACCCGCTGCGCGTTGTCGACCTGGTCCCAGAACAGCGGCAGCACGATCATCGGCTTGCCGTTGTGGAAGCACTCCGTGACCGTGTTGTTGCCGCCGTGGGTGATCACGAGATCCACCTGGGGCAGGATCGCGGGCTGCGGCAGGAACTGCTCGCCGGTCATGTTGTCGTGGAGCCGGATCTGGTCGGCGAGCGGCCCCTTGGACACGATGACCCGGTGCCCGCTCGCGGCCAGCATGTCCACGAGCCGCTGCATCAGCTCGACATCCGCGGACCCGAGCGAGCCGAGCGACAGGTAGATGAGCCTGCCCGGGCCGCCGCGCAGGTGCTCCGGCAGCTCCCACGTCCCGTCGGTCGCGCGGACGCTCGAGTCCAGCCGGTGCCACGTCGGCCCCAGGGCCCGCGCCCGCTCGTAGTCGGCATCGGCCGGGTACACGTACAGATTGAGCCACGGGCTCTCGTGGATGAACTCCTGCCCCAGCTCGCTGTCGGCAAGGCCCGGGGCGCCGCGCTCGCGCACGAAGGCGTCGAAGTCCGCCCACATGTCGGCATGCGCGGCGCGGTAGGCGGCGCGGAATTCCGGCCAGGCGGAGCGATCCGCGGCCGGCAGCCCGGACGAGAACGGCGGCACGAGCTCGTCCTTGAGCTCGGCGGGGTTGCAGGACACGATCCGGACCCACGGCCGCCCGCTCGCCGGCAGCGCCGGGAAGCACACGACGTTGTCCTCCACGATCGCGTCCGGCCGCAGCTCGTCGATGATCTCCACCAGCCGGGGATCGACGTACTTCGCGCCGTCGATGAGCGCCTGCCAGGTCGGCTGGATGAATTCCGTGATCTGGTCGAGCGTGCTCTTGCGGAACACCGGCGCGGTGTCGCGGATGAAGTCGATCCAGAACTGCCCCGGGACCTCCGGCTCCGCGGGCGGCGGGGCGAGGCGCATCAGCCGCTCCTCGAAGCCCTTCGCCCCCAGGGTGCCCGCGAACGACTCCTCGACGATGAACACCACCCGGTGACCGCGCCGGCGCAGCACGTCCCCGATCCCGACGCAGTTGTTGGTCGGCCCGAAGGCACCCTCGGGGAAGAAGACGATCGTCTTCGCGTCGGTCACCGGCAGCCTCCTCGCGTGCTCGCCTCCGCTGGCTCGCGCGGGATCATCGCACCGGCGACGGCGCCTCGCGGCGGACGCCGGGCGCCCACGGGATCGCGACTCGCTCGATGAGACGGACGCCCGCGTAGAGAGCCATCGACGCCAGTGCGGTGAGCAGGATCGCGGCAAACACGAGGTCGGTCCGGAAGCTGTTCTGCGACAGCTGCATCCAGATCCCGAGACCCGTCCGCGCGCCCACGTACTCGCCGAAGATCGCGCCGATGACGGCGTACACGACGCTGATCCGGAGCCCCGTGAACAGCGCCGGCAGCGCCGCCGGCCAGCGGAGCTTCCGGAACGTGGCGCCCTCCGAGGCGCCGAACGAGCGCATCAGGTCGGTGGCCTCGGCGGGCACGCGCGCGAAGCCGTCCAGGAGCGCGACGGTGATCGGGAAGAACGTGACCAGCACGACGACCACGACCTTGGGCGCAAGCCCGAAGCCGAACCAGATCACGAGCAGCGGCGCGATGGCGACCACCGGGATCGTCTGGGACGCGACGAGCAGCGGCTCCACCGCACGCCGCACGAACGGGATGCGATCGAGCACGACCGCGGTGCCCACAGCGAACAGGACGGCCACCCCGAAGCCGAGCAGGGTCTCCGTGAGCGTGACGGCGAGGTGCTCGAGCGCGGCGGCGCGGAAGTCCCACAGCGCGGCGATCACCCGCGTGGGCGCCGGCAGCGTCACCGGGTTCACACCGGTCAGCGCGACCGCTCCCTCCCAGGCGGCGACGAGGACGCCCAGCAGGAGCAGCGGCGGCAGCCAGCGCTGGAGGATGCCCGGCGGCCGGCGGGTCACGGGAGGAAGTCGTTCGTGAACAGCGACGCGTAGTCGGGCGGCTCGGCGAGCGGGTCGCCGGCGGCGTCGACGAGCAGGCCCTGCTCGTGGAGGAAGGACGAGTAGCCCCGCCAGCGCTCGATCGTCTGGTGGCCCACCCGACCCTCGTCGTCGACGAGGTAGCCGCCGTCGGCGAGGAACCGCTGGCTCTCGGCCGGCAGCTCCGGACTCGCGTCGAACACGCCCGGGTTCTGCTCCACGAGGATGGCCGCCGCCTCGTCCGGTTCGGCCGCCGCGAACGCGAAACCGCGCGCGGTCGCGTCGACGAACCGCCGCGCGAGGTCCGGATCGCGCTCGAGGAAGCCCCGCTCGCAGGCAAGCACGACCTGATAGAAGTCGGGGAACCCGTAGTCGGTGAACGCGAACGTCCGGAGCTCGATGTCGCGCAGCCGCGCCTCCACGCCCTCCTGGGCGGTGAAGATGATCGCGAAGTCGGCACGTCCGGCGTACAGGGCCTCGTACGCCGCGGTGTCGAGCGTGACGACGTCGAACTCGCCGCGGCCGCCGTCGGCCCGGATCACCGCCCGGAGGGTGGGCACCTCGTTCGGATAGCCGAATCCCGCGTACGTCCGGCCGTCGAGCTCGCGCGGCCGCTCGATATCCGACGCGGCGAGCACGGCGATCTCCTGACCAGTGTGCTGGAGGATCGCCATCACGGACACCGCCGGCACGCCGGCCGCCACGGCGAACGTGAGCGCGTCGTGGAAGCTGATCCCGCACTCCGCCTGGCCCGCCGCGATCAGGGCCTCCGGCGTCGTGCCGGTGTACGGCAGCACGTCGAGCTCGACGCCCTGCTGCTCGTACCAGCCGCGCTGCCGGGCGACGAAGAACCCGGTGTGGTTCGTGTTCGGGGTCCAGTCGAGCGCAAGGCGCACCGTGCCCGTGCCGGGCGAACTGCTCCCGGTCGGGCTGCCGGCGGGATCCGCCGATGACGGCGCCGGCGGCGTGGCGCCGTTTCCCGCGCAAGCGGCCGCGACGACCGAGAGCGCAAGGGCGGCGGCAAGGGGTTTCGGTCGGATACGCACGCGATGCCAGGCCTCCGGAAACGAACGCGCCGCCTCCGGCGGGGAGACGGCGTCGAGCATCGCGTGGCCTGCTTCCTACACCGGTACGAACCGGATCAGGTTCCGCGGGTCTGTGGTCGAACCACACTCTCAGCGCGTTCAGCGCTCCCCGGAGGCGACTCTTCAGTTGTCGGCCGAGTCTACACCGCCCGAGACCCGGGCCCCGAGCCAGGCGACGAGGTCGGCGATCACCTCCGGGCCCTCGGGCTCGTTGTGCGTCTCGTGGCGGAGCCCCGGGTAGACGCGGCGGGTCACGTTCGGCCGGCCCTCGAACACCTCCGACGACGCCGCGGGCACGACCGGGTCATCGCCGCCGTGGAACACGTAGGTGGGCACCGGAAGCGGACCGGGACGACGCAGCAGCTCGCGCAGCCGGCGCTGCTCGCGGAACGCCTCGGCGCCGAAGTGGGCGGTCGTCCGGGTCTGGACGAGCGGGTCGGCGGCGTTCGCCTGGTCGACGCGCGGGTCGCGCGACAGGGCACCCATCCCGATCCCGTTCGCGATCCGCATGCGCGGCAGCAGCGCGGCCATCAGCGGCGCGAGCACGACCTTCCAGCGCGCGGTCGTCGAGTCGATCCCGGGACCCGAGAGCGCGAGGAGGTCCGGCTGGATGCCGCGGGCCGGGTGCGCGAGGACGTAGCCGAGGGCCACGAGGCCGCCCATCGAGTGGCCGTACAGGGCCAGGGGCAGCGCGGGGTGGGCCGACCGGGCCGCCTGGAGGCGCGACTCGAGGTCGTCGTGGAAGCGCGACCAGCGGTCGATCCAGGCCCGGGGCCCGGCCGAGGCGCCGAACCCGCGGAGGTCGAACGCGTGCACGTCGATCCCCGCCTCCGAGAGCGCGCGTCCGACGTGCCGGTACCGGCCGGCGTGCTCGCCGAGCCCGTGGACGAGGACGAGCGCCGCCCACGGCGGGACCTGCGGCTGCCAGCGGATCGTGCGCAGGATCAGCCCGTCCGGGGCCCTCGCGGTGCCCTCGACGCCGTCCTGCGGCTGGAGCGTCCCGGGGTGGGTCGCCATCGAGCGGACGATACGCGACGGACCGGAAAGGCGGCACCATGCCGCCGGCCACCCGCCTCAGCCGCCGATCCGGACCACCCACCTCCCGCGCGCCTGCCCCGCGACGATCCCGTCGAGCGCGGCCTCGACCGTGTCGAGCGTCACCTCCGTCAGCCCCTCACCCAGCCCGCGCGGTCGCAGGTCCGTCGCCAGCCGGCGCCACATCGCCCGTCGGTCCGCGGCCGGCACCGGCACGCTGTTCATCCCCAGCACCGACACGCCGCGCAGGATGAACGGGAACACCGTGGTCGAGAGCTCCGGACCGCCGGCGTTGCCGCTGCTCGCCACCGCGGCCCCCGGGCGCAGCGTGCGGAGCACGTACGGGAGCGTCGGTCCGCCGACCGTGTCCACGGCGCCCGCCCAGCGCGCCGTGTCGAGCGGCCGGCCCGCGCCGGTCACCTCATCCCGGGACAGGAACCCGGCGGCACCGATCGCCCGCAGGCGCTCCTGCTCCTCGGGCTTGCCCGTCGCCGCCCAGACCTCGTACCCGCGCGCCGCGAGGATCCCCACCGCGGTCGTGCCCACGCCTCCCGACGCGCCGGTGACCAGCACCGGGCCCAGGTCCGGCGCGAGCCCGTGCGATTCCAGCGCCACCACGCTCATCGCCGCGGTGTACCCGGCGGTCCCGATCGCCATCGCGTCGCGGGTCGTCAGGCCGTCGGGCACCACCGCCGCCCAGTCCGCCGGGATCCGCTCCTGCTCGGTGTAGCCGCCGTGGCGCGCGACGCCCAGGTCGTGGCCGATCGCCACCACCTTCGTCCCCACCGGGAAGGCGGGGTCGTCGCTGGCGGCCACCTCGCCCGCGAGGTCGATGCCCGGGATGAGCGGGTACGAGCGCGCGACCTTGCCATCCTCGCGCGCGGCGAGGCCGTCCTTGAAGTTCACGCTCGACCACTCGACCGCGACGGTCAGCTCACCGGGCGGCAGCTCGTCGATGCGGACCTCGCGGACACCGCGGGTGAAGGGACCGCCCTCCGGGCGGTCGACGACATAGGCGGCGAAGCGCTCGCGGACGTGGGGCATGGTCCGAGTCTACGAGCCCGGGCCGCCCCCGGGCCGGACGCAGCCGCGCGAGGCCCGTACCGGGCGCCCTATCCTCGCGGCGGAGGTGGCCCGATGCTGAAGGGGATCGACCCGCTCGTCTCGCCCGAGCTGCTCAGGACGCTCGCCGCCATGGGTCACGGCGACACGATCGCGGTGTGCGACGCGAACTTCCCCGCCGAATCCGTGGCCCGTAGCACCGTCACCGGGACCCTCGTGCGGCTGGACGGCGTCGGAATCGGCCGTGCCGTGGCGGCGATCCTGTCGCTGCTCCCGCTCGACCCGTTCGACGGGCCGCCGGCCCACCGGATGATGACCGCGGGCGGACCCGACGACGTGCCGCCGGTCCACCGGGAGATCCTCGACGCCGTCCACGCCGCCGAGGGCCCCGCGGTCGAGGTCGCCGCGCTCGAGCGGTTCGCGTTCTACGAGGCGGCGCGGGGCGCGTTCGCCGTGGTCGCCACGGGCGAGCAGCGCGGCTACGGGAACGTCCTGCTGCGCAAGGGCGTGATCCTGCAGGACCGTGACTAACGAACGATCGTTAGGAGGTACGGAGCCGAGCCTCACTGGGCCGCACGTGAGGTCGCCGCGCCCTCCCCTGTCAGAGCGCGTTCCAGGCCGCCGAGGATGAGCTCCAGGCCAAACTCGAACGAGGCGAGGACGTCGAACGGCCGGTCCGCGAACTCGCCCGCGACCCGCGCCAGCGCCGGATACGCCTCGGGGGGTGCCGACATCTGCACGGAGTGCGCGGCCGCCGTGGGGTCAGCTCCTCCCTCGCCGAGCCTCAGCTCGGTCCGTTGCCGCTCAAAGCCGTAGATGTAGCTGTCGAGCGCCATGAACGCGTTCGCGGCCGCCTCGGCGGAGAAACCGGCCCGAAGGAGGACACCCAGGACGCCATCAACGTAGGCGAGGCGCGCCGGCCCCATCCGTTCGCGGGAGTCGATGAGGCCGCTCGCCCACGGATGTCGAGCGAATACCTCCATGGCCGATCTCGCGCGGGTTCGCATGGCCTCCCTCCAGCCCACGGCGCCGGTGGGCACGTCGATCTCCGCGACCACGAGGTCGGTGATCCCGTCGAGGACGTCGTCCTTGCCGGTGACATGGTTGTAGAGCGACGCGGCCTCAACGCCGAGCCATCGAGCGAGGGAGCGCATCGTCAGCGACGCGATGCCGTGCTGGTCGGCCAGCTCCATGGCGCCTCGCAGCACGCGCTCCCGGTTCAACGTCTCGCGGATGGTGCGTCCACTGGCCGCGTGCGTGATTGCCCTGCCCTCCCAAACTGCCTGTTGACGATACTAACACCGTTAGTCATACTAACAGCGTTAGTACGGCGAGCACGATTGGCGCGCTCGCCCGGATACCAGACGAAAGGACGCTCCCATGAGCACGATCGAGATGGCGAGGGATCGCTTCTCCTGGACGTGGGTGTTCGTCGGCCTCTGCATGCTGTTTGCCGACGTGTTCTCGTTCATGAGCCCGGGGGTTCTTGCCCAGGTCATGAGCGGCCAGGCGGGCGGGATCACGATCACGCCGACCTTCCTGCTCGTCGCGGCGATCATCACGGCGATTCCGATCGCGATGGTGGTTCTGTCCCAGGTGCTGCCGTGGCGGGCGGCGCGATGGGCGAACGGCGTCGTCGGCGTTGGAACGATCGCCTACGTCTGGGGCGCAGGCGCACTCGACCTGCCGCACTACATCCTGTTCGCGAGCCTCGAGACGATCGCCTGCGTGTACGTCGCGCGATCGGCCTGGCGATGGCGGGTCGCAAGCGCCGCGATCCCGACGGCCCAGGTCGCGCCGGCGTAATCGATGCGCTTGCCGGGTGGCTGCCCGCCGACTGCACCCGGCATGCGGCGCACCGACGCCGAGGACGCGCCCCCGAGGCACCGATCGGCCATTCCTAGGGCTTTGAGGCCGCGCCCGGCTCCAGGCCAAGCTCGAGCAGGCCGCGCAGGAGCACGACGTCGTCGACGTCGTCGACCTCGCCGGCCGCGAGCGACTCGACGTCCGGCGGGCTGAGCGGCGCGACGCCCTCGGGGAGCGCCGCCGGGACGTCCGGATCGAGCCCCTCGTGCCACAGCGCGCGGCCGGAGGCGGTCAGCCACCGGACCGTCCCGATCCGCAGCGCCGACCCGTCGTCGAGCGGAAACTCGGCCAGCACCGTGCCCGTGCCGAACGTCGACTCGCCCACGATCGTGCCGCGTCCGGCGTCCTGGATCGCGCTCGCGACGATCTCGGCGGAGCTCGCGGTCGAGCGATCGACGAGCACGACGAGCGGACCCTCGGTCCAGCTCCCTCCGGGCTGGACCGGGGCGGGCGTCCGCTTGCCGTCGGCGTCCTCGGTCTGGTAGACGACGCCCGACGCGAGGAACTGGCTGGCCACGCCGACGGCCTCGTTGACGAAGCCGCCGGGGTTCCCGCGCAGATCCAGCAACACGCGCCGGGCGCCCTTCGCCTGCGCTGCCTCGAGTGCGTCGGCGAGCGCCTCCTCGGCGCCGGTCGAGAACTGAAGGATCCGGATGTGCGCGACGTCCGTGCCGGGCACGATCGCCCACTCGACGGTCGGCACGTCGATCGACTCGCGGGTGAGGCGGACCTGGCGCGGCCCGGGTGGGCCGGCGGGGTCCACCTCGATCGTGAGGCTCGTGCCCTCCGGGCCGCGGATGAGGCGGGCCCCTTCGCTCAGGGTCATGTCGTCGAGCGACGTCCCGTTCACCCCGATGATCACGTCGCCCACCCCCAGGCCGGCGCGGGCCGCGGGTGTGCGCGGGATGACGCCCGCCACGCGGATCCCGTCCTCGTCCTCGTCGACGTAGATCCCGATCCCCACGTACCGGCCCTGGAGCGCATCGTTGCTCGTCTCCCGCTCGACCGGCGACTCGAAGCCCGTGTGGCCCGTGTCGCCGACGGCATTCGTCAGCCCGTCGATCGCGCCATAGACGAGCGCCCGCTCGTCGAGCTCGTCGCGTCCCACGTACTGCTCGTGGATGAGGTCCCACGCCTGGCGGAAGAGGTGCAGCGCCTCCTCCTCGGACAGCGGCGGCATCGACGGCGCCGCGGACGGGGAGCCTGCTGGGGCGGGCGAGCCATCGACCGGTGGGGGCGATCCCGGCACCGGCGAGGACGGTGCCGCGGGCGCCGGCGGGGCGACCGGGACCGTGAGCAGCCCGCCGCGCTCGGCGAGGACGCCGCCGGTGAACGCGACCCCAACCAGGAGCATCGCGCCGAGCACGCCGGCCAGCGCGCGGCCCGGGCGGCGGGCGCTGGGTCGGTGCGGTTGGGGTTCGGGGGACGGCCCGGCGGCGGGCGTCGGGCTGTCGGGTGTCGGAGCGTCGGGTTCCATGGTCGTCCTGAACGGCGCTCGATGCTGGCGCGGGTGGCTCGGCACATCATCGCGGCATGCGATTCGGTTCCGGCGTGCGCGCGATGAAGGTTTGCAGACCGCACGGCGGCACGCAGACGGCCGGCCCAGTGCAAGCGCGCTGGGCGGCCGGCCCAGTGCAAGCGCGCTGGGTGGCCGGAGCGTCCAGCCGTCGCGGTGGAGATCCGGGCGTGGCGCACCGCGACGGGCGGATCGCGGGCCGCCGCCTGTGCCCGTCCCGCGTGACACGTCGGGCGGCGCATCCGTCGACGGAGACGTCGGTTGAGCCGCCAGCCGTGCCAGACAGCGACGGAGCGGGCTCGAACCGTGCTCCGATGGGGTCGGCCGGACTCCTCCGTCGTCAGGTGGAACGCCCGGCGGTTCAGTCGCGCCGGGGCCGGGGTTTCGAGCTAGCCTGCCCGGCGATGGCTGAGCTGCTCCGGCTCGCGGCATTCACCCGGGATCCCTCGGGCGGCAACCCCGCCGGCGTGTGGATCGGCGAGACCCTGCCCTCCCCTGAGGAGATGCTCGCGATCGCGGTCCGCGTGGGCGACTCGGAGACGGCGTTCCTCGCACCGGACGGGTCCGGACGGGAGGGAGCCTACCGCGTGCGCTACTTCAGCGTCGCCGCAGAGGTCCCGTTCTGCGGCCACGCGACGATCGGCGCCGGGGTGGCCCTGGCCGACCGCACCGGGTCGGGCCGGTACGTGCTCGAGACGAACGACGGGCCGGTCACGGTGGACACGGCGGCGGGCGAGGACGGCGCGATCCGCGCCACGCTCACCTCGGTGCCCGCAAGCGCGCGGGACGCTGATCCGGAGCTCGTCCGGGAGGCCCTCGCCGCCCTCCGCTGGGAGCCCGGGGAGCTGGATGCCGCGCTGCCGCCCGCGATCGGCTATGCCGGCGCGCATCACCTGATCCTCGCCGCCGGCAGCGACGAGCGCCTCGCGAACCTGGACTACGACTTCGACCGGCTGCGCGCGGCGATGCTCGCCGCCGATCTCACGACCGTGCAGCTGATCCGGCGCGAGCGCGCCGATCACTTCCGCGCCCGCGACCCCTTCCCGGTGGGCAACGTGGTTGAGGACCCGGCCACCGGCGCGGCCGCCGCGGCGCTCGGCGCCTACCTGCGGTGGCGGGGTGACCTCCGGCCGCCGGCGCGGTTCACGATCAGCCAGGGCACGGAGATGGGCCGGCCGAGCTGGATCGAGGTCGAGATCCCCGACGCAACGGGTGGCATCCGGGTCACGGGCACTGCCGTCGGGATGCCGCTGCCGCCGGCTTGACGCCCGGGCGTCACCGGATCCCGTTCAGTGCTGCAGCCGAGGCGGTGGCTCCCGCTGGAGGTCGCGCGCGATCCTGTCCTCGGCCACGACGCCTCGCTCGAGCCGCGCCGCAAGCTCCTTTGCCTGGCTCGACAGCTCGGTCATCCGCGGATCGGTCGGGTCGAGGCGCCCCTTCTCCTCCTCGATCGCGGCGAGCTTCTGCGCATCGTCCCCGACGCTGTCGATCGTGGCACGCAGATCCTCCTCCGCGCTCGCATCGCTCATTGGCGATCGCGTCGTGACGACGCTCGCGGCGTCCAGCGGCCGTCCCGGTACACGTACCAGGCCGCGAACAGCTCCTCGGCCAGATCGCGCGGGCGAACGACAATATCCGGGTAGGCCGCCTGCAGGGCTCGCCTGAGGGCCTCCGGGGTCCGCGCCCCCGAGCGATAGGCCAGGCGCACGGCGTCGACGAACGCCCGGTCGTCGGGCGGGTTCACGATGAGGATCGGATCGATCTGGCGGAACGAGCCGGGGGCAAGACGCCACTCGATCGCTGCATCCCCCCGGACGTCGGCTCCTTGCGGTTCGGCCATGCCCACTCCCAACACGAGAACCGGATCATCACGAGGGACCGGGCACGCGCCGATGGCACGGATCGTTGCATCGTCTGGCAGATCCGTTACAGCGACGACCGGGCTCCTGGCGGCGCTCGCGATACCATGCGCGCCGCGCTGGCGAGTGGCCAAACGGTAAGGCACCTGACTCTGGATCAGGGGATTGAAGGTTCGAGTCCTTCCTCGCCAGCCAAGTGCGCCGAGGAACGGATCCTTCCCGTGGCGCCGGCGCTCTCAATCGATCGCGGCGCGCAGCGTCACTGTCTCCTGCGCGTGCCAGCCGAGCCCCATCGCAGTGAAACGGTCGGCCGCCTCGGCCAGCAGCCCCGGGTCACGACGGGCCATGCCCAGGGCCCGGACGGCGAACGGGGCAACGTACACGTCCGGCCGGATCCAGCCCGGAGCCTCTGCCTCGATCCGGCCGCGGTCGTCGAGCGCGACGAAGCCGTCGAGGAGGGCCGCGACGAGCTCCGCGCGGTCGATGGACAGCCAGCGCGGCTCGATCGTTCCGAGGACCCGGCGGATCTCGTCATGGTCATCGCGGACGATCGCCAGCCGCAGCCACTTCGCGGCATGGGTCCGGCCATAGCCCACCATGCCGATGGACTCCGCCTTCGTCGTGAGGCGCTCGACCGCCGCCCAGTCGCGATCGTGCGCCATGGCCACCGCCGCGAGGAGGATCGAGCCGACGTTGCCGGGGCACGGGGTCGCCAGGTTGGCTTCCACCGTGTCCTCGATCTGCCGCATGCGCCGCCGGATCGCCTCCCAGTGACCCATGGCGGCATCGAGGATCAGCCCACTCTCGAGACCGTGCAGGCGATGGTGGACGGTGAGCCCGGCGACGGTCTGCTCCAGGCGTTCGACCGAGCGGCGCGCATCGTCCAGCCGGCCCAGAGCGATCAGCAGCAGGGCTTCGAGCATCAGGGCCTCGGCCACGTGATCGGGGTCGCCGACCATCGGGAGCAGCTGCGCCCGGGCCCGTGCGACGTCCCAGGCCTCGTCGAGCCGATCGCCGGCCAGGTGATTGTCCAGCACCGCGCCGAGAGCGGCCGACCGCAGCTCGGCGCCACCGATCTGCTCGGCCAGGTCGAGGGCGTCACCTGCGACAGCCGGATCCTCGTGCCAGACCGCGCTGGCCACCAGGGCGCGCACGCGGGCCGGGGTTCCATCCGGGGCCGTGGCGACGGCCCGCTCGACCCACGCCTCCATGAGGCTGTCGTCGAGGCGTCGCTGCCACATGCCCATCCGCTGCATGGTCTGGTAGGCCAGCTCCGGATACACGATTCCTTCCGGGGCGCCGAGCTCGAGCGCGGTCTCCATGGCAGCGACGAACCCCTGACCGTCGTACTTGAGCGCCCGGGCATGCCCGCTCTCGAACCACAGTCCCGCCCGCCGTTCCGGATCGGGCTCGAGGTCGATGGCCCGATCGAGCAGCGCCAGGGCCTCATCGATCTCGTACCGGCCGATGGCCAGCCCGGCGGCCTTGCGGAGCCACGTCACGGCGCGCTCCCGAAGCGTCGTCGCGGTGTCCTCATCGCCCGTCCAGACGAGGTCGTGATCCTCCGGCCGCACCGCCTCCGCATAGTGGTGGGCCACCAGCGGGGCCAGCTCGTCGCGCCCCTCGACACGGCCCTCCAGCCATCCCGCGAAGGAGGCGTGGAGGCGGGATCGGCGAGCCTTCGGGACACCCGCGTACGCGACCTCCCGGGTCAGTGCGTGCTTGATCACGTACTCGCGTTCCCCTTCGAGGGCCGACCCGGGCCGTCTGCGGACGAAGTCCCGCTCCTCCAGCAGCCCCATGTCAGGGCGCTCGCCGGCCAGGAGCGCATACACCGGGCCCGTCCAGAAGGTCCGGCCGATCACCGCGGCCGCCTGGAGGGCTGCCTTCTCGGCCGTGGGCAGGAGATCGATCCGTGCGGCGAGGACAGCCTGGACCGAGTCCGGGACGCTGAAGCCCGTCGGCAGCTCCCGGAACGACCAGGTGCCGTTCGTCCGCTCCAGGACGCCCCGGTCCATGAGCGTCCCGACCAGCTCCTCGACGAAGAACGGGTTGCCCTCCGCGCGGTCAGTGACGAGCGCCCTGATGGCCGCCGGGATCTCGCCGCCCAGCATCGCGCCAAGCAGGCGGTCCGTGTCCACCGAGGGGAGCGGCTCGAGCCGCAGGGCCGACGTCCGCCCCCACGCGCCGCCCCAGGCAGGGCGACGGTCGAGCATCTCGGGCCGAGCCGTGACGATGACGAGCAGCGGGCCCGTGACCTGGGCCACGAGGGTGTCGATCAGGTCGCACAGGTCGTCCTCGGCCCAGTGGACGTCCTCGATCAGCACCACGGCCGGTCGCTCGCGGACGAGTTCGGACATGAACTCGACCCAGGCGTCGTGGAGCCGCTCCCGCGCGACGAGCGGATGAACGACCTCCGATGGGGCGAGGCCGAGCGTCAGGCCGAGGTACGGGCGGTCCGCGAGGATGTCCGCGATCGCCTCGGGAACAGCGTCCTCCGTGATCCCGAAGTGCTCCTTGAGCACCTCGCCCAGCGGCCAGTAGGTGGTGCCACGACCGTACGACAGCGTTCGTCCGGTCCGCCGGATCGGCTCGGGCGACTGGCCGTCCAGCCAACCCCAGAGCTCCCGGATGAGCCGGCTCTTGCCCACGCCCGGGTCGCCGAAGATCGCCACCAGGTGCGGCACACCCTCGGCCACCACTCGGTCGTAACGGGCCCGGAGCTCGTCGAACTCGGCCTCACGGCCGACGAAGACCGACGGCAGCCCGCGCACGCCGCGGGGACGCATCAGCGTCAGCGCGCGGAGGACCGGCCGGGAGACGACGCCACCGGGCTTGCCCTTGGCCTCGATCGGCGTCGGGTCGCCGAACTCGAACGCGCCGCGCGACGCGCTCACCGTCCGTTCGCCGGCAAGGATCTGCCCCGGTGCCGCTGCCTGCTCCAGCCGGGCGGCGACGTTGACCGGGTCACCGCTGACGAACGAGCTGCTCTCCCGGGACCGCCCCACGATGACCACGCCGGTGTTGACGCCGATCCGGAGCATCAGCCGTTCGCCGAACAGCTCGCGCAATCGCCGCTGCATGGCGAGACCGGCGTGGAGGGCACGTTCGGCATGGTCCTCGAGCGAGACCGGTGCGCCGAACGCGGCCATCACCGCATCGCCGATGAACTTCTCGACCGTCCCGCCGCACCGCTCGACCTCCTCGGCCATCGCGTCGTAGAACCGGTCCAGGGTGCGCCGGGTCCGCTCGGGATCCTGATCATCGGCCATCGCCGTGGAGCCCACCAGGTCCGCGAACAGGATGGTCGCCAGCTTCCGCTCGTCGCCCGCCCCGGTGACCTCCCGGGGCCGTATCCCCTCCAGTGGTGCTGCGCAGCCCAGGCAGAACCTGGCCCGCTCAGGGTTCTGCTCGCCGCAGGCTGGACAGGTCGCCACGGACGGGATGCTAGTCCCGGCTGGCCGCCAATCACAGACAACGGGAACGAGGTGGCGGCGCCGGCGGCGGTCAGGGTTGCGAGCTGCCGTCCCGCCCGATTCCGAGCGCCACCAGCACCTGCCCCTCGTCCGAGAGGTCGCCAATGATGCTGCGCAGCGGCGCCGGAAGCTCCTTCAGCAACGTCGGGATGGCGAAGACGTCGTCCGCGCCCGCCCGGTCCGGCGTCTGGTGGACGTCGACGATCTCCAGGTCATAGCGCCCACCCAGATGCGTCTCGCAGATCTCGCGGGCACGCTCGATCGCTCGCGCGGATCGCGGTCCCGATCCGGCCACGAAGAGGCGGAGCACGTACCTCGGTCGCCGGGCCGCGGCCGCCTCCAGGCGCTCGATAGCCGTCATGGGGTCTGGGTCCTCTGCCTCGCCCATCTACCGACCCTCGGTCGGTGCAGGGAGGATGTCGAGTCCGACCAGCACCCGTCCCGTCTCGGACAGGTCGCCGATGATCTTGCGGATCGGGGTCGGGAGTTGTCGAACGAGCGTCGGGATGGCGACCACCTGATCGCGCTGGGCGCGCTCGGGTTCCTCGATGAGATCCACGATCTCGATCCGGTAGGCGCCCGCGAGGTGCTCCTCGCAGATCCGCTTGAGGTTCTCGAACGCCCGCACCGACTTGGGGGTGCTGCCTGCCACGTACAAACGGAGGGCCCACGTCTCGCGGGGAGCCGGCTGGCTCGTCATGGCCGTGCCGTGACCCGTTGTGGGGCCTCAGGCCGCGACGACGCCAGGCCCGCCGTGAAGTCACGCCGGTCACGAAGCTGCCGATCGGTCAGTTCGACCGCCTGATCACGACGCTCCGACTCGGCCAGCTCGATGGCCGCCTCGTTCTCGGTTGCGGCAAATTCCGTCCGAAGCGCCGCGATCCGGGCCTCGAGTGCCTCGCGCCGTCGCTCGCGCACGCGAAGGCGGCGCTCGGCCTTCGCCGTCCGCGCAAGCTGAGCGATGCGATCCTCCGACTCCTGAACGGCCCGGGCCGTGCCCAGCAGGACCCCGGCCTGGCCGACGTAGACGTCCAGCAGCACGATCCCGTCGTCGGTGAGGCGGAACTCGCGTACCTGGTTGGAGTGGCTGCTGCCCCGGGATTTCAGGACGTGGAGGACACGGTTGCGCTCGCCGTTGCCTTCGACGTCACGCAGGAGGAGCCACGTGTCCATGATCGACGAGACGGAGGTCGTCGTGCCCTCGATGACGCCGCCGCCCGGCGTCAGGCTCGTGAACAGCGCGGTGCAGCCTCGCAGCCGCAGCATGTCGACGAGCCGGGCGAGCATCGACTCCGCGTCCCTCCGCGTTCCTGCCTGAAGGAACGAGGAGATCGGGTCCACGACGACGAGATCCGGAGCGACGCGACGGACGTCGCGGTCGATCGCCGCGATGTGGGGTTCAAGCCCGAAGCTGGTGGGACGGGTGCTCACCATCTCGAGTCGCCCTTGCTGGCGCCATCGCCCGAGGTCGATCCCGATGGAGCGCATGTTGCGAACGAGCTGGGAGGGCGACTCCTCGAATGCCAGGTACAGCACCCGCTCGCCGCGCCGGCACGCGGCATCCGCGTACGCGGCGGCGAGACTCGATTTGCCGCTGCCTGCTGTCCCGGAGACGAGCATGCTCGACCCTCGGAAGGGTCCGCCGCCGAGCAGCACGTCCAGCGCAGGAACGCCGCTGGATACCCGTTCCGACGAGACCTCGTACTCCAGCTTCGATGCCGTGATCGGGAACAGCGAGACGCCCTCGTCATCGATGAGGAAGGGATAGAGGTTTGCCCCGTGCCCGGATCCGCGGTACTTCAGGACGCGGAGCCGCCGGACGGACGCCCCTTCCTCCACGGCGTTGTCGAGCACGAGGACGCAGTCTGCGACGTACTCCTCGAGCCCATGGCGCGTGAGCGCAGCAATCCCCCGTTCGGCGGTCGCCATGGCGGTCACGCCGCGCTCGACCAACCAGGTGAACAGGCGGCGCAGCTCCGCTCGAACGATCGCGTCGTTCCGGAGTCCCGCGAAAAGCGCCTCCAGCGTGTCGAGCACGACCCGTCGGGCACCCACCGCGTCGATGGCCGCCCCGAGGCGGATGAAGAGCCCTTCGAGGTCGTACTCGCCGGTGACCTCGATCTGGCTCGGGTCGACCTGGATGTGATCGACGACCAGTTTGCCGTCCCGTTCCCAGGCCGCCAGGTCGAGACCCATGCCGGCGAAGTTCGCAATGAGGTCCGGCTTCCGCTCCTCGAACGTCACGAGGACGCCGTTCTCGCCGCGGTCGCGGATGCCGTGGGCGAGAAACTCCATGCCGAACACGGTCTTGCCGCAGCCGGCGCCGCCGACCAGGAGCGTCGTTCGCCCGAGCGGGATGCCGCCACGCAGCACCTCGTCGAGGCCGGCGATCCCCGTCGGGCACTTCCCGATGCCGTGCGACGCCTCGGCCCGGGTGCTACCGGTGCCCGTGACGGCGGCCTGGGTGGAGGCTACGCTCCGCCCCCGAGCGTGATCCGTCACCACTTCATCCCTCCCATGCCCGTCGGCACGACGCCCGCCCCGCAGCATCGCGGGGCCTGACGGTACGTGGAAGCTTCACGCGACAGGGAGGCACTTCTACCGGTCCGATGCCCGGCGACGCTCGCCCGGTCCGATCGTGGGACCCCACCCCAGCCCGCAGCAGCGGGTCACGAAGCCCTACGGCTGCCGGTTGAGGAGCAGCCAGTAGAGCCCCAGCTCGCCCACGCAGCGGACGAACTGGTCGAAGTCGAGCGGCTTCTGGATGTAGCTGTTGACGCCCAGGTCGTAGCTCTCGACGAGGTCGCGCTCCTCGGTGGACGACGTCAGGACGACCACCGGGATCCGCCGGGTGGCGGGAGATGCCTTCAGCTGGCGCAGCACCTCGAGGCCATCCACGCGTGGCAGCTTCAGGTCCAGGAGCACGAGCCGGGGGTAGCCGTTGCTGGGCGGACCACCGTGGTCGGGCCGGAGCAACTCCAGCGCCTCGACGCCGTCCCGCGCCACCTCGACGTGATTCGCGAGGTTGTGTTTGCTGAGGGCTCGCATCGCGAGCTCGACGTCGTCGGGGTTGTCGTCGACCAGCAGGATCTCGATCTGCGCGGAGCTCATGTCGCCTCCTTCCGCCGGGGCAGGGCGAATGCGAACGTCGCACCCTTGCCTGGCTCGCCCTGGGCCCAGATTCGGCCCCCGTGGCGCTGGACGATCCGTGCGGCGGTCGCGAGACCGATCCCGGTGCCCTCGAACTCGTCCACGCTGTGAAGCCGCTGAAATGGCTGGAACAGCTTCTCGACGTACGACTGGTCGAAGCCGACGCCGTTGTCCCCGACGAAGTAGCGCTCCTCGGTCAGGTCGGACTCCGCCCAGATACGCACGCACGGGTCGATCGCGTCGCGGGTGAACTTGACGGCATTGCCGAGCAGGTTCATCCACACCTGGCGGAGGAGGGCCGGATCGCCCCAGGCATCGGGCAGGTCGCCCACGGTGACGTCCAGGGTGCGCCCTGGCTGGCGCGCAGGGAGCGCGGCGAGGACGCTGCTCACGAGCGCCGTCATCCGGACGGGGCGGCGCTTCAGCTCCCCGCGCGCGGTGCGAGCAAATGCCAGCAGATCGTCGATCAGCTGGCCCATCTGCCCGGCGTTCCGGATCATGTTGGCCAGCAGCCGCCTACCCTCGACATCCAGCGAGGCCGCGTGCTCGTCGAGGAGGATCCGCCCGAACCCGTCGATCGATCGCAACGGCGCGCGAAGGTCGTGACTCACCGAGTACGTGTAGGCCTCGAGCTCGCGGTTGGCCGCGACCAGCTCGTCGGCTCGCGTCCGCAACTCCGCCTCGCGGGTGTCGACGGCGGCGACCATCTGGCGGAAGTCGCCGGCGAGCCGGCCGACCTCGTCGTGGCCCGGCGGCGGCAGGTTGATCGAGCGGTCGCCCCCGGCAATCCCCGTGGCGACGGCCGCCAGGCGGGCAATCGGTGCCAGCGCGCGGCGGCCCAGGAACATCGCGGCCAGGGACGTGAGGATGACCAGGGCACCGGTCGCGACCAGAATCCTTGATGCCAGGGGCCCGGCGGCACCGTATGCCTCGGATGCCGGCACCGCGTACACGACGCTCCAGCCCAGGCCCGCGATCGACCGGTATCCGACGATACGGTCCTCGGCCTCGATCGGGTTGTGGTCCTCCATGGCGCCATCGTTGCCATTGAGGGCGAGCTGGACCGCCGGGACGCTGCTGAAGTCCGACTGGGAGGTCGCGTAGCGCGGGTCGCGTCCGTGCGCGACGACCAGGCCGCGCCGATCGGTCAGGTAGGCGAAGTAGCCGCCCGCTCCTGCCGCGACGAGGGAGGACAGCCTCGCGGCACCGAGCCCGCCCACCAGGTAGCCGAGCAGCGAGCCGTCCGTGTCCCGGACGGTCACGCCCAGCGCGACAGAGACGCGCCGGGTCACGATCGAGACATGGAGGTCGCTGATCACCCGGCCCTGCGCGCGGAGGTCGTCGAACCACGGGTAGAAGTCCATGGTCCGCGTCAGGACGTTGTCCTCGAGACTGACCGGCTGGACGAGAACCACCTCTCCGGACGGGCGCAGCAGCGCCACGAACTCGAACCGCCCCGCGATGCCGGCGACGCGTCCGAGCAACGTCCGAAGCTCGCCATCCCCAACCCCGTCGGCGGACTCGGCGGTAGGCCACGCGTTGCGAAGGGTCCCGAGACCGGAGATCAGCGCCAGCGCGTCCTCCTCCTCGGCGAGCGCGACCAGAACGGCGCGGCTCGTCGCCTCGGCGCCGGCTGACGTCGCCGAGAGCGTGGCGGTTCGGATCGCGTCGCGACCGACGACGATCGCCGTCGCCGCCGTGGCCGTCCCCGCGATGAAGACGGCACCCGCGACGAGCAGCGCGATCCGCAGCGCAAGCGTCATCTCCCTTCAGGTCCCTTCCGAGAGCACCGCTTCCAGCGCACCTGGCGAGTAGAACGTCAGGGGGTCGACCAGCGGAACTTCAACACCGCTCGCGGCGAGGAGTTCCTGGAGCGCTTGCACATCTCCCATGTCGAGCCGGGCGTCGAGGGGGAACGCCTTGAGCCGGAGCTGCTGCGCCACCTCCGCGCCGATCGCGAGCTTGGAGGCCATCAGATCCCTGGCCCGGCGGGGCTCATCTGCGATGAACTGCACGGCTTCAAGGTGGGCGCGCAGGAACCGCCGAAGCAGCGCATCGTCGGCTGCTACCTCGGCGCGCACGGCGATGACCGACAGCAGCATCGACTCGAGCGGCGGCTCACCCTGCGTGAAGGCGAGGATCCGTCCGTCGCCGCGGAGCACCGACTGCGTCGTCCAGGGCTCTTCCATCACTGCCGCAGCGACCGTCCCGTCACGGACGGCGAGGCCCATGTCGACGAACCCGATGGTCACGAATTCGTAGTCGGTCAATCCCTCGACGGCAGCCCGTGCCGTAAACGAGGCTGCATTGATGCTGGTCGTGCTGTGGATACCCACCCGCCGCCCGGCGAGGTCGGACCATGTCGCGACGTCCTCGCGGACGACCAATGCTGCCGAGCGCGCGGCAGGAGTCGCGAGATTGGTGAGACCGACGATCCTGACGTCGCTCGGGATCTGACCCCGGGCGGCCAGCGCCATGGCGGGCACGATCCCCGGGTATCCGGCATCGATCTCGTCCGCTGCCATTGCCTCGAGCAGGGCCAAGCCGCCCGCATACGGAGGCGACTCCTCAAGGACAAGGCCATGACGGGCCGCGATGCCCTCGGCCTGCATCACCCACGCCGGCAGCTGGTCGGTCGTCGCGAGGATGCCGAAACGGATCACGTCGGGAGGCGGCGCACTCGCGCACCCGGCGAGGATCACGAGCATGGCGCCGATCAGTACCGAACGCATCAGGTCAGCCGCATTCCGGGTGCCCGGCTCCATGCCAGACATCGCCGGAAGCAAACCCTAGGAGCACCCGTGCGCCCCGGGACAGGCAGCATTACCTGCTCAACACGACGTCCACGGACCGGCAGAACTACCTCCTCGCCCGTGTCCCGAGCATTGACACTGCTCCTGCGTCGGTCTCGACCACGCACCTGATCCCCCGAGTCGGCGTGGTCTCCCGTTCGTTCGACCCGCGCCCGTGCGAGGAGGCACGCAATGACCGCCAAGGTGGCGCCGCGCCAGGTCGTGGAGCTCCGGGCGCGCCTCGAGGAAGCCGAGGCGACGCTCGGTGCGATCCGCTCCGGCGCCATCGACGCCCTCGTGGTCGGGGCGCCCGGGGACGAGCAGATCTACACGCTCACCGGGGCGGATCGCAGCATGCGCGAGCTCGCCGAGCACATGAGCGACGGCGCGGCGACGCTCACGGCCGATGGGACGATCGTGTGGGCGAACCGCCGGCTTGCGGAGATCCTGGGAGTGCCGTCGCGGCGCCTTCTCGGAGTGAGCCTCGTCGGGCTGGTGGACGCAGCCCACCGGGACGCGGTCGCCACCCTGCTTGGTGGGGCGGGTCCCGACGTGCGCGATGCGGAGCTGGACCTCGCGCGTCCGGACGGCTCCACCGTTCCGGTCCGGATCGCGGCCTTCAGCGTGACGGTCGGAGGCGAAGCCGGCCTGGCGATCGTCCTCACCGACCTCACCCAGCAGCGGGACATCGAGCGGATCCTCCGTCGCTCGGCCGCCGAGCTCGAGGGGCTGGTGCGTCAGCGAACGCTGCAACTCGAGCAGACCACGAAGGAGCTCGAGGCCTTCACGTACTCGGTCAGCCACGATCTACGCGCGCCGCTGCGGGCGATCAGGGCCTTCAGCCAGATCCTGCTCGAGGAGCACGCGGAGCGGCTTGACGAGGAGGGAAAACGCGTCCTCGGCGTCGTGGTCCGCAACACGAACCAGATGGGCGCCCTCATCAACGATCTGCTCACGCTCTCGAGAGTCGCCCACGTGGAGCTGGCGTTGCGGCAGGTGAACATGCAGCGCCTCGCGCGCCAGGTCGCGGACGAGCTGCAGGCGGTCGATCCGACACGGCGGGTCGACATGCGCGTCGGTGCGTTGTGTGACGCCATCGGCGAGCCGGTGCTCCTGCGCCAGGTGTGGGCGAACCTGATCGGCAACGCGCTGAAGTTCACTCGTCTCCGGCCGGATGCCCGCGTCGAGATCCGCTGCGAGCGCGGCGACGGCGAGTGCCGCTACATCGTGGCCGACAACGGCGTCGGCTTCGAGCCGGCGTACGCCAGCGAGGTGTTCTTTCCCTTCCGCCGGCTGCACGCCACGAGCGAATTCGAGGGGACCGGGATCGGCCTCGCGATCGTCAGCCGGATCGTCGCCCGCCACGGCGGCCGGGTGTGGGCCGAGGCGGTGCCCGGCGCGGGCGCGACCATCGGCTTCGCCCTTCCCGAGCGCTCGTCTGAGCGTGACGTGACGAGCGCCTGAGGCGGGCGGACCTTCCCTAGTGGAGGTGGTCCTCCCAGTCCGCCGGCACCCGGCCGGCCGGGCCGGGCGTGGGCTGGTCGAGCGGGTGGTGGTGCGGCGGGGCGAGCGGCGGGCCGTCCACGAGTTCCTGTGTCCGGTAGTCCCACAGCCAGTCCTCGTCCGGCTCGAAGCTGGCGACGATCGGGTGACCCTGGTCGAACGCGTGGCGGCTCGCGTGCTGGGAGGGCGACGAATCACAGCACCCGATGTGCCCGCAGGCGGCGCACCGTCGGAGGTGGAACCACCAGCCGCCGATGGCGAGGCACTCCACGCAGCCTGTGCCGCTGGGCGGAACGCGCGGGTCGATCGGGATGGTCGGGTCGGTCATGCCGCTCGCATGATCGTGCCTGGCGGAGCGGCGGTCCATCGAGATCCCTCTTGACTCCGTCTGTCCGCCCGCGGACGATCGCGCCGCGGGCAATCAGTCGCGCGGATGGCGCGAGACAGACACAGAGGGGAGTCCATGGTGCGAACCATGCGCTCGTTCAGCCTGCCCGCGATCCTGGTGATCGTGCTGGGCGCATGCGGCGGCAGCGCGGCGACCGCGGCACCCGCCGCGAGCACCGCTCCGGACGCTCCCGTGCCGTCGGCGGATGCACCCGCAGCGTCGGCCGATGCGCCGGCCGCATCTGCGGAAGCGCCGCCGGCGACCGAGGCCCCCGCGGCCGGTGGCGGCGGCTCCGCGGAGGGCGTTTGCGGGCTGGCCACGGCAGACGAGCTGAGCGGCATCCTGGGCGCGTCCGTCACGACGCACCTGCTGCAGGGCCCGCCGGACACGTGCGATATCCAGTCCGACGGTGCGCCGATCGCATCCATGACGCTCACGCTCGCGAACGAGCAGCTCGGGCTCGATCCGGCCCTCGTCTTCCAGGCAATGACGGCGGCACCCGGCGTGACCGACGTGCCCGGAATCGGCGACAAGGCCGTGTTCGACGAGCCCGGCGAGACGCTCATCATCCTGAAGGGCAGCTCGCTGCTCGTGGTGGCGGTGTACCCGGGGGCGGCGTCGCTGGAGCAACGGCAGGAGATGATGAAGGAGATCGGAAGGATCGCGGCCGGCCGGATGTGAGCGCCGCGCCGCGCGCGGGCGGTGTGGACCTGCGCCCGGCGCGGCGGAGCCGCGCCGGAGCCGTACCGCTGCGGGCGCTAGCATCCGCGCTCGTGACCGGCCCGACCACGACCCAGCCCGAGCGCGCCGACTTCATCCGTGAGATCGTCGCCGACGACCTCCGCGCCGGCCGCCACCGGACGATCGTCACGCGCTTCCCGCCGGAGCCGAACGGGTACCTCCACATCGGCCACGCGAAGTCGATCTGCCTGAACTTCGGGGTCGCAGCGGAGTCCGGAGGGCGCTGCCACCTGCGCTTCGACGACACGAACCCCGTGAAGGAGGAGCAGGAGTACATCGACGCAATCGAGGCCGACGTCCGCTGGCTCGGCTTCGACTGGGGCGAGCATCGGTACCACGCGTCGGACTACTTCGAGCAGCTCTACGACTGGGCGGTGCACCTCGTCCGCCAGGGGCTCGCGTACGTTGACGACCTGTCCGCCGACGAGATCCGCGCCTACCGGGGCACGCTCACCGAGCCCGGCCGCAACTCGCCGTGGCGCGACCGGTCGGTGGAGGAGAACCTCGACCTGTTCGCCCGAATGCGCGCCGGCGAGTTTCCCAACGGGGCGCGCGTCCTGCGGGCGAAGATCGACATGACCTCGCCCAACCTCAACCTCCGGGATCCGGTCCTGTACCGGATCGTCCACGCGTCGCATCCCCGGACCGGCGATGCCTGGTGCATCTACCCGACGTACGACATGGCCCACGGCCAGTCGGACGCGATCGAAGGGGTCACGCACTCGCTGTGCACCCTGGAGTTCGAGGCGCATCGCCCGCTGTACGACTGGCTGATCGAGCACCTGCCGGTGCCGTCGCGCCCGCGCCAGATCGAGTTCGCGCGGCTGACCCTGACCCACACCGTGCTCTCGAAGCGCGTGCTCCTGCGCCTCGTCACCGAGGGCCTCGTCCGGGGCTGGGACGACCCGCGGATGCCCACAATCTCCGGGCTGCGCCGGCGCGGCTTCCCCGCCGATGGGATCCGCGACTTCGCGACGATGATCGGCGTCTCGAAGGCCGACAACGTCGTCGAGTACGGGCAGCTGGAGTACGCCGTCCGGGCGGTGCTGAACCGGATCGCGGCGCGCCGGTTCGGCGTGCTCGACCCGCTGCGAGTCGTGATCGAGAACTATCCCGACGATTTCGTGGAGGCGATGGCGGTCGCGAACAATCCCGAGGACCGGGACGCCGGCACGCGGCAGGTGCCGTTCTCGCGCGAGCTGTGGATCGAGCGCGACGACTTCGCCGAGGACCCGCCGCCGAAGTTCTTCCGGCTCGCGCCCGGCCGTGAGGTCCGGCTGCGGTCCGCGTACTTCGTGACCTGCACCTCGGTCGTCCATGACGCCGACGGCCGCGTCACCGAGCTCCGCTGCACGTACGACCCGGCGACGCGCGGCGGCGACGCGCCGGACGGACGGCGGCCGAAGGCCACCCTCCACTGGGTGTCGGCACGGCATGCGGTGCCCGCAGAGGTCCGCCTCTACGACCACCTGTTCAGGCGTCCCGACCCTGGCGCAGATGGCGACCTGTTCGCGGACCTCAACCCGGGCTCCGAGCGGATCGTGCAAGGGGCGATGCTCGAGCCCGCGCTGGCGGACACGCCGGTGGGCGAGACGGTTCAGTTCGAGCGCCTGGGCTACTTCACGCCCGACCCCGATACGCGACCGGACGCACTCGTCTTCAACCGCACGGTGACGCTCAAGGACACCTGGGCCAAGGTGCAGGCGCGAGGCTGAGCGGGCGACGTTCGGCGCTGGCTCGCCGGGTCGTGACCACCAGGTGAGCATCTCCCACGGATCGAGACGCACCGGGCCCACGGCGCCGCGATCCAGGCTCCGCCAGCAACCCTGCGGCTCCACGGGAGTCGGCTGGGCTCGGGCCTGACGCCCGGATTCGGTCCTGCGGCGAGGGCCCGAACGACCGTTGGCCGCCCCTGCGTCGTCCGATTGACGCGGTTTGACCACCTGGCGGTCAACGGGTACGTGACGCCCGCTCGAGACGGCCACTCGCCTGACGCGCGCCCTCGCCTGCGGGCCGCCGATGCGGAACCGCTGGACCAGCGGCCCGCGCAGGTGCGGAGCGCGAGGGCTTCGCGGTCGTGGTGCCCGGCGCGGAGGCACGCTAGACTGCACCCGCCTTCCCGGCCCCGCTGGCGCGTGGCTCAACGGTAGAGCACCTGACTCTGGATCAGGGGGTTCCAGGTTCGAATCCTGGCGCGCCAGCCACTCCCCTCCCCCCTTCCCTAGCGCGCCAGGTCGCGCCGCGTGAAGGCCAGCGCGCCCGCAGCCGCGCCGCCGAGCGCGAGGAGCGCAGAGGCGCAGAGGCCCACGACATCCCACCGGCCCAGGACCGGCTGACCGTAGTGGGACGTGAGCGCCAGCTGCTGGATCGCGTCGGGCAGCCCGAGGGGCGGGGCGATGATGTCGATCATCCAGGTCGCCACCGTGAGCAGCGCCACGACGGGGGCCGCGGCGCCGGTCCCGATCAGCCCTCCGATCGCGAGCCCCACGCCCACGAGCGCCGCGCCGTACGCGCCGATCACGAGCGTTCCGACCACCGGTGTCAGCACGTCGTCGCCGGTGATCAGCGCACCGATCGCCACGCCGAGTGCCGCGAGCACCGTCACCACGGCGATACCAGCGAACGCCGCCAGGCCCCCCGACAGCGCCCAGCGAGCCCGCGCCAGGGGCGCGGCGAGCACGATCTCCAGCCGACCGGCCGTCTCGTCCGATGCCCACGTGCCGACGATCGTCGCCGCCGCGAGCCCGACGAGGATGAACCCGAACTCGACGAACAGGAGCTGGAGGAGCGCGCCGGTCGTCCCGAGGTCGAGACCCGGGAAGACCGCCTCCAGGATGCGGCGGAACTCCGGCGCCTCGTCGAGCTGCTCCGCGAAGGAGCGTCCCGAGCCGGCGAGCAGGAGCCCGAACATCCCCAGCCCGATCCCCCACGCGAGCGCCACGGGCAGGATTTCGCCGAACGCACGAGACGCGGGACCGCGCACCCCGATGAGTACCCGCGGCAGGTGTGGCGTGGGCACGGCGCTCGTCGCGCCCAGGTCGCGCCGCGCGAACGCCTCGATTCCGATGGCGAACAACACGACCGTCACGACTGCGACGAGCCCCACCGACTGCCAGTCGAACAGGTTGGCGAGCGGGATGTGGTCTGCGGTCCAGCCGAACCACGTGAGGTCGGCAAAGGGCGCCAGCTCGGGGATGGCGTTCTGGTAGCCGTTGAGGATGAACCCCGCGAACGTGACTGCGCCCGCGATCGCGAGGGCGGGCCCGCGCCCGAGGAACGGCGCGACCGCGAACGCGATGCCACCCGACGCCAGCCCCAGGGCCCCCAGCCAGACCGCGTAGCCCGCCGCCTGCGCCGCCGAGATCTCGTCGCCGGGGAGGGTCGCGAACGCGGTGCCGGCAAGCGCGATCGACACGAAGATCGCGGCCGCGGCGAGGACCACGGCCGTCACGTGCGCGACGAGCTTCTCGAACGCGAGCCGCCGGCGCGGGATCGGCCCCGCGGCGACGAACTCGAGGCTGCCCCGCCGGGCCTCGCCCGCGAGCGTGCCCGACAGCGCGAGCATCGACCACAGCGAGGCGACGAGCGGGAAGAACGTGCCGTACTTGTACTGGAGGTAGCCGCCCAGGGTCTCCACCGCGACGGGCCTCCCAGCGAGCCCCTGCATGATCGGTGGCACGGCGGCGACGAGGTCCGCGATCTCCTGCCGCGAGGCGGGCGTCGCGAACTGCGAAACGATCGCCTGGCTCACGGCGATGAGCGTGAGGCCCATGCCGAGCCCGACAGCGATCGCCGCGCGGCGGGAATCCCGGAGCGTCTTGCCGAAGACGCTGCCGAAGCCGTAGAGACGGCTGAGGAGCGGGATCGTGGGGGGTCCGGCGAGCGGAGTCGTGGGAGCGTGCCCGGCCATCGCTACGCCACCGTCCCGGGCATGCGCCCGTACTCGGCGAGGAACGTCTCCTCGAGGCTCGGCTCGCGCGACACGAAGTCGACCAGCTCGTGGCGGGCCGCGACGCGCACGAGGTCGGCGATCGGGCCGCTGACGCGCATCGTGGCCGTGCGGTCGACGATCGCGAGCTCGCTGACGCCGGGGATCGCCTCGAGCTCGGCGCGCGGCACAGCGCTCGCGAACCGGAGCTCCACGTGGTGGTGCGCGAGGTCGCGCAGGTCCTCCGTGCGACCCACGCGCACGAGGCGGCCCTCGCGGACGATGGCCACCCGGTCGCACGTCTTCTCGACCTCGGACAGGATGTGGGACGAGAGGAACACGGTCCGGCCCTCCGCCTTCGCCTCGCGGATGATCTCGTAGAACGTCTGCTGGACGAGCGGGTCGAGGCCGCTCGTCGGCTCGTCGAGGATCAGCAGGTCGGGCCGGTGCTGCAGGGCGATGATCAGGCCGATCTTCTGCTTGTTGCCCTTCGAGTACTCCTTGAAGCGGCGCGACGGGTCCACGTCCAGCCGCTCGACGAGCTGCGCCCGGTAGCGCGCGTCCACCCCGCCGCGCAGGTGCGCGAAGTACTCGATCGTCTGGCCGCCGGTCAGCTTGTCGTACAGGACGAACTCGCCCGGCAGGTACCCGATCCGGCGATGGATCGCAACCGGATCGGTGGTCGTCTCGATGCCGAAGATGCGCGCCCGGCCATGGGTGGGACGGATGTGGTCGAGCAGCACGCGGATCGTCGTCGTCTTGCCCGCGCCGTTCGGACCGAGGAATCCGAACGCCTCGCCCTCCTCGACGACGAGGTCGATGTCGATGACCCCCCGATGGCTGCCGTACGTCTTCGTCAGCCCCTCGATCTCGATGACGGCGGTCATGCGTGTCCCTCTCGATAGCTGCGCTGCCACTGCTGCCACTGCCGGAGGAGCGCGGGGTCGGCGAACCGGAGGACTCCGGGCTCGGCGCCCAGGATCCGCTCGAAGGCGGCCGCGTACGTCGCCAGCCGGCGCTCCAGGTGCTCGAAGGTGACGGTCCCGGCGTCGAGCGCGAAGAACAGCTCCGTGATGTCGTCACTCATCCCCTGCCAGAGCGAGACGAGGACGCGGGCGGTCGCCTCCGGCGTATCCGTGTGGAACGCGCCCTCCGCGACGCCCTGCCGGACGATCGCGACGAGAAGCGGCTCCATCCGGACGACGAGCTCACGGCGGAAGTGCTCGCGCACGATCGCGTTCTCGTCGGACATCCAGCTCTGGATCGCGCCCAGGATCAGCTCGCGCTGCTCTGCCTTGTAGTCGGCGACGTTCGCGAGGAACGCCGCGAACTTCTCGAGCGCGGTTCGGCCCTCGTCGAACACGGCCGGTCCGAAGCGCGCCATCCCGCCGTCGACGAGCCGGTCGATGACCGCTGTGAGCAGCGCGGCCTTTGACGGGAAGTAGTGGTAGAAGGCCCCTTTCGAGGCGCCGGTCGCCTCGATCACGTCCTGGACGCTCACCTGGTCGTAGCCGCGGGCGAGGATCAGCCGCTGCGCGACGTCGACGAACTCGTCGCGGCGCAGGGCGTGCGCGGCAGGGTCGAGCGTGCGCGGCATGGGCGTTTGCGCGGTCCCACTCCGATTGATAAACCGACGGTCGGTCTATCAATCATATCGCCACCTGCAGCACGTGTGTGGGCCATGCGCCACCTGTCCGGTGCACGCGACAGCGCGTGCGTGGGGCACACGAACGCGCTCTCCGAGGCCGCAGGCTCCACGTTCCAGGGCCGATTGTGCGCGGTGTGCACGGGCGAGCGGGTGGACCCCACCAGCGGTGCACCGGACGCCACGTCCGCTCCAGGGAATGCCCGAAGAGATCCGGCCCGGACGACTCCGCGTCAGGCCGCCGCGTCAGGCGACGCCGCGTCAGGCGACACGTTCGAGCCGGGTGCGCGGGATCGCCGAAGGGTTCCCGATGAGCCGGTCGAACAGCGCCGGCACGAACCACTGCAGCCCGTACAGGCGGCAGCCGAGGCAGTACCCCGTCACCGCCAGCAGGCCCTGGAGCCCGGCCACGGCGAGCACAAACAGCCAGCCCAGCCCGCCGGCCACGAGGAACGCAACCGTTCCGAGGCCCAGCGCAAGCGATCCGAGCGCCTGCGCGAAGCGCGGCGGGACCTCGGGCTCGGGGGCCGTGGGCGGTCCGAGCCGAAGCGCGGCACGCACGGCGGGCCATGCGCGACCGAACACGAAGAAGCGGGTGCCGAGCGCCGCGGACACGCCCAGCGCGATGGCGACGAGTGGGGCGACGAGCGACCAACCGAGCACGGTGGCGGCGACGAGGACGATCGCGGACAGGCCGGCACCGAAGCGCTGGCCGCGCGGATCGATCAGGCGCACGGGAGCAGGAGTGGACACGGGACGGATGCCTCCAGGCGTGACGGCGGCGCGCTCGCGCCGCGCGACGGGACGAAGGTCAGGACGCGGGCTTCACCCGCTCCGGACACGCGCATCGGCCCGTCATGCCGACTCCAGCCAGGCCTGGAAGGCCGCTCCCGACGGGGGAACGACCGGGGCGAGTCCGGGCTCGCCGGGCCGCGCGATTCCCACGCCACGATCCAGCCCGAACGTCCGCGCCTGCGGCGTCTTCAGCCCGTTCCCCGTGAGCAGCACGACCACCTCGTCGTCGGGCCCGATCACCCCTCGTCGTCGGGCCGCCTCGGCGGCAGCATACGTCACCCCGCCGGCGGTCTCGGCGAAGATCCCCTCCTCGCGCGCCAGGCGCCGGATCGCATCGGCCGTGACGGCATCCGGGATGCCCTCGATCGAGCCACCGGTCCGCCGAGCCAGCGCGAGCGCGTACCGGCCGTCCGCCGGGGAGCCGATCGCAAGGGAGCGCACGATCGTGTCCGGCTCGCGGACGGGCTGCCAGTCCTCCTCCCCGGCCTCGAAGGCGGTCGCGACCGGCGCGCAGCCGAGCGCCTGGCCCCCCACGAAGCGCACCGGCTTGCGCTCGACGAGACCTGCGCGGGCGAGCTCGTCCACGGCCTTGCCGAGCTTCGTGAACATCGAACCCGAGGCGATCGGGGCGACGATCACGTCCGGCAGCCGCCAGCCGAGCGTCTCGGCGATCTCGAAGGCGAGCGTGCGCGATCCTTCGGCATAGAACGGCCGGAGGTTCACGTTGACGAACGCCCATTTCAGCTCGTCGCACAGCTCGAGGCACAGGCGGTTTACGTCGTCGTACGTGCCGTCCACGGGCACGACGGTCGCGCCGTAGGCGAGCGCATGCTCGACCTTCTCCGGCTCGAGGTCGGCGGGGATGAACACGTAGGCGGGCAGGCCGGCATTCGCCGCGGCCGCCGCCACCGCCCCCGCGAGGTTGCCCGTGGAGGCGCACGCGAGCGCCTCGAACCCGAAGTCGAGGGCCTTCGCCGTGGCGAGCGCGACGGCACGGTCCTTGAACGACAGGGACGGGTTGCGGGTGTCGTCCTTCAGCCAGAGCCGATCGACGCCGAGGGCGCTCCTGAGGCGGGTCGCCTCGACGAGCGGCGTGCTGCCCACGGCGAGCGACCGGGCAGGCGGCGCGTCGACGGGCAGGAGCTCGAGGTAGCGCCAGATGCCGGGTGCCCGCGCCGCGATCGCCTCGCGCGAGACCGTGGCCCGCACGATGTCCTCGTCGTACTCCACCTCGAGCGGCCCGAAGCAGGCGGCACAGACGAACGACGGGCCGAGGGCCTCGGGCCGGCCGCACGCACGACAGCGCAGGCCCACGATCCGCGGTCGGGTGCCACCGGAGCCGGCGGCCGCGGGCATGTCCTCGCGCTCCGCCATCGGCCGCGCGACGGCGGCATTCGAGGCGGGCGGGACGAGGACGGGCGCGGTCATGTCGACTCCTTCGAAGGATCGAGGGTGACGACGACCGGGCGCCTGTCGAAGGGTCTCGTGAATCACGCGACCCTTCCCGGAGAGGAAGGGTCGTGAACGTCCCTCATCTCGCAGGATGGCTCCTGCCCGGACTTGGCACCTTTCCGGCCTCGCGGCCGGGAGGTTGTCGTGGCTTCACAGGGCCGGT
>DASSPX010000167.1:0-2071 GCA_035699445.1 Candidatus Limnocylindrales bacterium | reverse complement strand
CTGTTCGGCGTCACCGACGCGGAGTTCCTCGCCCGACCCACCGCCCGACCGCTGCGCCGCGAGGTGCGCTCGCGTGTCTGAGGCGCCGCGCCACCTGCCCTGGTACTTCGACGTCGTCGGCAAGCGCCGGCTGTGGTTCGCGTTCTCGGCGCTGATCACGATCCCGGGCCTGATCTTCATCCTGCTCACGCCGCTCACGGGCGGCGCGGCGGGCCTGAAGTTCTCGATCGACTACACCGGCGGCACGATCTGGCAGATCCGCTTCGAGGACCCGAACGTCGCCGCCAACGACGTCCAGCGGTTCCTCGGCGAACAGGGACTCGAGGGCTCGACGGTCACCCGCACCGGAACGGGCTTCCTCGAGATCCGCACGCTCCCGATCGGCATCGAGGCCGAGCCGAGCCCGACGCCGGCGCCTTCGACGTCCGCGGCGCCGTCGGCCAGCGCCTCGTCGGCGCCGTCGGCCTCCCCCGCGGCGAGCGCCTCACCCGGTGCGTCTCCCTCGCCCGACGCGAGCGCCTCGCCGGCGCCCACACCCGCCGCCGGCAACACCGAGCTGCCGACGCAGGGTCGCCTGGGTGAGGTCCGGCGCGCGCTCGAGGCGGAGTTCGGCCCGATCGCCGAGCAGGCGGCGCTCACGACGATCGGCCCGGTTGTCACCGCCGACCTGATCGGCCAGGCGCTCATCCTCATCGCGGTCGGCTCCCTCGCGATCCTCGTCTGGATGGGCTACCGCTTCCGCGACTTCAAGTTCGGCGCGAGCGCCATTGCAGCCCTCCTGCACGACGTCGTCGTGGTGATCGGCGTGTTCGCGATCCTCGGCACATTCCTCGGGGTCGAGATCGACGCCCTGTTCGTGACCGCGATGCTCACGGTCATCGGCTTCTCGGTGCACGACACGATCGTCGTGTTCGACCGGATCCGCGAGAACAAGGCCCGCCACGCCGGCGAGCCGTTCGACCGGATCGTCAACCACTCGATCCTGCAGACGGCCGGCCGCTCGATCACGACCAGCCTCACCGTCGTGATCACGCTCCTGTCGCTCATCCTGTTCGCAGGCGAGGCGATCGGCGAGTTCGGGCTCGCGCTCCTGCTCGGGATCGTGTCCGGAACGTACTCATCGATCTTCAACGCTGCCCAGATCCTCGTCGTGTGGCAGCACTGGGAGGACCGACGGCGCGAGCGGGCGATGGCCCAGCCGCAGTCGACCCGACGCGCCCCGGCGTGACCCCGGCCGGTGCAGTCGCCGGCAAGCGGGGCGTGGCATCCTCGCGCCGATGATCGAGCCGCGCTACCGCTGGCTGTTCCCGGATCCCGTCCGCCCCACGCCTGAGCTCCGCGCCGCCGCCGCGCGCCACGACCTGCCGCTGTTCGTCGCCGGGCTGCTCGCCCGCCGCGGGATCGCCGATCCGGGCGCGCTCGACCTGTTCCTGGGGCCGCCGGCCGCCGGGCTCCACGATCCACGCGGGCTGCCGGATGCGGACCGGCTTCTCGAACGGATTGCGCGCGCGAGGGCAGCGGGGGAGCGGGTGCAGGTGTTCGGCGACTTCGACGCCGACGGGCTGACCGGCCTCGCGATCCTCGTCATCGCGCTCCGCCGGCTCGGGCTGGACGTGACCCCGTACGTTCCGAGCCGCCTGGACGAGGGCCACGGTCTCTCGCTCCCCGCCGTCGAGGCGGCGGCGGTCGAGGGCACCTCGCTGATCGTGACCGTGGACACGGGCTCCACGAGCGTTGCCGAGGTCGAGGCCGCCCGGGGCCGCGGGATCGACGTGATCATCACGGACCACCACCGCGTCCCGGACCGGACGCCGCCCGCGTACGCCCTCGTCAACCCGCACCGCGCCGATTCCGGCTATCCGGACGACCGGCTGTCCGGAGCGGGGGTGGCGTTCGCGGTCGCGCGGCTGGTCCTCGGTGAGCTCGCCGATGCCGAAGCCGATGCGTTCGACCTCGCGGAGCTCGCCGTCATCGGTACGGTCTCCGACGTCGCCCCGATCCTGGGCGAGAACCGCGCGATCGCGCAGCTCGGGCTCGAGCGGCTGCGGGCGAACCCGCGCCCCGGGATCGC
>DASSPX010000166.1:0-36223 GCA_035699445.1 Candidatus Limnocylindrales bacterium | reverse complement strand
GACTCGGGGCCCACGGTCGCGTCCCGGACCGCGATGGTCGTGGGCGGGCTGCTCATCACCGCCGCGCGCCGGCTCCGGGAGCGGGTCGAGGCCGAGACGGGCGCGCCGTTCGCCGAGAGCTATCGCGGCTGGGCGGCGGCCACCGGCGGCACGCGCATCGACGAGCGCTTCACGCCGTACCCGGGCATCCACTTCGACGACGCGACGTACCACGGCGATGCGTATCCGGCGTACGGCTGGGCGGCCTGCACGGCGCGCGTGGAGGTCGACCTCGACACGGGCGAGGTGGCGGTGCTCGACGTGGTCGCCGCGGACGACGTGGGGCGCGTCATCCACCCCGTCCTGTGCGAGGGCCAGGTCGAGGGCGGGACGCTCCAGGCGATCGGTTACGCGACGATCGAGGAGATGCAGGTGCGCGACGGGCGGTACGTCAACGACCGTCTCGCGACGTACCTCATCCCGACCGCGCTCGATGCCCCGCGGATCGAGACGATCCTCGTCGAGGCACCGCTGTCGCTCGTCCCCCACGGGGCGAAGGGCGTGGGGGAGCTGCCGATGGACGTCGGGGCGCCGGCGGTGATCGCCGCGATCCACGATGCCGTCGGCGTGTGGATCACGAGCCTGCCGGCGACGCCGGAGAAGATCCTCGCGGCGCTCGGCGCGCCGTCGTCCCCCGGGCGGGCCGCGTGACGCGCGTCGCGTTCACGCTCAACGGGGCCCCGGTCGAGGTCGACGTCCCCGGCAGCCGCCGCCTGCTCGACGTCCTGCGCGAGGATCTCGGGCTGACCGGCGCGAAGGAGGGCTGCGGCGAGGGCGAGTGCGGGGCGTGCTCGGTGCTCGTGGACGGCGCGGTCGTCGATTCCTGCCTGGTCGCCGTCGCCCAGGTCCGGGGGGCAACGGTGCTCACCGTGGAGGGCCTCGGTCGCGGCGGGCGCGCACTCGAGTCGCCGGACCCCCTCGACCGGCTCGACCCGCTCCAGGTCGCATTCCTCGAGCACGGTGGCGCCCAGTGCGGGATCTGTACCCCCGGGATGCTCATCGCCGCGCGGGCGTATCTCGACGCGGGCGGCGGCCCGGACCCGGACGCGATCCGCGAGGCGATCGCGGGCAACCTCTGCCGCTGCACCGGCTACACGAAGATCGTCGAGGCGATCGCGCAGGCCGCCGACGTGGCCGGCGGGGTCGGTCGCTGATGCCGCCCGTCGTCGAGCCGCCGCTCGAGAGCCCGGCCACGCTCGCCGAGGCGTTCGCGCTGCTCGCCGAGAACGCCGGCGAGGCGGCACCGGATCCGGCCGCCAGCGGCGCGGTGACGTCGGGGCCCTGGCGACCGCTGGCCGGCGGCACGGACCTGTACGTCCAGATGACCGGCGAGCTCGGTCCGCCGCCCGCGCGACTGCTCGACCTGTGGGGGCTCGATGAGCTGCGCGGGATCCGGCTCGACGGCGGCGACCTCGTGCTCGGTGCGCTGACGACGTACACGGAGATCCGCCGTTCGCCGCTCGTTCGGGAGCACGTGCCCGCGCTCGCCGAGGCCGCGGCGACGATCGGTGCCGCGCAGATCCAGAACCGGGGGACGATCGGCGGCAACGCCGTGAACGCGAGCCCGGCGGGCGACACCCTGCCGGTGCTGCTCGCGACGGACGCGGTGCTCGTTGCCGGCGGCTCCCGCGGCGAGCGCCCGATCCCGGCCGGCGCGTTCTGGCCCGCGTACCGGACCACCGCGCTCGCGCCCGACGAGCTCCTCCTCGCGATCCGGATCCCGCTCGCCGCCCGCGAGGTCCGGTTCCGGAAGGTCGGCACGCGCCGGGCCCAGGCGATCAGCAAGGTCGTGCTCGCGCTCGCGTGGCGCGGCGGGCCGGCCGGTGCCTCCGTTCCGAGCGGGCCGTGGAGCGACGTCCGCGTCGCCCTCGGGTCCGTGGCGCCGACCCCGATCCGGGCGGCCGGTGCGGAGGCCGTGCTCGAGGGCGCCGCGCCGACCCCGGAAACCGCCGATCGGGCCGCGGAGGCGCTCGCCGCCGAGCTCCGGCCCATCGACGACGTCCGCTCCACCGCCGATTACCGGCGCACCGTCGCAGCCCGGGTGCTCCACCGGCTCATCCGGGAGGCTGGCGGATGGTGACGCGATCGGTCCGGCCCGCTGCCGTCGCGCTCGCGGTCGCCGTTGCGCTCGGGGCCTGTCAGGCCGGCCCGACCCCGGTCGCGCCGACCACGAGGCCGACCGGCACGCCTCCCACCGTTGCGGCGCCGGAGGGCCGGATCGCGTTCACCCGCGTCGTCGCGACGGACGGCCAGCCGACCGCGGGCGGCATCTGGATCGTCGATGCGGCCGGCGGCGAGCCGGAGCCGCTGATCGACGGGCCGGACATCGAGACGTTTCCGGCGTGGTCGCCCGACGGCACCCGGATCGCGTACGTGACCGGCTCGAGCTTCGGCGACGGCGACATCTGGGTCGCGAACGCCGACGGCTCGGATCCTCGGCAGCTGACCGACCGCCCCGGCCGCGAGTGGGCGCCCGCCTGGTCCCCCGACGGCCGGCGGCTCGCGTTCGTGACGACCGACGGCGGCTCGCAGGTGTGGACCCTCGTCGTGGACGAGGACGTGCCGCCGCGGGCGATCGTCCCGGCACACTGGCCGTCGTGGTCGCCCGAGGGCGACCAGCTCGTGATCACCGTTGGCGATTCGTTCGCTGCCGGCGCCCTCGCGGCGATCGACATCATCGAGGGTGGCACCCGGGCGCTGCCGATCGAGCTGCCGAACGCCTCGGAGGGCACGATCGCACCGGACGGCCGGGTCGCGTTCGTGTCCAGCGCCAGCGACTACGCCGACCAGGATCCGGCGACGTGGAACGAGGACATCTGGCTGTTCACGCCCGGCGGCGACGCCCCGGTCCAGCTCACGTTCACTCCCGGCAACGACCACTGGCCGCCGAGCTTCTCCCCGGACGGCACCTGGCTTGCGTACACGAGCGACGCGCTCCCGCCCGAGGCGACGGGCCGGATCGCGCTCGTGCCGACCGCCGGCGGCGAGCCGCGCTACCTGACCGACGGCAGGACCTATGACGGCTTCCCGGCCTGGCAGCCGGTCCCGGAGGCGGGCGGATGACCTCGCTCTCCCACCTGTTCGTCCACGTGACCAGCCTCGAGGCCACCCGCCACTTCTATGTCGACTTCCTCGGCCTCGAGGTCCTCGTGCACGAGGAGGGCTACCTGCGGGTGGGCGGCGGGGACGGGTTCCACATCGGGTTCGAGGAGCGCGAGTGGGCGGATGTCGGCGCACCCGGAATCGAGATCGCGATCCGGGTCGACGACGTCGACGAGGCCTACCGGCAGCTGCGCGCCGAGGGCCTGGACATCGGCCGGCCGGAGGACCAGGAGTGGGGCGCGCGCCATGCCTGGCTGCGCGATCCCGACGGCTACCGGCTGTCGCTGTACACGCCGATCGAGGGGGACGCGGCATGACGGAGGGGCATTCGGACCGTCCGGCCGGGGTGGACGTCGTCGGTCCGCCGGTCCCCGGCGCGGATCGCGTCCTCACGGCCGACGCGCTCGCGTTCGTGGCCGGGCTCCAGCGGCGCTTCGGCGCGGAGCGTGCGCGGCTGCTCGCCGCCCGCCGGGATCGCCAGGCGGCGATCGACGCGGGTGAGCGACCCGGGTTCCTCGCCGCCACAGCGGACGTCCGGGGCGGTGACTGGCGCGTGGCCCCGACCCCGGCCGACCTGCTCGACCGGCGGGTCGAGATCACCGGGCCCGCCGAGCCGAAGATGATGATCAACGCCCTCAACTCCGGGGCACGCGTGTTCATGGCCGACCTCGAGGACGCCCTGTCGCCGACGTGGGCGAACGTCGTGGGCGGCCAGGCGGCGCTCGCGGACGCCGTCCGGCGCGAGCTGACGTTCGCGAGCCCGGACGGCCGCACGTACCGCCTGGGCGAGCGGATCGCGACGCTCCTCGTCCGGCCGCGCGGCTGGCACCTCGACGAGGCGCACGTCCTCGTGGACGGCGCGCCGGTGTCGGCGTCGCTGTTCGATGCGGGGCTGTACCTGTTCCACAACGCCGCGGAGCGGGTCCGTCGCGGCGACACCCCCGCGCTCTACCTGCCGAAGCTCGAGTCGCACGTCGAAGCGCGGTTGTGGAACGACGTGTTCACGTGGACGCAGGAGCGGCTCGGCGTGCCGCACGGCTCGGTCCGGGCGACCGTGCTGATCGAGACGATCACGGCGGCGTTCGAGATGGACGAGATCCTGTACGAGCTGCGCGACCATGCGGCGGGGCTGAACGCGGGCCGCTGGGACTACCTGTTCAGCATCATCAAGCGGTTCCGCCGCTGGCCGTCGCTCGAGCTCCCGGACCGCGGCCACCTGACGATGACGACGCCGTTCATGCGCGCGTACACGGAGCTCCTCGTCCGCACGTGCCACCGGCGCGGTGCGCACGCGATCGGGGGGATGGCGGCGTTCATCCCGAACCGGCGCGACCCGGAGGTGACCGCGACCGCGATGGCGAAGGTCCGCGAGGACAAGGAGCGCGAATCCGGCGACGGCTTCGACGGCACCTGGGTGGCGCATCCGGATCTCGTGCCGCTCGCGACCCAGGTGTTCGACGCGGTGCTCGGCGAGCGGACCGACCAGCGGGAGCGCCTGCGGGAGGACGTGGCGGTGCGGGCCGACGACCTCCTCGATGTCCGGGCGCCGGGCTCGATCACCGAGTCGGGCGTGCGCCAGGACGTGTCGGTCGCCCTGCGCTATCTCGATGCGTGGCTGCGCGGGACCGGCGCGGCCGCGATCT
This sequence comes from Candidatus Limnocylindrales bacterium, assembly GCA_035699445.1. Lineage (GTDB taxonomy): Bacteria > Chloroflexota > Limnocylindria > Limnocylindrales > CSP1-4 > DASSPX01. The sequence goes on along the minus strand of DASSPX010000166.1, from coordinate 31,439 downwards.
TCAACCTCATGGAGGACGCGGCGACCGCGGAGATCTCGCGCTCGCAGCTCTGGCTGTGGCGGACGCGCGGCTCGCGGCTCGCGGACGGGCGGGCCGTGGACGCGGCGCTCTATCGCGCCATCCGCGACGAGGAGCTCGAGCGGGCCCGGGCGGACGCCGACGCGTCGGGCGCCAGCGGGGCATCGCGGGTCGACGAGGCGGCCGCGCTTCTCGACGAGCTGGTCCTCGACGACGACTTCGCCGACTTCCTGACGCTGCGCGCCTACCCGCTGCTCGGCTGACGGGCGGCACCGGCAGCTGCGATCTCCGCGACGGCCGCCGGGTTCTCGAGCGCGCTCGTGTCACCCGGGTCCTGGCCCAGCCAGGCGGCGCGGGCGACCCGGCGCATGATCTTGCCGCTGCGCGTCCGCGGCAGCTGCGCGACCGGGACGACGGCGGCGGGCCGGAGCGTGGGGCCGAGATCGGCGACGACGCGCGCGGCGATGTCGGCGAGGAGGTCGGCGCCGGGCGCCGGGGCGTGTTTCGGGCGCAGGACCACGAGCACCACCACGGCCTCGCCCCTGAGCTCGTCCGGGACGCCGATCGCGGCCGCCTCCACGACCGCCGGGTGCGCGACGGCCGCGGTCTCCACCTCGGCCGGGCCCACTCGCTTGCCGGCGACCTTCAGGGTGTCGTCCGAGCGGCCGAGCACGGTCCAGTGGCCATCGGCGTCGATCTGCGCCCAGTCGCCGTGGACCCACGTGCCGGGAATGCGCCGCCAGTACGCGTCGAGGTACCGCTCGGTGTCGCCTCCCCAGAAGCCGCGGGTCATCCCCGGCCACGGCGCCCGGATGACCAGCTCGCCCACCTCCTGCCGGACCGGCCGTCCCGTGCCCGGGTCGACGACGTCCGCGGCCATCCCGGGCACCGGCCCGTTGAACGCGGCGGGCTTGATCGGGCGGAGCTGGTTCGCGCCGAGGATGCCGCCGCTCACCTCGGTGCCGCCCGTGTAGTTCACGATCGGCAGCCGGCTCCCGCCCACGACCCGGAACAGCCACCACCACGGGTCATGGTTCCAGGGCTCGCCGGTCGAGCCGAGAACGCGGAGCGGGCGGAGGTCGTGCCTGCGGACCGGCTCGTCGCCGTGGACGAGCAGCGACCGAACGAGGGTCGGCGACACGCCGAGATGCGTCACGCGATGGCGCGACGCGAGCTGCCACAGCCGATCGGGACCTGGATGGTCGGGTGCGCCCTCGTAGAGCACGAGCGTTGCCCCGAGGAGCAGCGCGCCGCTGATCGCCCACGGGCCCATCATCCAGCCGAGGTCGGTGAACCAGAACAGCCGGTCGCCCCGGCGCAGGTCGAAGAGGTGGGCGAGGTCCTGCGCGGCCTTGATGGGGAAGCCCCCGTGGACGTGGACGGTCCCCTTCGGGGCCCCCGTCGTCCCGGACGTGTAGATCACCATGTACGGCGTCTCGGGGTCGGTTGGTCGGTTGCCGAGCGGGGCTCGGGCGGCCGGGTGGGCTCCGGTCCCGGCGGCGACGGCGCGCCAGGCGAGCTCGCCGCGCGCGGGATCGAGCTGCGGGTCGCGGCCCGGCTCGCGGCCCACGACGATCGTCGTGCGGACGGACGGCGCGTCCGCGGCCGCCGCGCGCGCCGCGTCGAGCATCGGGATCCACTTGCCCCGCCGCCGGAATCCGTCGGCGGTCACGAGGTGGGTCGCCTCGAACGCCCGCAGTCGCGTCGCCACGGCCGGCGCGGCATAGCCGCTGAAGATCGGCGTGAAGGCGGCCCGGCGCAGGCCGAGCGCCAGCACGGTCACGACCGTCTCGGGGAGCATCGGCAGGAATACGCCCACGCGCGTTCCCTCGCCGATCCCGGCGGCTGCGAGGCCGCGCACCGCGGTCTCGACCGTGGTCCGCAGTTCGGCACCGCCGAGCGTGCGAACTTCGCCGTCCTCACCCTCCCAGGTGACGGCCTCCGGGTTCGCGTCGCTGGCGGCAAGGGCCGCCTCCGCGTGGTTGAACGCGCCCCCGGACCACCACGTCGCCCACTCCCAGCCGCGGCTCGTGTCGAGGATCCGGCTCGGCGGGCGCTGCCAGGGCAGCGCGAGGTCGTCGAGCGCGGCCGCCCAGAACCAGGCCGGATCGCGCTCCGCCCGTGCCTGGAGCTCCGGGAGCGGCAGGCCGACCCGGCGCAGGAACGCGGCCAGCCGCGAGGACTCGAGCTGCTCCGCGCCGGGGCGCCAGGCGACGTCGGGGGCATCGCGCCCGAAGACGGGTTCGGCCATCGCCCGACAGCGTATCGAGCGACGGACCGCCCGCGATGGATGGCCCGGTCGGCCCTGCCGCAGCGCCGACCCCGGGGGCACGCTATCGCAGGCAGCGCGCGCATCGTCTGCCGGACCCACTTGCCCGCCGCCTGAAAGGAACCGACATGGTCAGTGCACGCAGCCTGTCCGCCCTCGCCGTCCTGGCTGGCGTCACCTGGGCGACGGGGAACGCCGTCCGACGCTGGTGGCACGAGTGGGGCGCCGATCCGGTCGAGGCAGGCACGCCCCTCCCCGGCGACGATCTCGTGCCCGATGCGGACGCGGTCGACACGCGGGGGATCGACATCTCGGCCCGACCCGAGGACGTCTGGCCGTGGCTGCTGCAGATGGGATTCGGCCGCGCGGGCTGGTACAGCTACGACGTGGTCGACATGCGCGGGCAGTCCGCCGACCGGATCCTGCCCGAGTTCCAGGCACTCGCCGAGGGCGACGTCATCCCGACGCACCCCGCGGGCGGATTCGTCGTCCGTTCGCTCGACGCCGGTCGTTCACTCGTGCTCTACATCGATGACGAGATCGCCACCGCCCAGGCGCAGGCAGCGTCCGCGTCCAGCGCCGGGCTCGAGTCATCCGAGGAGACGCCGGCGAACCTGCGTGCCTCCGGCGCGTTCATGGCAACGGCAACGACTCGGTACGCGGCGAGCTGGGCGTTCGTCCTGGAGCCGATCCCCACCGGGACCCGGCTCGTCGAGCGATTCCGGGCGCGTCTCGAGGGGGGCAGCCAGCTGGCCCCCATCGCGAAGCCCGCGCTCGGGTTTGGCGTGTTCCTCATGGTGCGTCGCCAGCTGATCGGCATCCGCGATCGAGCGGAGCGGCGGAGCGCCGACCGTGTCCTCGATGGCGCGGACCGGGAGGATGACGCATCGTTCGTCGTCGCGCCGGAGCCGCTCGTAGCAGCGCCGGACTGAGCCGCGGTACCGACTCGCCTGTCAGGCGGGGATCGGCACCCGATCGACGAGCCGACCGGCACCGCGGCGACCGACGAACAGGCCGTCGTCCACGACCGGCTGTCCGCGCACGAAGACGGACCGGACGGCGCCGGTCACCTCGAGGCCCTCGAACGGCGTGTAGTCGCTCGTGTGGTGGAGGTCGGTCGCCCGGATCGTCCGGCGCGCCGCGGGATCGAACAGCACGAGGTCGGCATCGGCGCCCGGCTCGATCCGGCCCTTGCCGGCGAGGCCGAACCGACGCGCCGGCGTGGTCGCGACGATCTCGACCAGCCGTTCGAGCGTGAGGCGCCCGCGAGCCACACCCTCCGAGTAGAGGAGCGTGAGGAGCGTCTCGATGCCCGGCGCGCCGTTGCTGATCCGATCGAACGGGACGCCGCGGGCGGCCTCGGCCTTCTCGAGCCCGGCACGGTCCGGGACGTGGTCGGTGGCCACGAGGTCGAGCGTGCCGTCGGCGAGCGCGGTCCACAGTTCGTCGCGGGTCTCCGCCGAGCGGAGTGGCGGCGAGATGACGAACCGGGCGCATCGGGCGGGATCGGGGTCGTCGTAGCACTCCTCGGTGAGCACGAGATAGTGCGGGCAGGTCTCGGCGGTCACGCGGACGCCATGCGCGCGGGCGGTCCGGACGGCCTCGAGCGCCTCGAGCGACGACAGGTGGACGACGTGGACGGGGGCGTCGGCGGCGCGGGCGAAGGCAACGGCTCGCGCGGTGGCGATGCCCTCGACGTACCCGGGCCGCGTCAGCGCGTGGTAGCGCGGTAGCGTGTTACCACGCTGAAGCGCGCTCGAAACGAGCGCGTCGAGGAGCACCGGGTCTTCGCAGTGGACCTGCAGGAGGCCGCCCCGCGAGCCGAGCTCGCGCATCGCCTCGAACAGGCGTCGGTCGTCCAGCCGGAAGTCGAACACCATGAACGCCTTGGCGGTCGGGGCTCCCTCGTCGACGATCCGCGCCAGCTCGTCCTCGAGCGACTCCATCCGCCCCGAGATGGCGAGCGAGATTCCGTGGTCGATCGCGCTGTCGCCGCTCGTCGCCGCGCGCCACTCGCGCAGGCCCGTGAGCAGGGACCGCTCCGCGGCCGGCGAGGCACCGGTGCCCGGGTTGTTGAACGCGAGGAACGTCGTCGTGCCCCCGAACGCCGCGGCGACCGAGTCCTGGTAGAAGCGGTCGGGCTCGTGGTCCGTCGCGACCCGGGTGTGGGTGTGGACGTCCACGGCACCGGGCAGCACGAGCAGCCCGGTCGCGTCGGCGACCGCACGCGCGCTCCGGCCCGCCTCGCCCAGATCCGGCTCGATCGCGGCGATCCTCCCGCCGGCCACCCCGACGTCGGCCTGCCGGGTACCGCCGGCGGCGACCACGGTTCCACCGCGGACGAGGAGGTCGAACGTCACCGGCGCGTCACCGGTCAGTCATCGCCACCGCTGCCGCCCCCGCCGTCACCGTCACCGTCGCCCGTTCCGGTCCAGTCGGCGGCGGCGCTTCCGGCCGGCTCGCTCGCGCCCGGCTCCGGGACGTACGGCACGAACATCGGGCCCGTCCCGTCGTCGTACGAGGCCCCGCCCCGTGCCCAGCGGACGACGCCGACGATCATCATGACGAGCACGATCAGCACTGCCATGGCCATGAACAGGTCCACCGGCTCAGTTCACTTCCTCGATGACGACGTCCTGGGCCCCCTCCCACAGGCACCGCCTGCCGACCTCGCGCAGGCGCTCCAGCCAGCCGTCATCAGGCACGACCGTGGCAAAGACGTTCGCCGCCAGCTGACCGACCTTCGAGGACGTCGTGCAGCCGCCGTACGGGAAGAAGATCTCGCACTCGCTGATCCCCCCCGGGTAGATCGCGAGCTGACCCGGCGCGGGGTGCGACGTGTGGTTCTCCCAGTCCAGGCCCGGCCGGAAGTCGCCGAACGGGATCCACGTCGATTCGCCCGTCCAGCGGCAGTGGATCAGCTGCCGCCGGATCGGCAGCATCCGGCGGATCGCCTCCTGGGTCCGCGGCGCCTCCGGGTCCCACACGGCCCGGAACGCCAGGTCGCCGACGCGGATCGAGAGCTCGCCCATCGCACCTCCTCGGTCCGCCGAGGATATCGCCCCGCCCGGGGCCGTCCGACCGCCCGCGCGCGGCATACCATCGGCGAATGCCCGGGATGTGGACGTCGTCCGGCCGGTTTCCCCGGCCCAGTGCTGGTAGCGATGGTGGCCACGTCGGCGGCGGGTCCGGCCGAAGCGAACGGCCGGATTCGCGCCCGGAGAGGCCTCTGCGACTCCCGGCCAGCGGCCACGGCAATGGGCCGCGGTTCCCGGGGTCCCCGCCAGCCGGTCAGTGCGCGCACGATCGCCTGCACCACTGTCCGGCGGGAATGCCCCGCCACGAGGCCGGACCCACCCCGCCGACCCACCGGGCGGCCGGGATGAGGAGCCACCCGTGACGGCCGAGCGTCCCACCATCTCAACCCACGTGCTCGACACCCAGTCGGGGACGCCGGCGGTCGGCGTCGCGGTGACGCTCTACCGGCTCGACCCCGCGTCCGGCCCGGCCCGGCTCACCACGGCACTGACCGACGAGGATGGCCGCATCCGCGACCTCCTCGGCCGACCGCTCCAGGCCGGCCGCTACCGCCTCGCCTTCGACACGACCCGCGGCCGCGAGGACAGCTTCTTCCGCTACCTCGCCGTCGAGTTCGAGATCCGCGACGTCGGCCGCAGCTACCACGTGCCGCTCCTCCTGGCGCCGTTCGGCATGACGACGTACCGGGGCTCGTGACCGTGTCCACCGCGGCTCGCGGGACGGCGGCCGTGAGCGGCGCCTTGCCGCGCATCCCCAGCGTCCCCGAGCTCGACGGGCTGCCGGACGGCGCGTTCGTGGCGGCCGTGACGCCGCTGTTCGAGGGAGCGCCGCGCTTCCTCCGCCGGCTCGCGACGCTGCGTCCGTTCGGCGACGCCGCCACGATGTTCGCCCGCGCCGAATCGCTCGCGCTCGAGCTCCCGGAGGAGGAGGCGCTCGAGCTGGTCGACGCCCACCCGCGGCTCGGGGCGCCGCCCCAAACGGTCTCGGCGCTCAGCTTCGCGGAGCAGGGCTTCGACCGCGACGCCGCCGAACGCCTCGCCGCCGACGCCGAGGCCGCCCGCGCACGGGTGGCGGACGAGCTGGCGCGCCTGAACGACCAGTATGAGCGCCGGTTCGGGTTCCGCTACTGCGTGTTCGTCGCCGGGCGGCCCCGGGAGGCGCTCCTGCCCGGATTCCGCGCCGCCCTCGAGGCCGACCGGGCAGCCGAGCTGCGGCGCGCGCTCGTGGACGTCGTGCGGATCGCCGAGGACCGCTACCGGAAGCTGCAGCCGGCGCCGGAGCCATGACGGACCCGATGATCGAGCTCGGCCCGAACCGGTACGGGAAGTCGGCGATCCGGCTCGTGCGGGTGGATCGCTCCGATCCCGCGCGGCACGTCGTCCGGGACCTCACCGTCGACGTGGCGCTCGAGGGCGACTTCGCCGCCGCGCACACCGCCGGCGACAACTCGCTCGTCGTGGCCACCGACACGATGAAGAACACCGTCTACGCGCTGGCCCGGGAGGGAATGCGAGGCGACACGCCCCCCGAGCGATTCGCGAGCGCGCTCGCGGCGCACTTCCTCGGCTTCGACCAGGTCGATTCGGCGCACGTGACCGCGCGCGAGCATGCCTGGAGCCGGCTCGACGGCGCGGGCGGGGCCGCACGCGATGCGTTTGCCCGCGCGGGCGCCGGCACGCGGTTGGCCGTCGTGGTGGCCCGCCGGGACGGGGTCGAGGTCGAGGCAGGCATCGAGGATCTCGTCGTGATGAAGACGAGCCGGTCGTCGTTCGCCGGCTTCCCGCGCGATCGCTACACGACGCTCCCCGAGGCGCACGACCGGATCATGGCCACGCGTGTCACGGCGGCGTGGCGGTACGTGCCGGACGGCGGCGGGGCCTTCGACCTCGACGCCGCCTGGTCGGGCGTCCGGTCGACGCTGCTCGAGGTGTTCGCGGACCACGAGAGCCCCTCGGTCCAGGCCTCGATCTGGATCATCGGGCGCGCGATCCTCGAGCGACACCCGTATGTGTCCGAAGTGCGGATGCGGCTGCCGAACCTCCATCACTGGCTGGTCGACCTGGCGCCGTTCGGCCAGGAGAACCCGGGCGAGGTGTTCGTGGCGACGACCGAGCCGCACGGGCTGATCGAGGCCACCGTCCGTCGAGGCGCCTGACCAGGGCATCCGCGACGTCGTGACACCGTAGCTGTCACGACCGGGGCCGAGGATGCCGGCATGGAAGCCCGAATCCTCCCGCTGCCCACCCCGGAGCCCACGCCGCTCACCAGTGTCCGCGTGGACGGGGAGCGGATCGTGGTGGAGCGCCTCGTCGTCACCGATGCCGCGCTCGCCCACGGTCTCGCGGAGCGGTCGCCCGCGGATCGCGCGGCCACCGTCGAGCGCGCCCTCCGGATCGGCCTGCTCGCGCTCCAGGACGCCGCGGCCACCCTGGACGTGGACGTCGTGCGCAGCGAGTTCGACAAGCTGCTCGCGCAGGCCCAGCGCACGAACGAACGGACCGCCGAGGCGGTCGCGGAGATCCTCCGGGCGAACTTCGGCGACGGCGACGGCCGGCTGCCGCGCACGCTTGAGCGGTTCCTCGGCGACCAGGGCGCGCTCCAGCGCTTCGCGAACGACCTGTTCGACGAGTCGAAGCGGGATTCGGCGATCGGCCGGATCGCGGGCCTGCTGGGCCAGTACTTCGACGGCGACCGCTCCCGGCTCGCGGTCCTGCTCGATCCCACGCGGATCGGCTCGCCGCTCCACCAGTTCCGGGAGGAGGTCGCGAAGGGCTTCGCGGGCATCGCGGAGCGGCTGGCGGCGCTCGAGGCGGCGCAGACGGCCCGCGCCGACGAGCGCTCGCGCTCCGCGGCGAAGGGCACGGACTTCGAGGACCTGCTCGAGGGCATGCTCGGCCACCTCGCCCGGGGCCATGGGGACCTCCTGGACCGAACCTCCTCGGAGGCGGGAGCGGTGCTGGGGTCGAAGAAGGGCGACTTCGTCGTCACGCTCGACGCGCGCGTCACCCGCGGTGCGGACGTCCGGCTCGTCGTCGAGGCGAAGGACCGCGTGATGTCCCAGCGGGCGATCCGCGAGGAGCTGCGCGAGGCGCGCGAGAACCGCGGCGCCGCGCTCGCGGTCGCCGTGTGGACGCCGCAGCACGCGCCGGCGGGCATCGCGCCGTTCGCGCTCGTCGGCGAGGACGTCCACGTCGTCGTGGACCCCTCCGCGCCGGAGCCGGCATTCCTCGAGGCCGCGGTCCGGCTGGCCCGGCTGCTCGCGCTCGCGTCGCTCGCGGAGCGCGAGGTGGACGTCGATGCCGCGGCGATCGGGCGCGCGCTTGCCGGCATCCGCGAGCAGCTCGACGCGATCCAGCGGCTCAAGACCCAGCTGACCTCGATCGGCAACGCCACGAAGGCCGTCTGGAGCGGGCTGGACCTGCTGCGCTCGGGGATCATCGCCCGCGTCACGGAGGCCGAGGCCGAGCTGCGCGTCGCCCAGGCACCCGGCGGCTGACGGGCCGGCGCGGCCTGAGTCCGCGGGCGGCGGGCGCGGGATCTGGTGCGAATGGAGGATGCGCGACGACGGCGTGAGATGGTGAGATTCGGGACTCCGGGTGCGACCGGGCCGCCGCTCGTCGCACCCGCGACGGGTCATCGGCAACCGGGACCACCGGGGTATTGCGGGCGGACTGCACCGCACCGCACAGTAGCCACCCCGAGCCAGGGGACGCTCCCGCCAAGCCGAAACACCGTCGAGGGGTCGCCGTCACGATGTCGCGCCGGACCACGCGCCTCGCCTTCGCCCTGTCGATGCTCGTTGTCGCGGGGGTGGCGCCCGTCCGGGCCGCCGACCCGGTCGCGTCCGGGCAGGCCCCCGCGCCCGCCGAGGAGGAGCGATTCATCGTCGTGCTCGACCCGGGCACGAACGTGGCTGCCGCGGCCGATCGCGCCGAGGCGACCGTCGGCGCCGACGTGGAGCGCGAGTTCCGCCGGCTGGGCGCGTACGTCGCAGAGATGACCGAGGCCGAGGCCGAGCAGCTCGAGCTGGACCCGTCGGTGCGGGCCGTCGTCCCGGACGAGCCGATCGAGCTGACCGGCGAGCCGATCCCCACCGGCATCAGCCGGATCAACGGGCCGACGAACCAGGTCGCGTCGATCGACGGGTTCGACACGCGGGTCGACGCGGACATCGCGATCGTGGACACGGGGATCGATCCGGCGCACCCGGACCTCAACGTCGCCGGCGGCTACAACTGCACGACGAGCGACCGGGCCGCGTGGAGCGACGGGCAGGGCCACGGCACCCACGTGGCCGGCACGGCCGCCGCCCTCGACAACGGATTCGGTGTGGTCGGGGTCGCGCCGGGCGCCCGGCTGTGGGCGGTCCGGATCCTCAACAGCAACGGCTTCGGCTATCTCAGCTGGTACGTCTGCGGCCTCGACTGGATCGCCGCCCAGCGCGACCCGGCCGACCCGAGCCGGCCGCTGTTCGAGGCGGTAAACATGTCGGTCGCGAAGGACGGTCGGGACGACGGGGCGTGCGGCGCCCGAAATGACGACATCCTCCACGCCGCGGTGTGCCGCCTGGTCGCGTCGGGTGTCACGGTCGTGGCGGCGGCGGCGAACGACTCGGGGCCGGCCTCGGCCCGCGTGCCGGCCGCCTACAACGAGGTGATCACCGTGTCCGCGCTCGCCGACACGGACGGTGTCGCGGGCGGGCTCGGCGGCAACGCGTGCAGCGACTGGGACGGCTACGACCGCGACGACACGTTCGCCAACTTCAGCAACTACGGCGGCGACGTCGATCTCATCGCCCCCGGCAAGTGCATCTACTCGACGCGACGCGGGAACCGGTACGGCACGATGTCCGGGACGTCGATGGCGGCGCCCCACGTCGCGGGTGCGGTCGCGCTGTTCAAGGCGAGCCGGCCGCTGGCCACGCCCGCCGAGGTGCGATCCGCGCTTCGCTACCTGGGCTCGATGAACTGGGCCACGAGCACCGATCCGGACGCGTACCACGAGCCGCTGCTCGACGTGGCCGCGGTTGCGGCGCTGGGAGACTTCTCGATCGCCGCCGGCCTGCCCGTCGCTCCCGCTCCCGAGATCGGCGGCACCGTCCAGGTGCCGGTGACGATCGCCCGCTCCTCGACGTTCTTCGAGGGCGTCGGCCTCGCGGCGAGCGCACCTGCGCCGCTGGTCGCGACCCCGTCGGCGGGGACGCTCTACGGCTGGTCCGCCGTCAGCGCCTCCATCAACGTCACCGTCCCGAAGGGCACGCCTGCCGGCGAGTACCCGATCACGATCACCGCCACGAACTGGGGCCGCATCCAGACGACGACGGCGACGGTCACGGTCGTCAACGACCTCCCGAGCGCGCTGCCGGCCTCGACCTGGGTCCGGCGGACCACGCTCGGGACCGCCGCGGTCCCGCTCGTCGTGACGTGGCCCGCCGCCACCGACCCATCGAGCCCGGTGGACGCCTACGAGGTGGAGACGCAGATCGACGGCGGCCCCTGGAGCCCGACGACGAGCCTGCCAGCGGCCAGGCAATCCCTTGCCGTCAGCGTCCCGACCGGCTCGGCCGTGACGACACGCGTTCGCGCCCGCGACGCGGCCGGGAACTGGAGCGACTGGGCGACCTCCCCGCCGGTCGTCACCGGGCTCGTCCAGGACAGCTCGAGTGCCGTCCGCTGGTCCGGGACATGGAGCCGCTACAGCTCGTCCTCGGCGTCGGGCGGCACCGCCCGCTACAGCACCCGCGCCGGCGCCTCGGCGACGCACACGTTCACCGGCAGCGGCGTCGCGCTCGTCATGCCCAAGGGCCCGACCCGTGGCCACGCCCGGATCTGGCTGGACGGCGCCCTTGCGGGCACGATCAGTTTGTACCGCTCCACGGGCGTCTCTCGCCAGATCGTGTTCTCGAAGACGTGGGCCGAGAGCGGCTCGCACACCATCCGGGTCGAGGTGGTCGGCACGCGCGGGCGGCCGCGCGTCGATCTCGACGCGATCGTCATCCTCCAGTAACGCCGCGCGCTCCGGCGGGTGCCGGAGCCGTTGCGGCCGGGTGCTATCGTCACCCTCCGGCCGAGGGCCGCGACCCGGGAGTCGCGGTCGGGGTCGCGCACCGAGGTCCCGTCCGTGCCGCGAGCGATGTGGAAGGGGGCGATCCAGTTCGGGCTCGTCACCATCCCGGTCAAGCTGTACGTCGCCACCGAGTCCGACTACGCGATCCGCTTCAACATGCTCCACGAGACGGACCTGACGCGGATCAACATGAAGATCTGGTGCCCCGCCGACGAGAAGGTCATCTCGCGCTCGGAGACGGTGAAGGGCTACGAGTACGCGCCCGACCAGTACGTCGTGATCACCGACGAGGACCTCGAGAAGGTCCCGCTCAAGACCGTTCGCTCGATCGAGATCGAGCAGTTCGCCCCGCGCGACGACGGCACCGACGAGCACACCCGGTTCATGAAGCAGGCGTACTACATCGAGCCCGACAAGATCGGGCGGAAGGCGTTCTACCTGCTGCGCGAGGTCCTCGAGCGGCGCAACCTCACGGCGATCTGCAAGGTCGTGATCAAGGACCGCGAGGCGCTCGCCGCGCTCGACCCGTTCGAGAACACGATGCTCCTGACCACGCTCCACTGGCCGGACGAGATCCGGGCCGCCGACGAGCTCGACCTGCCCGAGGAGGCACCGGACTTCAAGGAGTCCGAGCTGAAGATGGCGGAGCAGCTCGTGGAGGCGATGACGGGCGAGTTCGATCCTGCGAGGTACCGGGACGAGTACCGCGAGGCGCTGCTCAAGGTCATCGAGGCGAAGATCGAGGGCCAGGAGGTCGTCGCGCCCGAGCCGGTCGAGGAGACCGGCAACCTCGTCGATCTCATGAAGCTCCTCGAGGCCTCGGTGAAGGCGGCGACCGGGACGAAGGGCGAGCCGCCGGTCTCGGTGGCCGAGGCGAAGCGCGAGCGCGCGGGGCGACCCGCGCGGACGAAGGCCGGAGACGCCGACCGGAAGACGCCCGCCAAGGAGGCGCGCAGCGGGCGCGGTGCCAGGGCGGCGGAGGAGCCGGCCGAGGTGAAGCCGGCCCGGCGACGCAAGACCGCCTGAGAGGGCGCTCGGCGGCCGCACCCGCGGTGGCCGGGGCCTGACGCACGGGACGCCGGACAGCCGCGATGCCGCTGGAGGAATACCGCCGCAAGCGCGACTTCTCGAAGACGCCCGAGCCCGGCGGCGATCCAGCCGCTGCGGCCGCGTCCGCGGTCCGTCGCCGCCGCTTCGTCGTGCAGCGCCACCGGGCGACCCGCCTGCATTACGACTTCCGGCTCGAGCTCGACGGCGTGCTCGTCTCGTGGGCCGTCCCGAAGGGCCCGACGCTCGACCCGAAGGAACGCCGGATGGCGGTCCACGTCGAGGACCACCCGCTCGAGTACTTCGACTTCGAGGGCGTGATCCCTCCGAAGCAGTACGGGGCCGGCGACGTCATCGTCTGGGACTGGGGCACGTGGGAGCCCGAGGAGGAGACGCCCGATCCCGGCGCGGCCGTGCGCAACGGCGAGCTGAAGTTCGTCCTCCACGGCGAGAAGCTCCGCGGGCGGTTCACGATCGTCCGGACCTCGCGTCGGCCGGGCGCCGCGCCGCGGACTGCCTTCGAGGACGACGAGGGCGAGCAGTGGCTGCTCATCCACAAGCGCGACGAGTACGCCCAGCCGGGCTGGGATGCCGAGGAGCACCCGCAGAGCGTCAAGAGCGGCCGCACGAACGACGAGGTGAAGGCGAACGCCCCGGCGATCTGGGTCTCGAAGGCACCGGCGGACGAGGCCGGGATCGACCTGTCCGCCGCCCGCGAGGCGCCGATGCCCGACTACCTCGAGCCGATGAAGGCGACGCTCGGCTCGCGACCGTTCCGTGACGAGGACTGGCTGTTCGAGGTGAAGTGGGACGGCTACCGGGTCGAGGCGGTCGTCCGCGATGGGGAGGTGCGGCTGTACACGCGCAACGGCAACGACGCGGAGACGTACTTCCCCAGGCTCCTCTCCCCGCCGCGCTGGATCGACGCCCGCGAGGCGATCGTCGACGGCGAGGTCGTCGCGCTCGACGAGGCCGGCCGGCCCGACTTCGGGCTGCTCCAGGAGCGGATCACCGCGTACCGCTCGGGCCGCCGCGCGGATCTCGTCTACCAGGCCTTCGACCTGCTCTACCTCGACGGCCGGCTGCTGCTCGACGTCCCGCTCGAGGAGCGAAAGAAGCTCCTGCGGCTCGTCCTGCGTGAGACCGGACGGGTGCGCTATGCCGCCCACATCGAGACCGAGGGTCGGGCGTTCTGGGAGGCGGCAGCCGCCCAGCGCCTCGAGGGGATCGTGGCCAAGCACCGGCGCTCGCGGTACGAGCCCGGCCGCCGCGTCCAGGCGTGGCTCAAGCTGAAGGTGCGCCCGGAGCAGGAGCTCGTGGTCGGTGGCTGGACGCCCGGGGAGGGGAGCGCGAGGGACCTCGGGGCCGTCGTCGTGGGCGTGTACGAGGACGGGCGCCTGCGGTTCAGCGGCAAGGTGGGCTCCGGGTTCGACGCCCGTGACCGACGCGAGCTTCGCGCCCGGCTCGACGCGCTGGCGACCGACGCGCCGCCGTTCGACCCGCCGCCGCCAGCCGACTACCGGGGACGCTGGGGCGGCGACCTCGCGAACGTCCGGTGGGTCCGCCCGGAGCTCGTCATCCGTGCCGAGCTCGGTGGCTGGTCGCGGGACGGGCTCGTCCGGCAGTCGTCGTACAAGGGGATCCAGCCGGATCGCGACCCGCTCGAGGTGGTCCGCGAGCGTGCCGTGGACCCCGAGCGGGTCGACCGCACGCTCGAGCGGTCGCTCGCGGCTGCGCCGGCCTCGACCGCAGGCCGGTCATCGACCCCCGCCGCCCGGCGACTGCCCGACCGGGCAACCCCCGAGGAGCTCGCCGCGCTCGACGCGCTCGGCAACGAGGGCGTGTGGGAGGTGGGCGGGGAGACGCTCAAGCTCACGAACCTCGACAAGGTCCTGTTCCCGCCCCGGGAGGGCAGCGACGAGCCGGCGACCACGAAGCGCGAGCTGATCCGCTACTTCACCCGCATCGCGCCCGTGCTCCTGCCCCATCTCGTCGACCGGCCGCTCAACCTCCACCGCTACCCGAACGGCGCCGGCGGGCCGGGGTTCTGGCAGAAGGACATGCCCGATTCCGCGCCGAAGTGGCTGACGATCTGGCACGAGACCGGCTTCCGGGAGCGGGAGGACCGCGAGGCGAACGACCACCTCGTGGCCGACCGCGTCGCGACGCTCGCCTTCCTGGCCAACCTCGCGGCGTTCGAGATCCATGCCTGGACGTCCACGATCCATGACCCGTGGATCCCCACGTTCGCGCTCATCGACATCGATCCCGGCCCGCGGACGACGTGGGACGAGACGCTCACGCTCTCGCGGCTCTACCGGACCGCCCTCGGGCACCTTGGCGTCCGCGCGTACGCGAAGACGACCGGGTCGCGCGGGATCCAGGCGTGGATCCCGATCGTGCGCGGCAAGTACACGTACGCGGACACCTCGGCGTGGGTGGAGAAGCTGTCGCGGGCGATCGGTGCCACCGTGCCCGACCTCGTGAGCTGGGAGTGGTCGAAGGCGAACCGTGGCGGCAAGGCGCGCCTCGACTACACCCAGAACGCCGCGATCAAGACGCTCGTCGCCCCGTACGCCGTCCGCCCGCGACCGGGTGCGCCGGTCTCGATGCCGATCGGATGGTCGGAGCTGGACGATCCCGCGCTGCGCAGCGATCGCTGGACGATCCGCGACGCCGTCGAGCGGGTCGAGGCGATCGGCGACCCGTTCGCGGCGGTCCAGACCGACGAGCAGGACCTCCCCGCGCTGTGACGGCCCGAGTAGGCTCCAGCGCGTGACCACGAGCGTGCCCGGCGACACCGAGCCCGGCCGGTCCGGCGTACCCGCGAGCCCGGAGCTGTCGCCCGCCGCGCTCGCCGACCGCAGGCTCGCGACCGCGGAGCTCGTGCTCGACATCGCGGCGGCCGCCGCGGGCACCCTCGAGCTGGACGACATCCTCCACGCCGCGCTCGACCGGCTGCGCGGGGTGGTCGCGTTCACCGGCGGCTCGATCGCGCTCGTCGACGGCGACGAGCTCGTCATCCGGGCGGCCGTGGGACCGTTCGTCGACGAGGCCATCGGGCAGCGGCTGGCGCGGGGGACCGGGCGCAGCTGGCGGGTCGTGGAGCGTCTCGAGCCCGTGCTCATCACGGACTTCCGGGGGTCGGACGTGACGCCGGCCGGGGCGGCCGCGCGCGTGGGCATGCGATCCTGGCTGGCGGTTCCGATCCCGCGCCGTGGCGAGGGGATCGGCCTGCTCGAGGTCGACTCGACGCTCCCGGACGCGTTCGGCGAGGACGACGTCTCGCTGCTCCGGACGGTGGCGGCGGCGCTTGCCGGCCCGATCGACCTGGCCGCGCGGATCGCCGCGGAGCGGCTGCACCGCGAGCTGCGCGACGCGTTCACCGGCGTGGTCAGCCACGAGCTCCGGACCCCGATCACCACGATCTACGGGATGAGCCACGTCCTGCGCGCGCGTCACGCGGAGCTGGGGACGGCCGAGCGCGCGGCGCTGATTGCGGACATCGAGGCGGAGGCGGACCGGCTGCGCCGGATGGTGGAGGATCTGCTGATCCTCAGCCGGGTCGAGGGCGGGCTGCTCGAGCTCGACGTGGAGCCGCTCGCGCTCGGGCGCCTCGTCCGGCGGGTCGTCGCCTCCGAAGCGGAGCGCTGGCCGGGGCACGGGCTCGAGGTGACGATCGCGGACGACCTGCCGGTCGCCGTCGGCGACCCGGTGTCGGTCGAGCAGGTGGTCCGCAACCTCGTCTCGAACGCCGCGAAGTACAGCCCGTCCGGCGGCCGGGTGGAGGTGCAGGTATCGGGCGAGGAGGGCTGGGTGACGGTCCGCGTGCTCGACGAGGGCCTGGGCCTCCCCGACGTGCCCACGAACCGGCTGTTCGAGCTCTACTTCCGCGCGCCCGAGGCGACGCGCCACGCCCCCGGTGCCGGGATCGGGTTGTTCGTCTGCCGTGCGCTCGTCGAGGCGATGCGCGGCCGGATGTGGGCGCGTGCCCGCGACGGCGGTGGCTCCGAGTTCGGATTCGGCCTCCCGATCGACCCGGATGCCGCGCCCGAGCCGACGGCCGGCGGCGACGCGCCGGGAAGCGCCGCGCCGGCGTGACCCGCGACCCGGTGTCGTCCGGGTTCGGCCCGGGCGCCGCGGCGTCGATCACGTTCCTCGCCTCGGGCAGCGTGCTCGTGCTCGAGATCGCGGCCGGACGGCTGCTCGCGCCGTACGTCGGGGTGAGCCTTGCGACGTACACCGGGATCATCGGCGTGATCCTCGCGGGCATCGCCGCGGGTGCCTGGCTGGGCGGGCGGATCGCGGACGCTCGCCCGCCCGCGCCGCTCGTCGGTCCGACGCTCGTGCTCGGCGGGCTGTCCGCGATCGCGAGCGTGCCGATCGTCTCGCTCGTCGGCGCGGCGGGCGCCGGCACCGGGTTCGGGTCGATCGTGCTTCTCGCCGCTGCCGGCTTCGTCGTCCCGGCGGCGATCCTGTCCGCGGCCGCCCCGCTCGTCGTGCGCGCGACGCTGCGCGACGTGGCCACGAGCGGGTCGATCGTCGGGCGGCTGAGCGCGGCGGGCACGGTCGGCGCGATCCTGGGCACGTTCCTCACCGGGTTCGTCCTGCTGGGCCTGGTGCCCACGCGGGTGCTGATCGTCGGGGTCGGCGTGCTGCTCATCGCGCTCGGGATCGGCGTGCGGCGATGGGTGTCGGGCCGCATCCCGGGCGCGCCGCTCGCGCTCCTGGCGACGGCCGTCGCGGGCGGTGCGGCGATGCTCCCGCCCGGGCCGTGCGACCGCGAATCCGCGTACTACTGCATCGCGGTCGTGGTCGATCCCGCGCGCCCGAGCGGCCGGACGCTCGTCCTCGACCGCGTGCGGCACGCGTACGTCGACCTCGCCGACCCGCTCGACCTCGAGTTCGGCTACGTCCGCCGGTTTGCGGATGCCGCGGTGCCGGTGCTCGATCGCACGCGCGGCGATGCCGACGTCCTCCACGTCGGCGGCGGCGGTTTCTCGTTCCCGCGCCATCTGCTCGCGGCTGCCCCGGCGAGCCGGCACACCGTCCTCGAGCTCGACCCGGTCGTCGTCGCGACAGCGCGGGACGCGCTCGGACTGGTCGAGTCCGAGCGACTCCGCGTGATCGCCGGCGACGCCCGCCTCTCGATCCGCGCGCTCCCGGACGGGGCGTTCGATCTCGTCGTCGGCGACGCCTTCGGCGGACTGTCCGTGCCGTGGCACCTCACGACGCGCGAGTTCCTCGCCGAGGTCGATCGCGTGCTGCGGGACGACGGTCCGTACGTCCTGAACCTCATCGACGGCCCCCGCCTGCTCTTTGTTCGCGCCGAGGTCGCGACGCTGCGCGAGCGGTTCGCCCACCTGGCGGTCGTCGCGTCTCCCGCCGCGCTGGGTGGTGATGCCGGCGGCAACGTCGTCCTCGTGGCGTCCCACCGGCCGATCGACGCGGCGGCGCTCGAGGAACGGGCCGGCGCCCGCGGAGACGGCCCGGGAACGGTGGTGCTCGCGGAGGCGGCCGACCTCGACCGGTTCACGGCTGGCGCCCGACCGCTGACCGACGACGACGCGCCCGTCGATCAGCTCATCGCCCGCTGATTACCTCCTGATCACCCGCCGATCACCCGAGCCGGATCCGGCCGACCCACTTCACCCACTCGAGGCCCCGCCGGTCGGGCGCGACGAGCCGGATCGGAGCGCCGTTCGCGATGGGGAGCGGCTCGCCCTCCACCTCCCACGCGAGGAGCGCGCGCCGGGCATCGGGGGCGGCGAGGGTCGTCGACCAGCCGGTGATCGATCGGACCTCCACGCGCGCGTCGTCGGGGATGACGGGCAGGCCCGCCGAGGCGAGAACCGCCGCCAGGGAGACGCCGCGCCAGCGGCACTCGACGGCCCACCCGGACGTGCAGTCGAGCACGGCCGTGGTCTCGACGGTGCCGAGCGCTCGGAGCCGTGCGAGGTCGAAGCTGGCGACGAGCTCGTCACCGCGCTCGACCGCGAGCTGCCACCGCGCCGCGTCGACGGCCGGCAGGGGCTCCCCCAGGAACGTCGTCGGGATCGGCAGCGAGCCGTCGGGCAACCAGCGCGAGCCCGTGAAGCGCGTGGCCCCACCCCGGAGCCGCTCGACGACGATGCCGCCCGCCCACGCGGCCGCCCCGATCGACGCGAGCGCTCCGGCGCCGAGCGCCGTCCGCCGCGAGATGCGCAATCCGCCGGGTCCACGGTCGATGCGGGGCCTGAGCAGCCGCAAGCGGGTCGGCAGCAGGTGGAGGGCCACGAGCGGAACGAGCACGAGCCCGATCCAGGCGTGGAGCGTCAGCACGGTCCAGCGGCCGAGCGACGGGACGTCGAGCCAGACGAGCGTGCCGGCCGCGACCCACAGGTACCCAGCCGTGAGCGCGCCGGCGGCGGCGGCGGTCACGGCGAGGCCGAGGGCGAGCCGTCCCGGTCGGCCTGCCCGGGCCGCGCGGGGCACCGACCGCCGGACCTTGACCGCGACCGCGACCGCGAGCATCGCCGCAAGGACCCCGTGCAACACGAACACCCAGGCGTCGGCGGCACGGCCCGCCCAGAGCGACGCGATCCCCGTGGACACGAGCGCGACCACGAGCAGGGCAAGGATCCTGTCGAGCGCAGCGTGGCCGGGCATCGGCGACCAGGTGCTCAGCGCCAGGCGGTCAGGGGACCGGGCCGCGGGTAGGGCTGGCGGAAGAACCCCAGCAGCCGCTCGCCCGTGGACTGCGCGAGCGCGACTCGTCGTTCGGGCGGCAGCGACGGGTCCGCGAGGAACGTCGCCCGGAGCGCCACATCGTCCCGGCCGGGATGGTTCGGGTCGTAGACGTGGACCGTGAGCTCGCCCGGCTGGTCGTCGTACGCGTAGGCGAGGACCTGGTGGTTCCGGACCAGCGCCATCGGCGACATGCCGCTCACGCGGATGAGCCCGACCACCGTCAGGCGGCCGGCGTCGATGTCCGACCGGATGCGCGGCCACTCCTGCTGGATCGAGGGCACGCGGGCCGGCAGCCGGCCGAGCCGCCGCGACCACGCCGTGGGCGGGTCGGGTCGGAACGCCTGGAGATCGAAGTAGCGGAGCGGCACGCGGAGCCAGTCGAGCGACTGCACCTGGCGCCGGACGAGCGCGACGAACCTGGCGCTGCCGTTGGCGGGCGGCACGTCGCCCGACGGCACCGCGATGCCGGCCTCGAACAGGTCGCGAACGGTGAGGACCATGCCGCCGCAGAGGCCCGCCGCCGCGTCGCCGATGCCCAGGACGCGCGGATCGAACAACCCCAGCCGAATCGTGGGGCCGGGCGGGAAGCGGTTCGCGAACCGGAACCCGTGGGTGCTCGGAAGGAACCCGGTGACGCGAGCCGTCGGCATCGGCTCAGTCCGCGTCGACCGTCGAGCCGCCGGGGGCGCTCTGGCCGCCGTCGTGCCGCCAGCTCGCGAGCTCCTCCGCGAGCATCGCCGCGAGCTCGCGCGCGTTCGTGGAGCCGTAGTTCGCGTAGCAGTTGTTCATGAGGACGTGGGTGTCCCTCGCCTGACGGGCGGCTTCGGTGATGCGCGGCACCCATTCGGCGAGCTCGTCGCGGTCATACAGGTAGCGGAACCGCTCGACCGTGGGCCGGCCCTCCATCGCCTCCCAGGTCGCCGTCCGGCGGCCGTGGAAGCGGACGATGGCCAGGTCCGGATGGGTCGTCGCGACGATCGGCGGGACAGAGCTTCTGAACCCCTGCGGCCCGTCGACGAGGACGAGCGGGACCCGCTCGTCCTCGAGGAACCGGAGCGTCCGGTCGAGGTTCTTCTCGTTGAACCAGGTGGCGTTCCGGAACTCGACGGCGGCGAGCAGTCCGTGGCGCGCGAGGCGCTCCCGGGCCTCGCGGATCTGGTCGCGCTGCTCGGAGCCGGTGAAGAACCAGCGCGGGTACTGGAGGAACACGGCGCCCAGCTGGCCGGCCTCCGCCAGCGGCGCGAGGCCGTCCGCGAACTGCGCCCAGACCTCGTCCCGCAGCTCGTCGGGCAGGTCCCTGGCATAGATGCGCGGCTTCTCCGCGAGCGGCTCGGGCAGCGCCTCGCGGATCGCCTTGGGGAGCCGGCGCGTCTCCGTCGGCTGTCCGGTCATCAGCGCGTGGGCCTTGATGTCGAAGACGAAGTCCGGCGGGGTTCGCTCCACCCAGAGCTCGGCGAGCCGGCGGGACGGAAGCGCGTAGTACGTCGCGTCCACCTCCACCACCGGGAAGCGCGAGGCGTAGTACTGCAGCCGCTCCTCCGCAGTAGCGGCGTCGCGCGGGTAGAACACGCCTGGAGCGGTCATCGTGGGGTCGGTCCAGCTGGCGGTCCCGACGCGGACGCGCTGGCTGCCCGGCAGCTCGAGCGGCTCGACGGCGGCGTCCTCGAGCAGGGTTGCTTCCAGGCGGGCCCGGGCGGCGTCGGGTCCCGGGTCGTGGACCGGGTCCAGATCCGGCGCAGGGAGGCGGGCGGGCGGCTCGGCCGGGGCTCGCCGCCGCGAGGTGGAGGCGCCGGCGCGGGATGTCGGGGCCATGACGGGCAGGGTACGCCGCTCCTGCCGGTCGAGGTGCGCGGCGGATTCGCCGGCACCCCGGCTCATGCCCGCGCGGCATCACCGGGCACGACTGCGTGCGTGGATTGGTGCTCCACCCGTCGTGCATCGCCGCAACCCAGGCGAGCTCGACCGGCTGGCGGTGCCCGGGCAGCATCTGCCGCCGGGGCCCCTGCGCCACCGCCCGCCGCGCCCGTCCGCTATCCCGGCAGCGCGGCCTCCGCGACCCGCCTCGCGGACGGCGCGCGGACGAGCTGGCGGTAGACCGCCTCGTATTCGTCGGTCATCCGCTCGACGCTGAATCGCTCGAGCGTCTTCGCGCGGATCAGGGCGCGGTCGAGATCAGCCACGCGCTCCAGGGCCAGCTCGGCCTCGTTCACGTCGTCCACGAGGAACCCGGTGACGCCGTGCTCGATCGTCTCCGTGAGCGCCCCCGCCCGGCGGGCGATGACCGGGGTGCCGGTGGCCATGGACTCGATCGCCACCAGCCCGAACGGCTCCGGCCACCCCCCGAGCATGAGCGTCGCCCGTGCTCCGGCATACAGCGGGTCGCGCTGCTCGGGTCCGAGCTCGCCGAGGAATGTCGCGAGCCCGGCGTCGACCGCCGGCGTGACGACCGCGTCGAAGTGCGCCTTCTCCTTGTCGTCGTACACCTTGGCCGCGATCCGGAGGGGAAGCTTCGTCCGGCGGGCCAGCTCGACCGCTTCGGCGATTCCCTTCTCGGGTGTCGAGCGCCCGACGAACGCGAGGTACTCGCCGTGGCGCTCCGAGAACGGCATCGAGTCGAGCGGCAGACCGTGGTGGATCGTCGCGACCCAGTTCTGGTCGGGATACCAGCGGCGCTGGCTCCTGCTGATCGCGACGAGCGGCACGTCGGTGAAGGCCCCCAGGAGCTCCGGCATCCCCGGAGCGTCCAGGCGGCCGTGGAGCGTCGTGACGACGGGCACCGGCGCGTAGCGGGCGAGCAGGAACGAGTGGTTCTCGAGGTGGGCGTGGACGAGGTCGAACCGGTGGGCCTCGCGCCACGCCACGGCGGTCGTGTGCTGCATGTAGGAGGCGACGTCGCCTCGATAGCCGGACGACCACAGGCTCTGCTCGACGGTCGGGATGTGCTCGTACGGGACCTCCGAATCGCCGCTCGAGACGAGGGCGACCTCGTGCCCGCGGGCGTGCAGCTGCTCGCCGAGCACGGCGATCACCCGTTCCGTCCCCGCGTACGAGGGGGGCGGCACGGGCAGGAGCGGCGGGGCGACGAGGAGGATCCGGAAGCGATCGGCAGGCACGGCTCGATGGCATCACATGCGGGGCGCGGGGGCAAGGGTGCGCGCATCTCGGACGTGGGTCACACCCTTGCAGTCCTGATCACGGTACTCGCCGGAGGCCACCGGAGCGTCTCGGGACCCGCTCCGCGACCCGGGGAACTGGCCGGGACTACGCTTCATCGATGTCGGACCCGCGTCCCGCCAACCGGCTCGCCGGGGAGACGAGCCCGTATCTCCTCCAGCACGCCCACAACCCCGTGGACTGGTGGCCGTGGGGGCCGGACGCCCTGGCGCGCGCGAAGCTCCTCGACCGCCCGATCTTCCTCTCGATCGGCTATGCCGCCTGCCACTGGTGCCACGTCATGGAGCGCGAGTCGTTCGAGGACGAGGCGACCGCCACGTTCCTGAACGAGCACTTCATCCCGATCAAGGTGGACCGCGAGGAGCGCCCGGACCTCGACCAGATCTACATGACCGCGGTCCAGGCGATGACCGGGTCGGGTGGTTGGCCGATGAGCGTGTTCCTCACACCCGCCGGGCGCCCGTTCTTCGGTGGCACGTACTTTCCCGACACGCCCCGTCACGGCATGCCGAGCTTCCGGCAGGTCCTCGAGGGGGTCGCCGCGGCATGGCAGCGCGATCGGGTCGGGGTGGAGGGGGCGGGCTCGCGGCTGGTCGAGGCGATCGCGGCGTCCAGCCGAACGGGCGCGGGCGGGACCGGATTGCCGGCGGCGGCGACGCTCGACGTCGCGACCGCCGCGATCGAGCAGTCATTCGATGGAACGAACGGCGGCTGGGGCGGAGCGCCGAAGTTCCCCCAGCCGATGACGATCGAGCTCCTCCTCCGGCGCCACGCGGCCACCGGCGACGCCCGGCCCCTCGCGATCGCGCGCCGCTCGCTCGACGCGATGGCCGACGGCGGGATCCGGGACCAGCTGGGTGGCGGCTTCCACCGCTACAGCACGACAGCGGACTGGCTCGTGCCCCACTTCGAGCAGATGCTGTACGACAACGCCCAGCTCGCCCGCGTGTACGGGCACGCGTACGCCGCGACGCGGGACCCGCGCTACCTGGACGTCGCGACCGCGACGCTGGACTACCTCCTGCGCGAGCTGCGTACCGAGGACGGCGGCTTCGCGGCGAGCCAGGACGCGGACACCGAGGGCGAGGAGGGCGGCACGTTCGTCTGGACGCTCGAGGAGATCCGCGACGTCCTCGGAGCGGACGCGGACATGTTCGCGGCGGCGTACGGCGTCGGGCCGGCGGGGAACTGGGAGGGCCGGACGATCCTGTCACGCGTGCGAGACGACGCCGCCGTCGCGTCGACTGCCGGGATCGCGCCGGAGGAGGTTGCCGCGCGGCTCGCCGCGGCCCGCGCACGCCTGCTCGAGCACCGACACCGGCGCCCCCAGCCGGCCCGCGACGACAAGGTGCTCGCCGGCTGGAACGGGCTCGCGATCGGCGCGCTCGCGGATGCCGCCCGGATCGTCCGCGCCGCGCTCCCCGGCGACCTGCGCGCGGACCGCTACGTCGCGGCGGCGCGCGAGGCGGCGGGACTGGTCCTCGAACGGCTCGTGGCGGACGGCCGGCTCCGGCGCTCGTGGAAGGACGGCCGGGCGACCGCAGACGGCGTCCTCGAGGACCACGCGAACCTCGCCGATGGGCTGCTGGCGCTGTACGAGGCGACGTTCGAGGAGCGCTGGTTCACCGCCGCGCGCGAACTTGCCGACACGATCCTCGGGCGGTTCGCGGATCCCGCGGGCGGCTTCTTCGACACGGCGGCCGATGCCGAGGCGCTCGTCGTGCGGCCGAAGGACATCCAGGACAACGCCACGCCGTCCGGGAACGCGATGGCGACCACCGTGCTCCTCCGGCTCGCCGCGCTCACGGGCGACGGCCGATATCGCGACGCCGCGGAGTCCGCGCTGGCCACCGTGGGCGATCTCCTCGCCCGGTATCCCACGGGGTTCGCCCAGTGGCTCGCCGCGCTTGACTTCGCGCACGCGCCCGTCGCGGAAGTCGCGATCGTCGGCACCCTGGACGAGCCCGGCACGACCGAGCTGGCGGCCGCCACCGTGCTCCCATACCGGCCGTCGCTCGTGCTGGCCGGATCCGGGGCTCCGGAGGCTTCGGCGGTGCCGCTGCTCCGCGACCGGACGAGACGCGACGGGCGGCCGACGGCGTACGTCTGCCGGGGGTTCGCGTGCCGCCTGCCAGTCACCGACGCGGCGGCGCTCGAGGCCGAGCTCGCGGCGGTCGCCGGCGCGTGACCTCGCCCGGGGCGTCGCGCGTGCTCGAGCCGGCCGATCGCGCGCCGGTCGTGCGCGAGGCACGGCCGGAGGAGTGGGCCGCGGCGGGTGCGATCGTCCAGGCCGCGTACCGGGGCGATGACGACCCGGCGACGCTCGACGCGCCCAGCCGTGCCTACCTCGACCACGTCGCCGACGTCGCGGACCGGGCGCGCACGTGCACGATCCTCGTTGCGCTGCTCGATGGCGAGCTCGCCGGCTGCCTGACGCTCGTGCCCGGTCCCGGTGGACCGTACTCGGAGACCGAGCGGCCCGGCGAGGCCGGCATCCGGATGCTGGGCGTCGATCCCCGGCGGCAAGGGCGCGGGGTGGGCCGCGCGCTCATGCTCGCCGCCATCGAGCGCGCCCGGGCGGCCGGTGCCCGCCGGCTGACGCTCGTCGTGCGGGCCGACAACCCGCCGGCGCACGCGCTGTACCGCCGGCTCGGGTTCCGCCGTGCGCCCGACCGCGACTTCACCCCGACGCCGGGGGTCGAGCTCCAGGGCTACGAGCTCGACCTCTGAAGCCTCAGCGCAGGACGACGATCGACGACCCGTTCGATTCGCCGTCCGGGTCGTGGTTCGCGGACGGCTGGTAGGTCGATCCGGCCAGGGTCACGCTCGTGACGGTGAACGTGATCGACGTCTTGCGGTTGTTCAGGTTCGCCTTCGTCAGCGTGCACACGCCGGTCGAGCCGGTCGTGCACGACGCGGAGCCGGTCGCGGCGCCGCTCCAGCTGCCCGTGACGACCGCGCCCGGGAGCGCGGCGTCGCCGCCGGAATGGACAAGGATCGTCACGGTCGCCGACCAGTTCTTCGAGCCCAGCGTCCGGGAGCTGTCGAGGTCGCCCACGTGGTGCGTCGACGGCGGCGGAGCCGGCGGGTTGACGGTGATCGTCACGGTCGCCGGAGCGCTCGGGCCGGTGAGGTCAGCCACCTGGTACGTGAACGAGTCCGTGCCGGTGAATCCGGCGTTCGGGGTATAGACCACGGTCGCCGTGTCCGTCCCGCCGGCAGCGTTGGCGACGCACGCGGCGTTCCCGAGCGTGCCGAGCACCCCCGACGCGGGCAGCGTGAACGTCGCGAACGTGAGCTCGCACGTGTCGACGTCCGTGCCCGTGAGCGTGATCGTCACCGCCGTCCCGGCGGTCGTGGTCGCGGACCGGCTGGCGGCGGCGGGCGGGTCGTCGGCCGGCGCCACCGTCACCGACACCGTCGCCGACGCGGTATCCGCGCCGTCGCTGATCTGGTAGCCGAACGAATCGGTGCCGCTCCAGTTCGCGCTCGGGACATACGTGACGGTCCCGTCCGCATTCGCCGTCGCCGCACCGTTGGACGGCGCGGCCGTGACGCCGACGAGGGTCACCGATCCGCCGTCCGGATCGCTGTCGTTCGCCAGCACGGCCACGCTCACCGCCACGTCCTCGGCGGTCGAGGCCGTGTCGCCGTTCGCGACCGGCGGCTGGTTCGGGGGCGGCGCTGGGGCCACCGTGACGGTCACCGTCCCGGTGTCGTCGAGCGAGCCGTCGCTCACGGTGTAGCTGAACGTGTCGGTGCCCGAGAAGCCGCCGTTCGGCGTGTAGGTGACCGTGTTGTCGGCGTTGACGACCGCGGCGCCGTTCGCCGCCGGCCCCGCGGTCAGCACGTCGAGCGCGTCCGCGTCGGGGTCCGTGTCGTTCGCGAGGACATCCACCGTCACGGGCGTGGCCGCGCTCGTGCTGGCGGTGTCGTCGACCGCGAACGGCGGGCGGTTGCCGGCGGGCAGGATCGAGAGCACGGCCTCGTCGGCGTCGATCACGCCGCACCCGAACCAGTTCGCGTAGCGCGGGTCGGAGGGCGTGATCGGCGTCGACCCGCCGAGCCCGGACTGGACCCCCCAGCCGGGATCGGCCGTGCCGCAGATGGTCGTCCGGAGGTCGTCGAGGAAACCGGCGCTGCCGGCGTCCGCGAGGCCCGCGTCGAGCAGCAGCGCAACAAGCCCGGCCAGGTGCGGCGAGGCCATCGACGTGCCGCTCAGGCTGTTGTAGCCGTATTCGGTGCAGAACTGGCACGTGCCCACCGGGACGGGCGAGAAGACACCGTCCCCGGGCGACGCAACGTCGACTTCCGGGCCGGTGCACGAGAAGCCGGTCAGGGCGTTGCTCGGGTTCGTGAACGTCGTCGACAGGACCTGCGGATAGGCGGCCGGGTAGACGACCGGGCATCCGAGGAACATCTCGATCAGATCCACGACGTTGCCCGAGGCGGCGACCATCGTGACCCTCGCCGCATGTGCCGCGGCGACGGCGTTGGCGAGCGTCTGTGACACCTCGTGCCCGCCGACGCTCATGTTCACGACGTCCATGTCGTTTGCCACGGCCCACTCGAGGCCGGCGATGAGGTGCGAGTAGTCGCCCTCACCGGCTGCGTTGAGGATCTTCACCGCGTACAGGTCCACGCCCGGGGCGACGCCCGCCACGAGGTAGCCGTTCTTCTCGGCGGCGAGGATTCCGGCGACGTGCGTCCCGTGGCCGTTGTCGTCCATCGGGTCGGCGTCGCCGTTGAAGATGTCGATCCCGCCGCGGTAGTTCGAGAGGAACTCCGGGTCGACGACATAGGGGTTGTCATCGGGATCGTCGTGGACGTAGTCGATGCCCGTGTCGATGACCGCGACCTTCACGCCGGTGCCGGTCACGCCCGCCTGGTGGGCGACGCGTGCGCCGATGTGCTCGACGCCCCACGCGTTCTCGTACTCGTGGTCGCCGGTGTCCGGTCCATGATCGAGGGCGACGATCCGGCCGTCCGGCTCGACCACCGCCACGCCGGGCTGGCGCCGGATCGCGGCCGCAGCCCGCTCCGGGACTTCGATCGCGACGGCGGGCACGAGGCTGAACCGGTCGCGGATCCGTGCGCCGGCGGCCCGCAGGCGGCCGATCTCCGCGTCACCCGGCCGGCGCTCGAACGCGACCAGCAGCTTGACCTTCTCGTTGCCGCTCGCCGCACCGTCGACCGGTTCTGCGGCGGCGACCGGGCCGGCCACGAGCGCAAGGACCGCCCAGGCGAGCAGGAGGGCACGGAGCCGACTCCGCGCGGGAACCCGGAACGTGTCGCGCCCCTCGCGACCCCGGGACACGGATGCACCCACGACCGGCCTCCCACTTCCCCGGCGCTCGGACGACCGACGCTACTCGTCGCAGCGACCGGATGCAATACGGCACGTGAGCAATTGCGGAGCGTCCACGCCCCACGACGCACAGGCCGTCTACGATCGCCGGCGATGACCGGCGCCCCGCGGGAGCCCTGGGCCCCGCCGCCCGCTCCGCACGCCGACGTGACCCCGCGTCTGGCCGCCACCGTCGCGCTCGTCCGTGCGGCTAGCGGAGGAGGCCTGGAGGTGCTCCTCACGCAGCGCCCGGCGACGATGCGCTTCGCGGCCGACGTCCACGTGTTCCCGGGTGGCGCGGTCGACGACGCCGATGCCGACGCCGGGCTTGTCGGGCGGATGGACCTCGCGCCTGACGTGGCCGCCGCCCGGCTGGGTGGAGATCTGAATCCGACCACGGCCGCCGCCGTGCACGTCGCGGCGATCCGCGAGCTCGCGGAGGAGGCAGGCGTGCTGCTCGTCGACCCGCCGGTGGGCGCGGATTCGATGCGGGTCGTCCAGGGGGCGATCACACGGGGGCAGGTGTTTGCCGAGGTCCTCGACGACCTCGACCGGTTGGCCGGGCGCCCCGTCCGTCTGTCGACCCGTGCCCTCCGACCGCTCTCGCGCTGGGTCACGCCGCCGCTGCTGCCCCGCCGCTTCGACGCCCGGTTCTTCGTCGCCGTGCTGCCCGACGGCGCCCGGCCGGCGTTCGCCGCCGACGAGGTCGTCGATCACCGCTGGGTCCGGCCGCGTGACGCTCTGAACGGCATCGCACGCGGCGACGTCCGGCTGTGGCTGCCCACGTTCGTCACGATCCAGCAGCTCGACGCCCTCGGCGGCACGGCCGGGCTGGAGCGCTCGCCCGAACCCGGTTCGTGGCGGGCGCCCGAGGTCCGGGACGTCGCGCCCGGCATTGCCACGGTCACCCTGTTCGGCGCGGGCGGTGTGCCCGGCCGGACCGGGACCGCCTGGCTCGTCGGGCGCGAGGCCGTCGTCCTCGTCGACCCCGGCGACCCCGCACCCGAGGCCGCGGAGGCGATCTACGACGCGATCGCGGCGCGCGGCGGCCGGCTCGAGGCGATCGCCCTGTCCGACACGGGCCCGGACCGCGCGGCGGGAGCCGAGGGGATCGCGCTGCGCACGGGCGTCCCCATCCTCGCCCCGACGGGGTCCGCGGCGGCGCTCCCGTACGCCGTCGTGGAGGTCGATCCGGGCGCGCCCGTGCCGTACGCCGACGTCGAGGTCCGGCTGCCGATCAGCGGGGGAGGGATGCCGCCAGGTTCCGCAGGATGAGGACACCCTCCTCGATCGACGCCCGGGGGGCCGACGGGTCGGGCAGCAGGATGCACGGCCGGCCCGCAAGCGCGACGCCTTCGAGGACACCGTACGGCACGTCGAGTGGACGCCCGGCCACCGCCTCCGCCGCGCGCCGGTAGAGGAACACGATCGCTGCCGGGCGCCACAGGGCCACCCGCTGCCACAGGTGCCCGACCCCGGCGCGCAGGACGTCGTCCGGTGCGAGATCGCGCGTGGTCGGGTCCTTGAACAGGTCGGTGAGCCCGTGCCCGAGCGCCGACAGCGCGTCGTCCGCGGTGGCGACCGGCGTACCCCGGGGCAGGATGCCGGCCGCGATCACGTGCCGCCAGAACGGTCGCCCGGACACGCCCTGGTGGTAGTGCCCGGCCTCGACGCTCGCCGGCGACGGATTCAGACCCACGAACAGGAGCCGCCCGGGCGCCGGCGCAAGGTCTGCGAGCGTGTTCACCTCGCGCTCCCCGATCCGGAGCGTGATCCGGTGCGAGCCGGGCTCCGGCCGGCGCGTGAAGGCGGCGAGCTGGTCGGGATCGAGCGGCTCCACCTCGGGTCAGTCCCGCCCCGGCCACGGGTCGCCCGCGACGACCGGCTCCGCCCGCGGCCGCTCGACGGCGGGATGGTCCTGCATCGGGGCATCATGCCGCGGCGGCCGGTGTGCCGCCGCGTCCGGAGGTTGCTGCAGCGAGGTGAACGAGGTGGAGGCCAGGTGGTCGGGGGTCCTGCAGGTCCAGACGACGGTGGACGACCGCGGCGTCGCCGCGTCGATCGCGCAGGCGCTCGTCGACGAGCGCCTGGCGGCCTGCGTCCAGGTCCTCGGCCCGATCGAGTCGACGTACCGGTGGGAGGGCGCCGTCGAGGTCGCCACGGAGTGGCTGCTGCTGGTCAAGACGACGGAGGAGGCGTGGCCGGCGCTCTCCGCCCGGATCCGGGCGCTCCATCCGTACCGGCAGCCCGAGCTGATCGCGCTGCCGGTGGCTCGCGGCAGCGACGGCTACCTGGGCTGGCTGCGGAGCGAGGTCGTCGCGCCGCGCTGACGCGACCCGCGGCGCTCAGGCGGAGGGCGGCCGTTCCTCGCCTGGCTGACGCGTCGCGCTCTCGTCCGTGTCGGTGCGCAGCTCGTCGATCTCGCGGCGCGCCTCGCGCACGCCCTGCCCGAACGCCCGCCCCAGCAGCGGCAGCGTCTTCGGGCCGCGCCACACGACGACGACGATGAGCAGGATCACGAGGATGATCGCGAGGTCCATCGCGGCGATGGTACTCCGGCCGCACGGGGCTCATGCAGGGGCACGGCAGGGCCCGTCGCAGCGGCACGGCCGCGGTCGCCCGTTCCCGATACGCATGCACCGGTGGCATGCATGGCGGGTGCCGCCGACCTCGTTTCTGCGACTGATGCCCCTGATGCCTGCGCCCGGCGTGACGTGGCGGGAGCCGCGGGGGATCGCGCCCCGCCGCCGCGCCCGCCATGCCGTGGACGCTTGCGTGGCGGCGACGCAGCGCGGGCCTCGGCCCGGATCACGCCGGGCGGACCGCTATCGTCACCCCATGGCAACCACCCAGGGCCCGCTGCTCATCTTCGGCCCGCGCTCCCTCGCCTACGACTTCGGCGAGCACCACCCGCTCACGCCCCGCCGGTTCGGGCCGGGGATCTCGCTGCTCGAGGCCGTCGGGGCGACACCCGGGCTGGAGCCGGACCCGGCCACGGACGAGGAGCTCGCGTGGGTCCACACCCGCCGGTACGTGGAGACCGTGCGCCGGTTCTCCGACGAGCCGTGGCTGCCGGGCACGATGGGGATCGGCCTGTCCGACAACCCCGCGTTCGCCGGCATGCACGACGCCGCGGCGGCCGTGGCGGGCGGCTCGCTGGCCGCGATGCGCGCGATCCTCGACGGGCGGGTCCGGCACGCGCACCACCCGGGCGGCGGGCTCCACCACGCGATGCCCGAGCGCGCCTGGGGGTTCTGCATCTACGACGACCCGGCGATCGCGATCGCCGCGGCGCGACGCGCGGGCCTGCGCGTCCTGTACGTCGACCTCGACGTCCACCACGGCGACGGCGTCCAGGCGATCTGGTTCGACGATCCCGGGGTGCTCACGATCTCGTTCCACGAGAGCGGCCGCTACCTGTTCCCCGAGACGGGCTTCCCCGACGAGCTCGGGCGCGGTGCCGCCGCCGGGACCTCGGTCAACGTCCCGTTCGAGCCGTTCGCCGGCGAGGAGGCGTGGCAGCCGGTCGTGCTCGGGCTCGTGCCGGAGCTCGCGGCCTCGTTCGGGCCGGACATCGTCGTTTCGCAGCACGGCGCCGACGCCCACGCGTGGGATCCGCTCGCGCACCTCCGGGTGACGACGACCGCACAGTGGGCTGCCGCGCGGATGGTCGACGCCGTTGCGCATCGCTGGGCGGAGGGACGGTGGCTTGCCACGGGCGGCGGCGGGTACGACGTCTACCGGGTCGTC
>DASSPX010000165.1:0-10168 GCA_035699445.1 Candidatus Limnocylindrales bacterium | reverse complement strand
CGGGCTGCTGCCGCTGCTCGTGATCGGCGGCTTCATCTTCTTCATGATGCGCCAGGCCCAGGGCACGAACAACCAGGCCCTGTCGTTCGGCAAGAGCCGCGCCCGGATGTTCCTGGGCAACAAGCAGGTCGTCACGTTCGCTGACGTCGCCGGGGTCGACGAAGCCAAGACGGAGCTCCAGGAGGTCGTCGAGTTCCTCAAGTACCCCGAGAAGTTCAACTCGCTCGGGGCGCGGATCCCGCGCGGCGTGCTCCTGGTCGGCCCGCCGGGAACCGGCAAGACACTGATGGCGCGTGCCGTGGCCGGCGAGGCCGGCGTGCCGTTCTTCTCGATCTCGGGCTCCGAGTTCGTCGAGATGTTCGTGGGCGTCGGCGCCAGCCGCGTGCGCGACCTGTTCGACCAGGCGAAGCGCAACAGCCCGTGCATCGTGTTCGTGGACGAGATCGACGCGGTCGGCCGCCAGCGTGGCGCGGGTCTCGGCGGCAGCCACGACGAGCGCGAGCAGACGCTCAACCAGATCCTCGTCGAGATGGACGGCTTCGACACGAACACGAACGTGATCGTCGTCGCGGCGACGAACCGCCCGGACGTGCTCGATCCGGCGCTCCTGCGGCCCGGCCGCTTCGACCGCCAGGTCATCCTCGACCGGCCCGACATGAAGGGCCGCGTCGCGATCCTGAAGGTTCACACGAAGGGCAAGCCGCTCGACAAGAACATCTCGGTCGAGGAGATCGCCCGCCAGTCGCCCGGCTTCTCCGGCGCGGATCTCGCGAACCTCGTCAACGAGGCCGCGATCCTGTCCGCCCGCCGGAACAAGAAGGTCATCGGGATGCAGGAGTTCAGCGAGGCGCTCGAGCGGATCGTCGCCGGGCCGGAGCGCAAGAGCCGCGTCATCTCCGATGCCGAGAAGCGGATCATCGCGTACCACGAGGGCGGCCACGCCGTCGTCCAGCGGATCCTCCCGAAGTGCGACCCGGTGAACAAGGTCACGATCATCAGCCGCGGCATGGCCCTCGGCTATACGATGGCCCTGCCCACCGAGGATCGCTACCTCCAGGCGAAGACCGAGTTCGAGGACAAGATCGCCGGCCTGCTTGGCGGCAACGTCGCGGAGCGGCTCGTGTTCGGTGATACGACGACGGGCTCCAGCAACGACATCGAGAAGGCGACCGACATCGCCCGCCGGATGGTCACCGAGTACGGGATGAGCGACCGACTCGGCCCGCTTTCGTTCGGCAAGCGCGACGAGCTCGTGTTTCTCGGGCGCGAGATCGGCGAGCAGCGCAACTACTCGGACGAGATCGCGAAGCAGATCGACGAGGAGGTGCGGGCGATCATCGATCGTGCCTACGAGCGCGCGACCGAGGTGCTCACGACGTACCGCGACCGCCTCGACGCCCTCGCCGAGAAGCTGATCGCCGAGGAGACGGTGGACGCGGAAGGCTTCGAGAGCCTGTTCTCGGACCTGCCGCCGAAGGAGAACCTCCACGGCGCCCCGCCGCGGATCATCGCCCCCGGCACCGACGGCGGCACGACCCAGGGCCCGGTGACCCAGCCGAACCCGAGCCCGCAGCCCGCCTGACCCTGCCACCCGAACCGGAACCGCGGGCCGCGCGCCCGCGGTTCTTCGCTGTCCGGCCGATGCACGCTCGTCCCGGAGGAGGTCGATGACCGAGCCCGCCGCACCCGACGTCCCCGCCTCGCCCCCCATCGATCCGGCGATCGAGGCCTTCCTCGCCGGGGCCCGGGAGGCCTGCCTCGAGCGCCTCCTCGAGCTCGTGCGGATCCCGAGCGTCTCGGCGCTGCCCGAGCACGCCGCGGACATGCGAGCCGCGGCCGACTGGATCGCCGCCGAGCTGCGCAGGATCGGCGCCGACGACGTCGAGGTCGTCGCCACGGAGCTCCACCCGATCGTCACCGGCCGGATCCATCGGACGCCGGGGGCGCCGACGGTCCTCGTCTACTGCCACTACGACGTCCAGCCGGTCGACCCGGTGGACCTGTGGGAGACGGCGCCCTTCGAGCCGTTCGTCCGGGACGGCCGGATCGTCGGCCGCGGGAGCTCGGACGACAAGGGCCAGCTCGTGATGCACCTCGCCGCCGTCGAGGCGATCCTCGCGGTCCGGGGGCAGCTGCCGGTGAACCTCACCTTCCTGTTCGAGGGCGAGGAGGAGTACGGCTCGGAAAGCCTCGAGCGCTGGATCCTCGCCAATCGCGACCGCCTGGCCGCCGATCTCGCGCTCATCAGCGATACCGGCTTCTTCGAGGGCAACATCCCCGCCATCACCGTCGGACTGCGCGGGATCATGTATGCGCAGATCGACGTCGTGGGGCCGCCCGTCGACCTCCACTCGGGCGGCTATGGCGGCGTGGTGGAGAACCCGGCGAACGCGCTGGCGACCATCATCGCCGCGCTCAAGGGCCCGGACGGCCGGGTCAGGATCCCGGGCTTCTACGACGACGTCGCCACGCTCACCGATGCCGAGCGGGACGCGATCGCCGCGCTGCCGTTCGACGCCCACCGCCTGCGCGACGAGATCGGCGTGCCCGCGCTCGTCGGCGAGACCGGGTACACCGTCCTCGAGCGCAAGGGGGCCCGCCCGACACTCGACGTGAACGGCATCTGGGGCGGCTTCCAGGGCGAGGGTGCCAAGACGATCATCCCGGCGCATGCGCACGCGAAGGTGTCCTGCCGG
Source organism: Candidatus Limnocylindrales bacterium (assembly GCA_035699445.1). Lineage (GTDB taxonomy): Bacteria > Chloroflexota > Limnocylindria > Limnocylindrales > CSP1-4 > DASSPX01. Next base: position 7,472 of record DASSPX010000165.1, on the reverse strand, counting down.
CTCGTCGCGAACCAGGAGCCGGAGCGGATCTTCGAGCTGCTGCGCGACCACGTGGCGCGCATCGCCCCGCCCGGCGTCACCACGACCGTCCGGTACATCCACGGCGGCCTGCCCAGCCTGACGCCGATCGACCACCCGGCCACCCGCGCCGCCGCTCGCGCGCTCGAGGCGACGTTCGGACGAGAGCCCGTGTACATCCGCGAGGGCGGATCGATCCCGGTCACATCGCAGTTCGACGCGGTCCTCGGCGTGCCCGTCGTGCTGCTCGGGTTCAGCCAGCCGCAGTCGAACGCGCACGCGCCGAACGAGTGGCTCGACCTGGGCAACTTCGAGACCGGAACCCGGACGATCGTGCGGCTGTGGGACGAGCTGGCCGGGCTGTCCGGCGGCGCGGATCGCGCCTGATCCCCCGGGCCCCGGAGGGGTAATAGGTACCTTCGGCCAGTTCGCAGGCTCATCCGTCGCGCTCAGAATGGTCAGGACCCGGTGCTAGCATGCACCCAGATCCAGCGACCGTCCGGGGAGGCCGTTCCGTCGTGACCACCGAATCTCCCGTGCAGCCTCGGGCCGCGTGGCGGCTCGACACACCGAACGGCAGCATGGCGCCACGCTCCGCGCTTGAGGTCCTCGTCGACCTCAACGAGAAGGTCTCCGGCGGGCGCGTGGGCGAGTACGAGGCCGTCCCGCTCGGCTTCACCCCGCTCGACAAGACGATCGGCAGTGGACTTCGCGCGGGCGAGCTCCTCCTGCTCGGCGGCGCGCAGGGCACGGGCAAGACGACGATGGCGCTCCAGATGGCGCGCAACATCGCGTCGGGCGGCCAGGCCAACGTCCTGTACATCTGCTTCGAGCACGACGAGCAGTACCTGCTCAACCGCCTGATCGCGATGGAGTCGGCGCTCGCGCACCTCCCGCACAAGACCGGCGCGATCAAGATCCAGGACGTCCGCAAGGAGATCCTCGGGACGTGGATGGCGGAGGGCGGTCAGCCCGGGAGCTCGGCCCAGCTCGCGGCGAACCCGCGGCTCCGGCCGTCGCTCGACCGGATCGCGCGCTACGGCCAGAACCTGTTCCTGCTCCGCGGCACGCAGACCGCGAGCACGGTCGAGAACATGCGCCAGCTCGTCCAGCAGCACAAGGCGCTTTCGGGCGACCGCCGGCTGGTCGTCGTGGTCGACTACCTGCAGAAGGTGCCGGTCTTCCCCGAGCCCCCGAACGAGGCCGAGAAGGTCACGTACGTGATCAACGGCCTCAAGGACGTCGCGCTGTCGGAAGACGTGCCGATGATCGCGATCGTGGCGGCCGACAAGGAGGGGCTGAAGGCGGCCCGCCTGCGCAACCACCACCTGCGCGGCAGCTCGGCCATCAACTACGAGGCCGACATCATCCTCATCCTCAACGAGAAGTATCACATCGTCGCCAAGGTGAACATCGAGTTCAACCCGTACCAGGCGCAGCGGTTCCGGGACTGGATCATCGTGTCCGTGGAGAAGAATCGCGGCGGCCAGGACAACGTGGACCTCGAGTTCGAGAAGCACTTCGAGTACTCGTGCTTCGATCCGAACGGTCGGACGGTGCAGGAGAAGCTCATCGAGGAGCGCCTGTACAACGACTGAGGGCGGCCGGCGGGGGACGCGGTCCGGGGCTGGCGGTTCTTCCCATCTGTGCAGTTCGTGACACGCTCACCCGGGAATCCGAGCGGCGGCGCTCCAACCGTCCCCTCATTAGCCGTTGGGGGCTGATTCGGTCCCGGATCGCGTGTGTCGACGGCCAGGCGGTCGGGCAGGCTTCGGCCAGTGCGCGTGCCGTGACCAGATGAGATCAACCCACGCGCGAGCGCGACGCCACCGCGAGGCCAGCCGCTAGAGTTCCGCGCATGGTCAGCGGGCACGGTGATCGCTTCCCGGGCGTCGTCGAGATCGTCGTCGAGATCCCGCGCGGCAGCCGGAACAAGTACGAGTTCGACGAGGCCGCCGGCGTGTTCCGGCTTGACCGGGTGCTCTCGTCGGCCGTGTTCTACAACTTCGACTACGGGTTCATCGAGGAAACGCGCGCCGACGACGGCGATCACACCGACGCCCTGCTCGTGATCGACGAGCCGACGTTCCCCGGCTGCCACGTCTGGGCGCGCCCGGTCGGCGGCCTGGAGATGCGCGACGAGAAGGGCTTCGACTTCAAGGTCCTGTGCGTCGCGCTGGGCGACCCGCACCAGGCGCACATCGAGCGCCTGGAGCAGATCCGGCCCCATCGGCTGGTGGAGATCGAGCACTTTTTCCAGACGTACAAGCTGCTCGAGGACAAGGCGGTCGAGGTCGTGGGCTGGCGCGATGCCGGCCGTGCCCGAGAGGTGCTCCTTGCGGACCGGGACCGGTTCCGGGCCGAGCACGATGCCGCCACGGGGGTGTCGGCGTAACGGGTCACCCGCTGCGGCTGTTCGTCGCGGTCCCGCTGCCCGCGGTGACCCGGCTCGACGTCGCGCGGCTCCTCGATCCGGTCACGGCCCTGCCCGGCGCCGAGCGGGTCCGGTGGGTCCGCACGGAGAGCCTCCACCTCACGCTCCGCTTCCTGGGGTCGACAGTTCCCGAGCGCGTCGATGCGATCCGGCGTGCGGTCGACCTCGTCGCCGCCGGGGAGCGGCGGGCGGACGTGGTGCTCGGCGGCGGCGGCGCGTTCCCGTCGCCGGCCCGGCCGCGCGTCCTGTGGCTCGGCATCGTCGCCGGCGGCGAGCGGCTCGAGCAGATGGCCCACGCCCTGTCGGTCGAGCTCGAGCGTGTCGGCTGGCCACCGGAGGGCCGGCCGTTCCGCGCCCATCTCACGGTGGCCCGCACGGATGCCGCGCCGCACGCGATCGGCGCGCGGGTCGCCGGGGAGCTGGCGGGTCGTGCGGCCGGATGGACGAGCACGTTCGCCGCCGACCGGATCGTCCTGTTCGAGAGCCGTCTGCGTGGCGGGCCCGCCCGGTATGCGCCGCTCCACGAGGCCGGACTGGGAGGCTGACGCAACGGTCCGGACCGGTCAGGACCATGCCGCACCGAACCCCCACCGATGCTAGATTCGGGGCCGGGCGTCACCCCGCCAAGCCTCCCCGGAGCCCATCGGAGGACATCCTCTGACGTCATCGCAACGCGCCCGGCTCGTGGTGGCGCTTGGCTCGCTCAACCTCGTGCTCGTCGGCGTGGCGCTCGCGATCGGGTACGCCCTTCCCCCGCGCACACTCCAGCCGAGCGCCACCCCGGTGTCCACGCCGCCGCTCGTCGCCGCCTCGCCGACGGCCTCGCCCACGTCCTCGGTCGCCGCGGCGACCGCCACGCCGGCGCTGCCTCCGGCCGCAACGCCGGCCGCCCCGACGGCGACGCCGCCGCCGCCCACGACGTCGCCGCCCGTCGCGGTGGCCACGCCCCGCCCCACGAGGACGGCCCCGTCCACCGACGCCGAGCCGACCGCGGTGGCGCCCACGCTCGTGCCGCCCGCGGCGACCGCGACGCCTCAACCGTCGCCCGCCGCCACGCCCCGGGCGGACGCCACCCCGCGACCCACACCCGCTGCGACCTCGGCCCCCGCGCGGCTGCAGGCCAGCCGTCCGAGGCCCCCGTGTCCGGGCACGACCGACGTCGCCCCGGGCCATGCGAAGGTTGAGGATCCTGCCCGCCCGTGCACCGGTGGTGAGGGCAGCAGCGCCCGGGCTTCGGAGCGGGCCGTCGGCTCGCCGGCCGCGGACGGGACTGTCCGTGACCGCAAACCGCACGGCGAAGGCGGGAAGGGTGGAGATGCGCCGGCAAACGGTGGCGATCGCCCGCCGGCGCTGCCGCCGAACCAGGATCATCCGAAGGCGAAGGGCCTGCGCGAGGAGCAGCCCGACCGCTGATCCGCCACTCCTCGCCCGTCACCCGGAGGTCGACCATGGCGACGACGTTCTCGCGGCGAACGAAGTTCGTCCTCGACGAGGAGCGGATCCCCCGCGCCTGGTACAACATCGCGGCCGACCTGCCGAGCCCGCCGCCGCCCCCGCTCAACCCGGGAACCGGTGAGCCGATCGGGCCGGGCGACCTCGCGCCGCTGTTCCCGATGGAGCTCATCCGGCAGGTCGTGAGCACCGAGCGCGAGATCGGGATCCCCGATCCCGTGCGCGACGCCTATCGGCTCTACCGGCCCAGCCCCCTGTACCGCGCGTACCGGCTCGAGCAGGCGCTCCAGACGCCGGCGCACATCTACTACAAGTACGAGGGCGGCAGCCCGTCGGGCAGCCACAAGCCGAACACCGCGCTCGCACAGGCCTTCTACAACAAGGAGGAGGGGGTCACCCGGCTCGCCACCGAGACCGGTGCCGGACAGTGGGGCAGCGCGCTCGCGTTCGCGGGCGCGGTGTTCGGGCTCGACGTCAAGGTGTTCATGGTTCGCGCGAGCTACGACCAGAAGCCGTACCGCCGGGTCCTCATGGAGACCTACGGCGCCGAGATCGTGGCCAGCCCGAGCCCGGACACCGAGTACGGCAGGGGCGTGCTGGCGGCGAACCCCCACCACACCGGCTCCCTGGGCGTCGCGATCAGCGAGGCGATCGAGGACACGATCCGCCACCCGGGCACGAAGTACTCGCTCGGGTCGGTGTTCGACTTCGTGCTCCTGCACCAGACGGTCATCGGACTCGAGGCGATCGAGCAGATGGAGCTGGCGGGCGAGGAGCCGGACGTCATCATCGGCTGCGCGGGCGGGGGCTCGAACTTCGCGGGCCTGACGTTCCCGTGGATCGGGCGGACCCTGCGAGGCGGGCGCCGGTACCGTGTGATCGCCGCCGAGCCGGAAGCGGCGCCGTCACTGACCCGCGGCGTGTACGCGTACGACTTCGGCGACACCGCGCGCACGACCCCGCTGGTGAAGATGCACACGCTCGGCTCGGACTTCATCCCGGAGCCGATCCATGCTGGCGGGCTGCGGTACCACGGCATGGCCCCGCTCGTGTCGCACCTCAAGGAGCTGGGCCAGATCGAGGCGCGCAGCGTCCACCAGCGGGCCTGCTTCGACGCCGGCATCCAGTTCGCGCGGGCCGAGGGCATCCTTCCCGCGCCGGAGCCGACGCACGCGATCAAGGTCGCGATCGACGAGGCGATCGCGGCCCGCGACGCGGGTGAACCGCGCGTGATCCTGTTCAACCTGTGCGGGCACGGGCACTTCGACCTCGCCGCGTACGAGCAGGCGCTCGCCGGCACACTCGAGGACTACGAGTACCCGGCGGAAGCCGTGCAGGCCGCGCTCGCCACGATGCCGCACGTCGGCTGACCGGGGTCGCGCGAAACGAGGAAGCCGGGTCCGCCCCAGACAATCGGGCGGACCCGGCGCAGCCACCTGCCCGAGTGGCCGCGGAAGCGCCGGTGCTCGGCACGGGCTTCGACCTGAATCGTGCCGCGCGGACCGCGGTTGCGCATCACCCACACGCCGTACCTTCGCTCGGCGTTTCGGTCGTGCCGTGGTGCGCCGCCGCGCCCCCGGGACGCATGGGCGGCGACCGGTGGCTACGATCCCAGCGTGCCCAGGCTCGCGTGCTGGTCGTGTGGCCGGCAGATCTACACCGTCGCGCCGCTCAATTCGCTGTTCGCCGAGGAGCGCCGGTGTCCGCGCTGCGGCGCATCGCTCAACGTCGAGCGCCGGGAGGCCGACCGCCGCCAGGGCGACCGGCGCCAGCACCCGCCGGACGACCCGGGCCCGCCGGACGGCGCGGAGCGGCGGGTCGCGGATCGACGGACGAGCCGGCGACGACGCGGCGAGACGACCTGGGCGACACGGGAGCGGCCGCGGGACGAGACGCCGGGCTGGCAGGACTGATCCCCTGCCGGGGAGGAGGGCGTCGGCGCGAGCCGACGGCTCAGTACAGCGCGTCGTCCGCCTTCGGGGGCTCCACGAGGTGGTGCCGCAGCGCGAACGCGACCGCTTCCAGCTTCGAGTGCACCCGCAGCTTGCCCATGATGTTCTGCACGTGCGTCCGGAGCGTGTTCGGCGTGATGTACAGCTGGTCGCAGATCTCCGGCGTCGAGCGGCCCTCGGTGAGCGCGCGCAGCACCTCGAGCTCGCGCGGCGTGAGGGGCTCGATCTGGCGACGCTCGGAGGCGCGGTCCCGCGCGACGACCACCCGCTGCGCGATCCCGACGATCACCGAGCGGGGCAGGAGCGTCTCGCCGGCATGCGCGGCGCGCACGGCCGCGACGACGTCGTCGACCGCGCGGTCCTTCGTCAGGTAGCCGTCGGCGCCCGCCTGGATCGACTCGAGCACGGTCTCGTCGTCAGTGATGCCCGTCAGCATCACGATCCGTGCCGAGGGCCAGCGCGCCTTGATCGCGCGGGTGGCCTCGGCGCCGGTGCCGTCCGGCAGCTTGTAGTCCATGAGCACGACGTCGAGCCGCTCGCGCGCCGCGGCGCGCGCCTCGGCGACGGTGCCGGCGATCCCGACGACGACGATGTCCTCCTCGGCGCCCAGGACGCGCCCGAGCGACTGGGCGAGGAGCTGGTGATCGTCGACGAGCAGCACGCGGATGGTCCGCCGGTCCGCCGTGGAGGCCGTGCGGCGCCCCGCGGGCTCCGGCGTGGGGTCGATGGAAGTCACGCGCGGTGGTCTCCATGCTGGGCAGGCGGGTGCGGGTCGCGGGCACGACCCGGACGTCCCGGGTGACGATCTCGACCGAGTCTATACGTCCCGTGCGCGGCGGTCGTCGCGCGCGGCGGGGAGCCGTCGCCTGCAGCAGGCCGGCGCGCGCGTGCGATCATCGACCACGATGCACGTCGCATTGCTTGGACTGGGCCTGATCGGTGGCTCGATCGCGCGGGCGCTCCGGGCGCAGGCCGGGTGGACGGTCGCGGCGTGGACGCCGACGGGCCGCGGCCCCGAGGAGGCTCGCCGGGCGGGCGTGATCGAGCGGGCGGCCGGATCGCTCGACGAGGCAGTCGACGGCGCCGACCTGGTCGTCCTCGCGGCGCCGCCGCTGGAGGCGATGGCGCTGTTGCGCGGGCTGGCCGCGTCGGGGCGGGACTGGGCCGGGATCACGGTGACCGACGTCGTGTCCACGAAGCGGACCGTCACGGAGATCGCGGCGGCGGTCGAGGTGCCGTTCGTCGGCGGTCACCCGATGGCCGGCCGGGAGACGACCGGGCTCGGATCCTCGGCCGCCGAGCTGTTCGTCGATCGGCCGTGGGTGATCACGGAGCCGGTGTGCGGCGGGGACGCGGCCGTCGTAGAGCGCCTGGCGCGGGCCTGCGGCGCGCAGCCCGTGCACCTCGACAGCGCGGCGCACGATCGCGCCGTGGCGGCGATCAGCCATCTGCCGCTCCTGGCCTCGGTGGCGCTGGTCGAGGCGGTGCTGGGCGATGCGGCGCCGGACGATGCCGAGCTCCTGCGGCGGCTGGCCGCGACCGGCTGGCGCGACATGACCCGGCTCGCGCGCGGTGACGCGGCGATGGGTGCCGGGATCCTCGCCACGAACGCGCCC
>DASSPX010000164.1:0-2003 GCA_035699445.1 Candidatus Limnocylindrales bacterium | reverse complement strand
GCGAGGTGGCCGATCCGGTCGTTCACCGCCTTGAAGTCGTCGAGGTCGAGGATGAGGAGCGCGAGCCGGCGGTCGTAGCGCTGGGCGCGGAGCGACTCGCGCCGGAGCGTCTCGTGGAAGTAGCGCTGGTTGAAGAACCCGGTGAGCGCGTCCGTCTCGGCGAGCTGGCGGGCCTCGCGGTACCGGCGCGCGTTCTCGATCGCGGGGATGCACGTCGCCGCGATCTGCTCGATCGCGCCGATCCGCTCGTGCGACGGCTCGTAGCCGGGCGTTCGCCAGAAGAGGGCGAGCGTGCCGAGCGTGGTGCCGTCCCGGCTGACGAGCGGGTGGAAGAGGCCGCCGCGGATCAGATGGGTGTCGGCGGCGTCGGCCGCGCCGTAGCGGTAGCTGACGGTGATCGGGCCGGCCGGAAGCGTCCCGGAGGCGCCCGACGACGGCGGGTGCGCGGCCTCCTCGGGGGTCATCCCGCGGGTCGCCATCGTGGCCGTGCCGCCGGTCTCGTCGAGCACGACCATCGCGGCGTCGAAGCCGGGGACCTCGAGGGCGGCGTCGAGCACCCGGTCGAGCAGCTCCTCGAACTCGATCGAGTTGCCGAGGTCGCTGAGGAATCGGTTGCGCTTGCTCTCTCGCTCGGCCCGCTCGAGCGCGTCGGAGAGATCGCGGCCGAGGTCGTCCATGCGGCTGCGCATGTCGTCGACGGCGCGCGCGAGCCGGTCCTCGCGGTCCGGCTGCGGGCGTCCCCGGACGGCGAGGTACGTCACGAGCCCGCCCAGCCCGAGCAGGGCGGTCGCCGCGATCACTAGGCTGATGGTCGTTCCGCTCGAGATGTCCGGTCCCCCAACCCTTCCCCGCATCGCAATGTAATCGCAGTCGGCCCGTTCGGCCATCCCCGCTCCCCGACGGGGGCGTCCCCGAGGCGGGCGCCACGCGAGGGGACGTCTGCTACTCTGCTCGTCCCCGGTTGGCGGGACGTGTTTCGTCCTGCCGGCCTCGTCTGTGCGACAAAGCAACGACCGAACCGACAGGAGCAGCGTGCCCACCGTCAACCAGCTCGTCCGCAAGGGCCGCAAGGACCCGAAGACGAAGATGAAGACTCCCGCGCTTCGCGGCGCCCCGCAGAAGCGCGGCGTCTGCACGCGTGTGTACACGACGACCCCGAAGAAGCCGAACTCCGCCCTCCGCAAGGTGGCGCGCGTGAAGCTGACGAACCAGATGGAGGTCGGCGCGTACATCCCGGGCGAGGGGCACAACCTCCAGGAGCACTCTGTCGTCCTGATCCGCGGCGGCCGCGTCAAGGACCTGCCGGGCTTCCGCTACAAGGTGATCCGCGGTGGGCTCGACACGTCCGGCGTCTCCGACCGCAAGCAGGGGCGCTCGAAGTACGGCGCCAAGAAGGGCGGCTCGTAGTCGTGCCGCGCCGCGCAGAGATCCAGCCGCGCACGGTCGATCCCGATCCCGTGTACGGGTCGGTGCTCGTGACGCAGCTGATCAACCGCATGATGGTCGACGGCAAGAAGTCGATCGCCGAGGGGATCGTCTACGACGCGCTCGCGCAGGTCGCCGAGAAGTCGGGCAAGCCGGCGCTCGAGTCGCTCGAAGCCGCGGTCAAGTCGGTCACGCCGGTGCTCGAGGTCCGCTCACGCCGCGTGGGCGGCGCCAACTACCAGGTCCCGGTCGAGGTGCCGCCGCGCCGCGGTCGCACGCTTGCGCTCCGCTACCTCGTCACGTACGCGCGCGAGCGTCGCGAAAAGGGCATGCAGAACAAGCTCGCGGCCGAGCTGCTCGACGCGATCAACCAGCAGGGGGGCGCGTTCAAGCGCAAGGACGACATGTACCGGATGGCCCAGGCCAACAAGGCGTTCGCGCACTACCGCTGGTGAGCCACCGATGAGCACGACGACAGCCACCCAGGTCGGCCTCGACCGCGTCCGGAACATCGGGATCATGGCCCACATCGACGCGGGCAAGACGACGACGACCGAGCGGATCCTCTACTACACGGG
>DASSPX010000163.1:0-14509 GCA_035699445.1 Candidatus Limnocylindrales bacterium | reverse complement strand
GCCTCCTCCTCGCGCGTGCGCCCGGCCAGCCGGATGAGGTCCTCGTGGAGCTCGAACCAGATCCCGTGGTAGCTGTCCACGCGCGGTGACGCCACGTACTTGCCGTCCCCGGCCCGCGCCCGTTCGAGCGCCCGCTCGAGGCGCGGCCGGTAGCCGACGAGTCGGCCGCAGGCGCCCTCGTGCGCGGCGAGGAACGGGTCGGCCTCGCGATGGAGCGCCGCCAGCCGGTCGAGGACCGCCACGTCGTAGGCGGCGTCCGTGTGATCGTTGATCACGGGCTCGCTGTCCGACGGCCGCAGCTGCCACGCGGTCACGATGTCCTTCATCCGGAGATCGAGCGCGTGGAACGCCTCCAGCGCGGCGCCGGCCCGGTCCACGCCCCAGGCCTCGCGCTCCGCGGCGATGGCTTCGGCCGCCCGCCGCTGGCCGACGGGCGACAGCCGCCATGCGCCGGCCATCGACTCCACCAGGCCGTCCGCCGCGAGCTCGTCGAGCAGCCGCTGCACCGGATCGGGGTCGCTCAGCAGCGCATCCGCGAGCGCAGCGGTCGTGGCGAAGCCCTTCGTCGCCAGCCGCGCGAGGCAGTCCTCGATCGTGGCCCGGCCCGCGGGTCGGGCGGCCCGTACGTCGACGGCGGGGCCGGCGCCCGCCTCCGCGCCGATCGCGATCCCGAGCTCCGCCGCCCAGCCGACCATCTCCCGCGCCTCGGGCACGATCTCGCTCGCGCCCTCGATCCTGCCGAGGAACACCTCGCCCGTGCTCCCGTCGATCGAGATCACGTCGCCCTCGCGGAGCTCGCGGCCGCCGGCGGTGACCACGCCGTCGCGAATCCCCACGCCCTCGGCACCGACCACGGCCGGGATGCCCCAGCCCCGGGCCACGACGGCGGCGTGGCTCGCGAGCCCGCCGCGTGCGGTAAGGATGCCGGCTGCCCGCGCCATGCCGTGGACGTCGTCCGGCGACGTCTCGGAGCGCACGAGGATCACCGTCCGGCCGGCCTCCACTGCGGCGACTGCGGCGTCGGGCGAGGTCGCGATCTCGCCGCTGGCCACTCCCGGCGACGCCCCGAGCCCGGTGACGATCGGCTCGAGCACGCCGCTCCGCCCGGCCTGGATCCGCGGCGGGTCCGCGAGCAGGGCCGCCACCCGCTCCACCGCCTCCCGCCGCGACAGCGGGAACGACGGGTCCTCCGCCAGGTCGTGGGCGATCCGGATCGCGGCCTGCGGGCTGCGCTTGCCGACCCGCACCTGGAGCAGCCACAGGCGGCCACGCTCGACGGTGAACTCGATGTCGCACAGGTCGCGGTAGTGGCGCTCGAGGCGGTCCGCCGCGGCCCGCAGCTCCGTCGCAACCGCCGGCAGCCGCTCGTCGAGCACGGCGATCGGCTCGGTCCGGTGCGTGCCCGCCACCACGTCCTCGCCCTGGGCCCGGAACAGGACGTCGCCGAACAGCTCGGGTGCGCCGGTGGCCGGGTTGCGGGTGAACACGACCCCGGTCGCCGAAGCGTCGTCCAGGTTGCCGAACACCATCGCCTGGACGGTGACGGCCGTTCCCAGGTCGTCCGGGATCCCCTCGCGCTGCCGGTAGCTCCGCGCCCGCTCGCTGTTCCACGACTGGAACACGGCCTCGATGGCCAGCCGAAGCTGCTGCCAGGGATCCTCGGGGACGTCCTCCAAGCCGACGATCTCCCGGAACGTCGTCCGCAGGCGCTCCCGGCACGCGCGGGCGAACGCCGGATCGCCGGTCAGCGCCGCGAGGCCGGCCGTCGACGGCTCGTTCAGGCCCAGGTTGAGGATCGTGTCCATCATGCCGGGCATCGAGACGGGCGCCCCCGACCGGACGCTGACGAGCAGCGGATCGGACGGGTCGCCGAACCGCCGTCCGACGCCGGCCGCGAGCTCCGACATCCGCGCGCGCAGCTCGTCGTCCAGCCCGTCGGGCCAGCCGTGCGCGAGGGCCTCGCGACAGACGTCGGTGGAGATCACGAACCCCGGCGGAACCGGCAGCCGGAGCTCCGGGCCGAGCATGACCCCGAGGTTCGCCGCCTTGCCGCCCACGACGTGCTTCAGCTCGGCGAGCGGTCGGTCGGGCAGCTGGTGGAGCGCGTACGTCAGGCTCATACGGGAGTCCGGTCCTGGAGGGCGCGCCACACGCGCTCCGGGGTCAGCGGGAGGTCGCGGATCACCGCCCCGGTCGCGTCCCGGACGGCAGCAGCGACCGCCGGCGCGACGCACAACAGCGCGCCCTCGCTCATCCCCTTCGCGCCGTACGGGCCGGGGCCGTCGGCGTGCTCGATCGCCTCGCTCTCCATCGACCGTGGCAGATCCATCGTGGTCGGAATCTTGTAGTCGATCGCGCCGAGGTTCCGGATCCGGCCGGCCTCGTCCCAGACGTAGTGCTCCATGAGGGTGTGGCCGAGGCCCATGACCGCCGCCCCCTCGTCCTGGCCGCGGACCTGGCCGGCGTGGAGCACCCGCCCGACGTCCGAGACGGTGACGTGGCGCTCCACGGTCACATCGCCGGTGTCGATGTCGACCGACACCTCGACGGCGGTGCAGTTGAACTCGTAGAACGCGGCCGTGCCGCCGAGCGGATGCTCCGGCTGGGCCTCCTTGCGCATCTCCCCCACCCCGATGAGCTCGCCGCCCAGCCGCCCCAGGCCGCGGGTAAGGACGTCCGCGATCTCCAGGCGCCGGTCGCCCAGCCGCACCTCGCCGCCGTCCACGACGACGTCGGCTTCGTCGACCCCCTCGAGCGCTGCCGCCATCGTCCGCAGCCGCGCCTGCACCTGGCGGCAGGCGGCAAGCACCGCGTTGCCCATGAGCACGGACGACCGGCTGGCCGACGTCTGCTGGTCGTACGGGACGACGGCGGTGTCGCCCATGACGACCGTGACCCAGTCCACAGGCGCGCCGAGCTCGTGCGCGGCGATCTGGGCGTAGATCGTGCGCGCGCCCTGGCCCATGTCCGACGTGCCCGCGTGGACGACGACGCTGCCGTCGGCGAGCAGCCGGACCGTGGCATACGAGAGCCCCGTCGTCGGCCCTTCCTTCAGACCGACGGCGAGCCCTCGACCGCGCCCCGCCGGCAGCGGGCTGCCCCAGCCGATCCGGCGTGCCGCGGCCCGGACCGTGTCGGCCCAGACACCGTCGGCGGGGAGGTCGCCGGGCAGGAACGCGTCGCCCCGGCGGGCGAGATTGCGGAGCCGGAGCTCGACCGGGTCGATTCCCAGCCGGCGGGCCGCCTCGTCCATGTTCGATTCGACGGCCCAGATCTGCTGCGGATTGCCGAAGCCGCGGAATGCCGTCGAGGGCACGGTATTCGAGAGCAGGCTCCGCGCGACGATCCGGACGGCGGGCGTCCGGTACGGACCGTTGGACGTGTAGCTGCCCTTCGCGACGACGCGGTCGGCGATGTCGGCGTACGCGCCCACGAGGTAGTTCGCCTCGATGTCGCGGAACACGATCGTCCCGTCACGCCGGAACCCGGACCGCACCCGGACGTCCGCGGCGGCCCGGCGCACCGCCTGGAACGTCTCCTCGAGCGTGAGCACGAGCCGGACCGGCCGACCGAGGCGCAGCGCCATGAACGCGACCAGCGGCTCGTACTTCGCGTGCTGCTTGCCCCCGAACCCGCCGCCCGGGTCGGGCGCGAACACGCGCACCTTCGAGAGCGGCAGCTCAAGCATCGAGGCGAGCACGCGCTGGAGCCAGTACGGGTGCTGGATCGCGCTCCAGACGGCGATCCCGTCGCCGTCGGGCGCGGCGACGAACGCGTGCGGCTCGATCGCGAACTGGGTGACCATCGGGAACGACCACGTCCCGTCCACGACGACCTCGGCCTCGCGCTCGCCCGCCGCGAGGTCGCCCCAGCCGAAGCGGTGCTCGCGCAGGACGTTCGTCTGCGCTAAGGCATCGCCGGGCCGGAGGGCCGGATCCTGGACGAGCGGCGACGACGGGTCGAGCGCAGCGGCGATCGTCGTCACGGCCGGCAGCGGCTCGAAGTCGACGTGGACCAGCCCGGCGGCCTCCTCGGCCGCGTCGATCGTCTCCGCGGCCACGGCGGCGACCGGCTCGCCGTGGTACGCGGTCTCGCCGACCGCGAGCACCGGCCGGTCGCGCAGCTGCGGGCCGAAGCGCGGCATGGGGTCGGGGAGCTCCGCCGGCGTCATCACGAGCCGGACGTCCGGGACCGCGAGCGCCCGCGCGGGATCGATCCGCCCGATCCGTGCCCGCGCGGCGTCCACGGTCACGAGCTTCACGTGCAGGAGATCCTCGAACCGGAGGTCCGCGACGTATGCCTGGGCGCCCGTCACGCGGCTCCGCCCGCCGCCCCGCCACGGCGACCCGCCGATCACTGGGGTGCCACCTGGGCGTCCGGACGGTCGGCGACGTCGGGACGGTCGGCGGCGTCCGGATGCGCCGCCCGAGCCGAGTGCGCGTCCGCGGCCGGGTGCGCGTCCGAGGGGCCGGTTGTGCCGCGCGCCGCCAGCTGGACCGCCTCGATGATCTGCTCGTAGCCCGCACACCGGCAGTAGTTGCCCGCGAGGCCCTCCTCGATCCCCGCACGGTCGGGATCCGGCGTCGTCGCGAGCAGCGCGTGCGCCGCCATCAGCTGGCCCGGGATGCAGAACCCGCACTGCGCCGCGCCGGTCTCGAGGAACGCCGCCTGGAGGGCGCTGAGCTGACCGTCCACCGCCAGCCCTTCGACGGTGACGACGTCGCCGCCATCGGCCTCGACCGCAAGGACGAGGCACGCGTCCACGCTTCGGCCGTTCAGCAGCACCGTGCAGGCGCCGCACTCTCCGACCAGGCAGCACGCCTTCGTCCCGGTCAGCCCGAGGTCGTCCCGGAGCGAATCGAGGAGCGTGTGGTGCGGCCGCACCTCGAACGCCCGGGTACGGCCGTTCACCCGGACCTCGATGCGCAGCGGGTCGCTCATTGCGCCGCCTGCTCCGCGAGGCGCCGGCGGGCGGTGTCCAGCGCCCGTTCGGCATGCACCCGCAGCATCGCGAGCCGGTACTCGGGGCTGGCGCGGAGCGAGGTGGGCGACGGCGCCGCTGCCGCCAGCATCCGCTCGAGCACCTCTCCGACCGGGCCTGCGTGGCCGGCCGCGGTGGCCAGCACCGGCCGCGGCCCCACGCTCCCGTAGGCCAGCCGCGTGGTGCCGTCGGGCGTGATCGCGCACGCGAGCGTGACCGAGGCGAGGTCGTGGCCGCGGCGACGGGTCCGCCGCTGGTGCACCGACCCCCGCGGCTGGGTCGGCAACGGCAGCTCGATCGCGGTCACCAGCTCTCCCGGTCCCAGCGTCGTGACGCCGGACCGGACGAAGAACGCGTCGATCGGGATCCGGCGCTCCCCGTCGGGGCCCGTCGCGACCACGACCGCGTCGTACACGAGCAGCGCGGGGGCGGTGTCCGCGGCCGGCGAGGCGTTGCACACGTTGCCCGCGAGCGTCGCCCGGTTCCGGATCTGGACCGAGCCGACGACGAGGGCCGCCTCCGCGAGCGCCGGGAAGTCCGCGCGGATACGGGGGTGCGCCGCGATGTCCGTCATCACCGCACGTGCCCCGATGACGATTCGGTCATCGACTTCGTGGATCCCGTCATCGATCTCCGCGATTCGCTTCACGTCGACGACGACCTCGGGGCGGAGCGATCCGTCCCGCAGCCGGATGACCAGGTCCGTCCCGCCCGCGAGGACGCGCGCGGACCCCTCGCCAAGGAGCGCGACGGCATCGGCGAGCCGGTCGGGCCGCTCGTAACGGAAGGGCCGCACGCCGCTGGCTACGGCAGGATCGCCGTTTGGGCCGGCGCGCCGGCCGCGACCCTCACGAGCCGATCGCCGACGGCGCCGGCTGCGCGCCCACCCGCGTCGCGGGCTCGAGCACCTCCACCACCCCCGCCGACCCGTCCACACGGATGCGGTCCCCGGTCCGGATGACGTGCGTCGCGGTGGACGTCCCCACGACGGCCGGGATCCCGAACTCGCGCGACAGCACCGCGGGGTGCGAGGTCGTGCCGCCCGTGTCCGTGACGAGGCCCGCGATCTTCGTGAACAGGACAACCCAGGCCGGATTCGTCATCTGGCACACGAGGATGTCGCCGTCGGTGACCTGGTCGAACTCCTCGATCGTGCGCACGACCCGCGCGACGCCCTCGACGGCGCCCGGTGAGCCCGCAATGCCGGTCACCCGCCGGTCGTCGGCCGCCTGCTCCTGGTAGAAGCGCTCCGGGTAGCCCCAGTTCACGAGGTACGGGAAGGCGAGCTGCGAGGCGGTCGCAGTGCCGATCCAGTTGCGCGGCCGGACCTTCTCGGCGGCGGAACGCTCCGCCCGCCGGGTCGCGACGATCCCACGCCCGTCGACGGCCGAGGCATCGCCGATCAGCATCCGCAGCTCGTTGTAGCGCAGGAAGAGGACGTCGTCGGGCTGGTCGAGCCGGCCGAGCTCGACGAGCTTGCGTCCGACTGCGAGCAGCACGAGCCGGACGTGGGCGTTCGCGCCCTGGTCGATGTAGAAGTGGTGATCGGGGGTGAGGGGCGCCATCCGGAGGTTGATCGCATTCGCGGCGCGCATCTCCTCGAGCGCGTCGCCCTCCAGCCCCTCGAGGATCTCCCGTGACGCCGCCTCGATGTCGCGGCGCATCGCCTCGGTCGCGGACGGGTAGTCGTAGTCCGAGCGCAGGTAGTCCCGGATCAGCTCGAGCACCGGCTCCATCTGCTCCCGCACGGTGGGGAAGATGAACTCGTGGCTCCAGACGGCATGCCACCCGAACTCGCGCTGGTAGGGCTCGATGCGGTGCTCGATGAACTGCCGGCCGCGCTCGCTTGCCTGCAGCGCCGACGCGATCGCCCCGACGTCCTCGCCGTCGAACGCGGCCCGGAGCTCCGGGTCGTCGCGGACCTCGTTCTTCATCCGCCACAGCGCCTCGATCGAATCCCAGTTCCGGTCCGACGCCGAGTTCTGGAGCCGGCCGAGGAGCTCCTCGTCGATCGAGCCACGCGTCCGCTCCATGACCGCCCGGAGGTTGAGCGTCGCGGACAGCTGCGCGAAGTTCAGCATCCAGTGGATCTTCCAGTGGCGGTCGTGGATGTCGATCGCGTCCTCGAGCAGGACCGAAAGCTCGGCCAGCGACATCGCGCCGGCCTCGTCGAGGCACGCCTCGAGGTACGCGAAGTTGCGCTGCATCTCCGGGACGAGCCGGTCGCGCCACCAGTCGGCGAAGTGCTCGCCGTAGACGGGCAGGACCGTGTCGAGGTACTTGCCCATGTGGGCCGCGAAGCTCGGGTCGCGCGGCACCCGGGCGACATAGCTCGAGCTGTACTCGGTGCCCTCGATGCGCAGCGACGGGTCGGCGGGGATGGCGGTCGTGTACACGTAGCCGTTCACGTTCTTCGCCAGCCAGTCGACCGCGAACGGCGTGCCGAAGCGGCGGAACATGTGGTCGCACGACAGCCACCAGCCACCGATGTCGAAGAACATCGGGCTGACGGGATGGGGGATGTGGAGGTCGTCGTAGACCCAGAAGAAGCCCTTCTCGACCTCGGCGTCCCAGTGGATCGGGAAGGACTCGTCGCCCAGGAACTGGTCGAGGATCTCGGGTGTCGATGACACGCGCTGCTGCCTCCTCAGGACGCGCGGCGGACCGCCGGGACGAAGCGGGGACCGATGATCGGTGACGATACCGCGACACGGGTGGAGGGCCACCGGCCGGTCCCGGATGGCGTCCGCATCCCTGGGAGGATTACCCGGCCTCGGACCGGCGGGTGGGGGGCCGGGGCCGAAGCCGTCCGCCCGGAACGGGCCCGGCATTCCGGCCATCGCATGCCTGGGAGGAACATCCCTCGCGGAATCCACCGAAGGCGCCGACATGGCGACCTCGCTGGCCGCCGGCAAACGCTCCGAAGACCGCGTCAACCGGCCGCATAAACCTCACAGGCATACGCGGGCGCAAGTGATCCGGGGCCGTCACTGGGCGCAGGTGACTGTCGGCCGACGAGCCGCCCTCAGCGGCGACCGGCCAGGTACGCCTCCCGGAGCACGTTCGCCTCGGTCTCCATCTCCTCGAGGCGGTTCTTCACGACGTCGCCGATGCTCACCAGCCCCGCGAGCACGCCGCCATCCACGACCGGCAGGTGCCGGATCCGGCGGCGCGTCATCTCGCTCATCACGTGCTTCACCGGATCGTTGGGCGCGCACGTGGCGACCGATGTCGTCATGATGTCGGCGACCCGGTCGCCGAGCACGGTCGCACCCCGTTCCGCCAGCGCCCGGACGACGTCCCGCTCGGACACGATGCCATCGATCGTTCGTCCGTCACGGCTGACGACCATCGCCCCGATCCGCTCCTCGCGCAGGCCGCGCACGAGCGTCTCGACCGTCTCGTCGGGTTCGATCGTCACGACGCGAGCACCCTTCGCCCGAAGGATCCCGTTCACGTCCATCACGCACCTCCGCCGCGTGGATCGTACCCCCGCGGTGTCGGCCGTCAGCCGGTTGCGTCCCCAGCGTCCTCGGTCCAGATCGGCAGCGTGAAGCCGAACTCGGCACCGCCCTCCGGTCGGCCGCCCGCCCACGTCGTCCCGCCCATGGCGGCGATCGCCGCGTGCACCGCGTACAGCCCGATCCCCGCGCCCTCGGCGGACCCGGACACCCGCGTGGACCGATAGAACAGGTCGAACACCCGCGCAGCCTCCTCGGGCGTGAGCCCGGGACCGTCGTCGAGGACGCGGACGGCGACCTCGCCCGCGCGATGCTCCGCCGCCACCACGACGTGAACCCCCGGGCCGCCGTACTTCGCGGCGTTGTTGACCAGGTTCCGCACGACCAGCTCGACGGAAGCCTCGTCCGCCCCGACCGGCGGCAGACCGGGCGGCAGGTCGGCAACGATCGACCGATCGGCCCACCGGCTCCGCTCGCGCTCGACGGCGCGGGGGACGAGCCGCTGGATGAGCACCGGCTCGTGCCCGCGCACCTGCGCCCCGCGCTCGACGCGGGCGAGCACGAGGAAGTTCTGCACGATCCGGTCGAGCCGCTCCGCCTCGAGCGCGATGTCGTCGAGCAGCTCGTGGCTCGAGCTGCTGCCGCCCTCGGGCGCATCCAGCGTCGTCCGGCGACGGAGCAGCTGGGAACCCGCGTAGATCGTGGTCACGGGCGTTCGCAGCTCGTGCGACAGCATCGAGATGAACGCGTCGCGCAGCGCCTCGGTGTCCTTTCGCCCCGAGATGTCGTCCACGGTCGCAACCGCCGCGACGACGGCGCCCGAGGCGTCACGGACCGGAACCGACGAGATCGACAGGACGAACGTGCGGCCTGCCGCCGCGCGCACGACGACTTCCTCCTCGTGCACCGGCTCGCCCGTCGCCAGGCTGCGGTCGAGGGGCCAGGTGCCGGGGGTGTACGGCGTGCCGTCGCCACGCGTGGCATCGAGATCGTGGAACGTGGCCTGACCGGCGCCGCCCGAGCACGCCGTGAGCAACGCGTCGAGCGCGGCGTTCCGGAGCACGAGCTGACCCGACGGCGCGGCCGCAACGGCGACTCCGATCGGCATCTGCTGGACCACCGATTCCAGCGTCTGGTTGGCCGCCCGGGCGGCTTCGAGCCGCCCCGACGCGCGTGCGGCGATCGACGCCTCGTTGGCGACCGCGCGGAAGATCATCGCCTCCACGTCCGACGGGAATCCGGGACGGGACGAGACGCCGACCGCGAGGGCCCGGATGCCGTCGAGGTCGACCCGGTGCGCCGCCGTGCCCGAGCCTTCGACCAGGCCGTCGCCCCCGGCCAGGACCTGCTCGCCTCGGCCAAGGACCGCCCCGACGTCGACCGAGGCGGGCGGATAGCTCACGATGGTCGACGTGCCCCGGGCGCCTTCGACGCGGACCACGCTGGCGTCGAGGTCGAGCAGCCGGTAGACCGTGCCGCACAGGCCGTCCGCGATGTCCGCCACCGATCGCCCGTCCCACAGGCCGTGGAGGAGCGTGATCGCGGCGAGGTCGCGCATCCCCCGGCGAAGGCGGACGATCTCCGCCTCGAGCGCGCGCCTGTCGTCCTCGGTCACGGGGGCGACCGCGAGCGCGGGCGCCACCCGGGGCAGCGCCACGTCAGGCGACGGCCGCGGCGTCCGCCGGGGCGCGGCGCGAGGCGATGAACTCGGCTGGCGGGAGGAAGAACGGGTTCTCCTGCGCCACGCCGTTCATGATCACGACAGGGTGGGTGCGGAGGATGTCGACGATCGTTGCCGCGTCGAACTTCGTGACGTCGTACACGCAGATGGCCGGATGGCCGTGGCGGTCGAGGACGTTGTTCACCAGGGCCTCGTATTCGATCACGCCGTCGGTGCCCGGCCGGCCGGTCAGCGCCCACTCCATGTGACCGATGAACCGGCTGCGCGGATACCCCAGCCGGACGGACTCCCGGCAGAGGTTGTCCACCATGTTCAGCATCCGGCCGACCTCGAACCGACCCTCGAGGAGATAGGAGGCATCCCAGTCCACGAGGTTGAGGTAACCGCCGGCCTCCGCTCCCGCCACGTCGACGCCCCGGCGCGCCATGTGCTCGCGGTGCACCGGCAGGTCGTCGGGCGCGCCCAGCACGATCATCCGCTCCTCGCTCGCGATCGCGTCCTGGATGAACGGCGCGAGCGCCGCGTACTCCTCGTCACGCGACGTGAACAGCCCGCACGCATGCACCCACCGATCGAGGGTCATCCCGGCCACCGTCGGCGGGCGCAGGGCTGCGGTCATCAGCGTCGCTCCAGGTCGCGGACAAGGGGAGGCGGGCGGCAAACCTGCCCGTCCCGCGATCGTAGAGGGCGGGGCCGCGCACGACGTTGCAGGTGCGTCGCAAATGGCCCCCGGGGCATGACGCCCGCCCGGCGGCGGTCAGCCGCCGGCGACAACCCGGTCGACGAAGTCTCCGCTCGCCGGGTCCTTGAGGATCAGCTTGTGCCGGCCGTCGGGCAGGATCTCGCGCTTGATCACGACCTGCCCTTCGTAGGTCTCGGGCGCCTTCGAGATCCGGGGCGTCTCGCCGCCGCGCCACTCGAACAGCTCGACCGGCTCCCAGCGTCGCGACTTCCCGGACCGGTATGCGGCGTCCATCACGGCGTTGACCACGTAGCCGTCGTAGAAGGTCTCGCGCGGCGGCCGGCCGGCCTCGAGCGAGTCGAACATGTCCCGGAACATGTCGACGTAGCCCAGCTCGCTCACCTCGTCGCCCACGGGGAACAGCCAGCCGGCCTCGGTCTCCGCCTTCTCGGCCACGTACCCGCCGCTGCCGCCGGCGGTGAACATCTCGAAGCCCGTGCGGAGGAAGTGGTTGAGCCAGATCGTGCCGTGAGTGCCGGCGACCTCGTCGCGCAGGTCCATGCCGCCGCGGAACGTCCAGCTCACCTCGAACTGCCCGATCGCGCCCGACTCGAACCGGATGAGCGCGATCGCGTTGTCCTCGTCATCGATCGGGTGGACGAGCGTGTCCGTCACGGCCATCACCTCGACCGGCCGGTTGTCCTTGCCCACGAAGCTGCGGATGATCTCGATGCAGTGGCAGCCGAGGTCGACGATCGCGCCGCCCCCGGTCAGCCGCCCGTCCCAGAACCACGCGCTGTGCGGGCCGGGATGCGTCTCGCGCGACCGGACCCAGGTCACCTGGCCGATCGCCCCGCCCTCCACCGCCCGCACCGCCTTGAGGGTCTTCGGCGTGTAGACGAGGTCCTCCAGGTAGCCCGCGAACACCCCGGCCCGCTCCACCGCCCCGAGCATCCGGCGCGCCTCGTCCGCCGATCGCCCGAGCGGCTTCGTGCACAGGACCGGCTTGCCGGCGGCGGCGACGAGCGACACCGCCTCCTCGTGGAGGTGGTTGGGGAGGCCGACGACGACCACGTCCGTGTCGGGATGCTCGATCGCCGCCTTCAGGTCGGTCGTGGACTCCGGGATGCCGTGCCGTGCCCGGAACGCCTCCCCGCGCTCGGCGCTGCGCGAGTAGGCGACCCGAACCCGATCGCGGCCGCGCTGGCCGTGGAGGGTGGCCGTGTAGAAGTCGCCGATGAGCCCGGTGCCCAGCATCGTGATGGCGTGGCCCTGCATCGTCCCACCCTCGTTCGGAAGCGGCTCGCTTGCGTCACTCGATTGTATAGACATGTCTCCGCCGCGCCTGTCTTGGCGACGTGTCAGGCGCCGAGTTCGCGTTTTCGTCGGGCGACGAACTCGTCCAGCGCCTCGCGCACGCCCGGATCGAGCGCCGGCGGCTCGAACGCCGCGAGGATCCGCTTCCAGATCGAGTTCGCCCGCTCCGTGGCCGTGCGCCCACCGTCCTCCTGCCACGCCTCGACCGAACGCCAGTCGGACACGAGCGGCCGGTAGAACGCCGTCTCGAACCGCTCGAGCGTGTGCGCGGTGCCGAAAAAGTGCCCGCCCGCGCCGACCTCGGCGATCGTGTCCAGCGCAAGGGTGGCCTCGGAGACCTCGATCGGCACGAGGACGTCGCGGATCATCGCGAGCAGCTCGGCGTCGAGGATGAGCTTCTCGAAGCTCGCGGTCAGCCCGCCTTCGAGCCAGCCGGCCGCCTGGTAGAGCAGGTTCACGCCGCCCATGACCGCACTCCAGATCGCCATCTCGCTCTCGTAGGCGGCCTGGGCGTCGACCACCGGGGACGCGGTCACGTTCGACGAGCGCCACGGCAGCCCATACCGGCGTGCGAGCTGCCCGCTCGCGAGCGCTCCCTTCGCGGATTCGGGCGTGCCGAATGCGGGCGCGCCCGTGCGCATGTCCACGTTCGAGGTGAACGCGCCGTACACGACCGGCGCCCCGGCCCGAACCAGCTGCGCGAGCGCGATGCAGAACAGGGCCTCGGCGTTCTGCTGCGCGAGCGCCGCGGCGAGCGTGACGGGCGTCATCGCACCGGCGAGGGTGAACGGCGTGGCGACGACGGCCTGTCCCGCCTCCGCCATGGCGATCAGCCCGTCCGACATCGGCCCGTCCAGCCGGAGCGGCGAGTTCGTGTTGATGATCGTCATCAGCGGCGGCCGTCCGGCGAGGGCGTCGCGATCGACACCGAACAGGATCTCCGCGACCCGGAGGGCATCCTCGACGACGACACGGCCGGTTCCCAGGCATTGCCAGGTCTTGTCGAGCAGCGTCGCCTGGGCGTGATGGAGGTCGAGGTGGCGCGTTTCGACGGGGAGGTCGGTCGGTTCGAGCGGTCCGCCGCCTTCCTGGTGGATGACGTCGAGCGCCGATACGACACGCAGGTAGTCGAGCAGGTCGGCGTGGTTGCCGGCCCGGCGTCCGCGGTCGAGATCGGTGACGAACGCCGGCCCGCCCACCGACGAGAACACGAGGTGCCGGCCGCCGAACGCGATCGTCCGCGCCGGGTTGCGCGCGTGGAGCCGGAAGTCCGCGGGCGCCAGCGCGACGAGCTCCTCCACCAGCCCGGGATCGAGCCGGACCGTCCGCGTGGCGCGGTCGACGGTGGCGCCGGAGGCGCGCGCGAACCGGTCGAGTGCGGCGTCCCCCAGCACCTCGAGACCGATCGTGGCGAGGATCCGGAGCGAGGCTGAATGAATCGCCTCGACCTGGTCGGCCGACAGGACCTCCACCGGGTCCAAGCCGTTCTCGACCAGCCGCCAGGGCGCGAGCGGCAGCAGGCCGCCCTGCCGTCGTGGTCGCCGCCGAAGCGCGTCGGAGGTCATCGTCGCGAGCGTACGGCGACCTCGATGCCGCGCGTACCATCGATCCGTGACCGAGCGCGCCGTCACCTACGCGTCGTACCTGAAGGTCGACGAGCTCCTCGCGCTCCAGCAGCCGCGCTCCGACGGACCGGAGCACGACGAGCACCTGTTCATCGTCGTCCACCAGGTCTACGAGCTGTGGTTCCGGCAGGTCCTCCACGAGCTCGCCGAGACCCAGCGGGTGCTCGGGGCCGCCGACACGGACGCCGCGCTCCATCTGCTGAACCGCGTGCTGAAGATCCTCAAGACGCTCGTCGCGCAGGTGGACGTCCTCGAGACGATGACGCCGCTCCAGTTCCTGTCCTTCCGCGGGCGGCTGGAGTCCGCGTCCGGGTTCCAGTCGGCGCAGTTCCGGGAGCTCGAGGCGGTGCTGGGGTTCCGGGACGCAGGCGCCGCGCGCCTGCACCCAGCGGGATCGGCCGGGCGCGCGCGAATCGAGGCGGCGCAGGCGCGGCCGTCGCTGTGGATCTCGTTCCTGCGGTACCTCGCCGGGCGCGGCCACCCCGTGCCGGAGGCCGCGCTGGCACGCGATCCCTCGCTGCCCCCGGCGGCCGACCCGGGGGTGCAGGAAGTGCTGGTTGCGGCGTACCGCGGCGACCCCGATGCGGCCCTCGTCGCCGAGCGGCTCGTGGACCTCGACGAGGGCTTCCAGGAGTGGCGCTACCGCCACGTGAAGATGGTCGAGCGGACGATCGGCACGAAGCAGGGCACGGGCGGCTCGAGCGGCGTGGAGTACCTGCGCTCGACGCTCTTCCGGCCGGCGTTCCCCGACCTGTGGGAGAT
>DASSPX010000162.1:0-2518 GCA_035699445.1 Candidatus Limnocylindrales bacterium | reverse complement strand
GGAGCATTTCGGCGGCGCGTTCAACGACGCCGAGCTTCGCCTGCCGTTCCGCGTCACCGGGACCGAGGGCCGCTTCAACGCGATGATCAAGGTCGAGGGCGGCGGGGTCACCGGCCAGGCCGGCGCGATCCGCCACGGCCTGGCCCGGGCGCTGCTCGTCGTCGACCCGGACGGGCATCGGCTGCCGCTTCGCCAGGCCGGCCTGCTCACCCGCGACCCGCGGATGAAGGAGCGCAAGAAGTACGGGCTCAAGCGCGCCCGCAAGGCCCCGCAGTACACGAAGCGCTGACGGCGCCTGGCGGCCGATCGCGGCGTTGCCGGCTGCGCTCACGACGCGCCTGACGGCGACGCGCGTACAGTGATCGGGTGACCACGGAGCTGCCGGCGACGTCGCTTCGCGGGCGGGACGTCCTGTCGGCCGCCGACCTGTCGGCCGATGACGTCCGCCGCCTGTTCGCCCGCGCCGCGGAGCTCAAGGCCGAGTTTCGCGCCACGCGCACGCACGCGAACCCGCCGCTGCGCGGGCGGACGCTCGCGATGCTGTTCCAGCGTCCGTCACTCCGGACGCGAGTGACGTTCGAGGCCGGGATGACGCAGCTGGGTGGGGCTGCGATCAACCTCACCGAGGACGTCGTCATGGGCGCCCGCGAGAGCGTCCGCGATGTCGCCCGGAACCTGTCCCGCTTCGTGGACGCGATCATGGCTCGCACCGGGCCGCACCAGGTCGTGCTCGAGCTCGCCGCCCAGGCGGACATCCCGGTGATCAACGGGCTGACGCTGCGCGAGCATCCGTGCCAGGCGCTCGCGGACCTGTTCACGCTCCATGAGCGGTTCGGCGACCTGCGCGGCCTCACGGTGACGTTCGTCGGCGACGGCAACAACGTCTACCACTCGCTCGCGATCCTCGGGGCCACGATGGGCCTCCAGGTCCGCCTCGCCCATCCGGACGGCTATGGGCCGAACGAGACACTGGTCGCGCGCGCACAGGAGCTGGCCTCGACATCGGGTGGCCGCCTGGTGTTCGGCCGGGACCCGGCCGAGCTCGTAGCCGGCGCGGCGGTCGTGTACACGGACGCCTGGACCTCGATGGGTCAGGAAGCGGAGGCGGAGGAGCGGCGCGACGCGTTCCGCGGCTACCAGGTCAATGCGCAGCTGCTCGAGGCGGCCGGCGCGGATGCGCTCGTGATGCACTGCCTCCCGGCGCACCGCGGCGAGGAGATCACAGCCGACGTCATGGATGGGCCGCGCAGCCTCATCCTCGACCAGTCCGAGAACCGGCTTCACGCCCAGAAGGCGCTGCTCGTCGACGTGATCGCGGGATGAGCGACGCGCTGTACGAGCAGTACAAGGACGCGCTCCGTCGAGGGCATGTGGCCGCCCTCCACGGGCAGCTCGAGGCCGCGCTTGCGGCGTACGAGGAGGCTGCAGGCATCGCGCCGGAGCGGGCGCTGCCGCATGCGAGCCGGGGAACGGTGCTCGCCAGGCTCGGGCGGCGCGAGGAGGCGCTGGCCGCGTTCGATGCCGCGCTCTCGCGGTCGTCGGGCGACGAGGTCGCCCTGGCCGGTCGTGCAGAGGTCCTCGAGCTGCTCGGACGTCGGGGCGACGCAGCGGCCACCTACGACCGGCTCGCAGCCGCCAGCGAGCGTGCCGGCAGGCTCGTCGCCGCCCTCGATGCCGCGCGGCGGGCGCTCGAGGCGGCGGAGTCCCGAGGCCGGCGGGAGCTCGTCCGCGAGCTCTCGCAGCGGATCGGCGGCTCGCCGCTCGATGAGGCGGCCCGGGATGCGCTGACCCGGGCGCTCCAGGTGCTCGAGGCCGATCCTCGTCAGGTGCCCGCTGCGCCGGAACCGGAGGCCGAGGCGGAAACCCCGGTCGCGCCCGAGACCGGGGCACCAGCGGAGCCACTGGCTGAACCCGAGCCGGAGCCCGACCCCGGGGAGGCCGTCGCCGTCCTCGCCGCTCGCGCCGACGAGGCCCTCGAGACCGGCGATCGGGCGCTCGGTGCCGCGACCCTGCTGGACGTCGCCCGCGCGCACCGCAGGGCCGGCCGCTCGAACGCCGCCCTCGACGCCTGCTACCTCGCGCTGTCGGTCGCTCCCGACGATCCCGACGTGCACCTCGAGCTCGTCGCGCTGTACGACGAGCGGGGCTGGACGGCCGTCGCGGACGAGAAGGTCGCGCTCCTCGGCCGCCTCGTCGAGCTCGATGCCGACCCCGAGGCGACCGAGCGGGTCGCCACCGCGACCGCCGGCCGTGGCGCCGCCACGACAGCCGCCACCGCCGCGCCGGCAACGGTGCCGCTCGACACCGCCGGCGCCTGACGGGCGTCGTGAGGTCCGGCCGGGAAGGCGGCCGCGGCGGGGGAGCGGTGTAGACTCGATCGAAGATGCCGCCGTTCCTTGAGACGCTCGTCGGCCGGCTGACCCTGAACGCCGCGCTCGACATCCTGGTCACCGCGGTCTTCATCTACGCCCTGTTCAGCCTCATCCGCGGGACCCGGGCGGTCACCCTCGTCATCGGC
>DASSPX010000161.1:0-19644 GCA_035699445.1 Candidatus Limnocylindrales bacterium | reverse complement strand
GGCGCGCTGATGTTCCGCTCCGAGCACGAGATGCGGGCTGCGGGGACATGGGACGAGTCGGCCCAGGCGACCACCGAGACGATCTGTCCCTACTGCGGCGTGGGCTGCGTGCTCGCGCTGCACACCCAGGACAACCGGGTGGTGAAGGTGACGTCGCCCATGGAGAGCTCGGTGACGCACGGGCACCTGTGCATCAAGGGCCGGTTCGGGTTCGAGTTCGTCCAGGTGCTGCCGAAGGGGTCGCCGCGCCCCTGACCGCGCCCGGCGCGTCCCGATACATCCCCGCGAGATCCGTCGCGGCGATGGCCGCGCGCCCGCGACTCCGTCGCGTGCTGACTGGGCACCGAACAGGAGGTCAGCGATGCCTGCGAAGACCGAGAAGCAGCGCAAGTTCATGGGCGCCGAGCTCCAGCGCAAGCGCGAGGGCAAGAAGACGGAGACCGGCATGAGCGAGAAGCAGCTCGAGGAGTTCGCCAGCAAGGACGGCGACACGGCCAAGAGGAAGGACTGAGCGCGATGGGCACCCTGAAGGAGAAGCAGCGTGACCGGCTCAAGCCGTCCCAGTTCGGCCTGCCGGAGGAGCGCAAGTACCCGATGCCCGACGAGTCGCACGCGCGGAACGCGAAGGCGCGCGCCGCGCAGCAGCTCGAGAAGGGCAACCTGACGAAGGCCGAGAAGGCGAGGATCGACCGCAAGGCCGACCGGATCCTCGAGGACTGACGAGCCGCGCCGCTGTCCGACGAAGGTCAGCCGGCGGCGCCGGCATCCCCAGGAGGATTACGTTCGGCCTGACCGCGAGGTCGCGGGGCGCCGGTCACCCCTCCGATACCTCTCGGGCATCTTCCGGGCGTGATCTGGCCTCGTTTGGGGGCCGGTGATGACACACCCGGCCTCGACGTGGCCGCCGCGCATGCCCGTCAGGAATATGGCGCTTCCCGCACCTCCGGCGCGTCGGGTCAGCCCCCGACCGCGACCCGCTCCGGGTGCGCGTACACGTTGCAGCTCCGCCCCCGGAGGAACCCGACGAGCGTCACGCCGAGCCGGTCGGCGGTCTCGACCGCAAGGTCCGAGGGCGCGCCCACGGCGGCCAGGATCGGGACCGCGGCCGTCGCCGCCTTCTGGACGATCTCGAACGCCACCCGGCCCGACACCAGCACGATCCGGTCGTGGAGCGGCAGCTCCCCGGCCAGCAGGGATGCGCCGATGAGCTTGTCGAGCGCGTTGTGTCGGCCGACGTCCTCGCGCAGCCGGAGCAGCCGCCCGTCGAGGTCGAACAAGCCGCTCGCGTGGAGCCCGCCGGTGGCCTCGAACACCGACTGTGCCGCGCGAAGCGCATCAGGCAGGCCGTAGAGCACCTCCGGCGCGACCACGGAGCCCACCGGGATCGGCGCGGAGCGGACGGCAACCTCGTCGATCGACGCCTTGCCGCAGATCCCGCACGACGCGGTGGCGACGAAGTGGCGCGCGGGCACGACCGCGGGGTCGAACGGCCGGCGCAGCCGCACGAGCACCTCGTCGTCGGGCTGGTTCAGGCTCGCCGGGTCGCCGCGCTCCACGGCGACGACGTCATCCGGCGCGATCAGCCCCTCGGAGTGCAGGAAACCGAGAGCGAGCTCGTCCTCGCCACCGGGCGTGCGCATCGTGACCGCGACGTCGATGGGCTCCTGCCCGGGCCCCGCGACCCGGATCGCCATCGGCTCCTCGCCCGCGAGACGGTCCGCGCGCTCCTCGACCGCGCCATCGCGGATCGCGAGCACGCGCGCGGGAGCGGCCTCGCGCGGCGTGGGGGGCGCACCGGAGGGCTGCATCGTCGAGCGAGTCTAGGCACGATGGCGATGTGGCGTTCCTCGACGACCCGCAGCGTCGCTTCCTGGCGAGCGCGCGCTCCGCGACGCTGGCCACGATCGCGCCCGACGGCCGGCCCCGTCTCGTGCCGGTCTGCTTCGTCCTGATGGATGGCGACGCGTCGCACATCTGGTTCGCGCTTGATGAGAAGCCGAAGGCGGTCGCCGACCCACGCGAGCTCGCCCGCGTCCGCGACATCGAGCGCGACCCGCGGGTGACACTGCTCGTCGAGCGCTGGAGCGAGGATTGGGCGGAGCTTGCCTGGCTTCGCTGCGACGGCCGTGCCGAGCTGATCGAGCCGGGAGGGGACGAGGACGCGGTCCGCGCCCTCCGGGCGAAGTACCCGCAGTACGCGACGCACGCGCTGGAGCAGCGCCCGCTCGTCCGGATCGCCGTCGAGCGGGCGCGGAGCTGGGGCCACCTGGGCTGATGGCCCGGGCGGTCAGCCGCCCGGGTGGGTCATCGTCAGCCGCCCAGCAGCCCTCCGGACACCGTGATGTTCCCCTTGTCCACGACGCCGAAGGCGCCGTAGCCGCTCGCGAGGACGATCCGGAACGTGTCCGCCCCCGCCTTGCCGAGATCCTCGACCTCGACGGTGAAGCGGACGCCCGGCGTGCCGTTGACCGTCGCGCGCCCGGTGATCGTCGCCCGGGCGCCGGCGATCGTCAGCGTATCGAGCGAGGTCGCATCCACCTTGACGCCGGCTGCCTTGTCCCGGAACTGGACGGTGCCCAGCGGCGCGGCCGCGCCGGTGGCGTACCGCACGTCGAGGCCGAACTGGCCGGTGCCGCCGACCACCGTCCCCTTCGTGATCGTGAACTCGGCGAGCTCGGCCTCGGTCTTGCCGCCGCCGGAGGCGCTGCCCGGCGTGTTCGCCGGCAGGAGCACGCAGCCGGCGTCCTGGCAGGTCGTGAACGAGAACACGTCCATGCCGCGGGTCATGTCGCCGGTGTAGATGAAGCCCTTGTACTCCTTGGCCGACCAGGTGTCGGCGCCCGGCATCACGTTCCAGCCGAGCGTGTTGCCCCACGTCGAGCGCGGATCCTCGGCGACGCCGTCGTCCGAGCGCGACGGGCCGGAGAAGTCCAGCCACCACGTCCCTGCCCCGTAGTGGGCGGTGACGAGCTGGCGCGAGGGCAGCGACGAGACCCCGCCGAAGCCGGCCGCGATCTCGCCCGGACCGGCCGATCCGTTGCCGCCGTTGCGGAACACGTGGATCGTGCAACCGCGCTCCGTGCGCCCGATGCCGGCGAGGGCGGGCTCGAGCGGATCGACGAGCAGCCCCGGGTTCGGATAGAGCCACAGGCCGAGGCGCTGCGGCGCCGCCGGCGTGGACACGTCCCAGAAGTGGGCTGCGCCGATCTTGCCGGACGGTCCCTCGTTGCAGCGCGTCTCGCTGATCCCGCCCCCCGCCTCGTCCGTCACGACGAGGATCCGGCCGTCGGACGAGACGTCCGACTGGTGCGACAGCTGGATCGCTCGCGGGTCGTTGCTGTCGGTGACTCCGGCAGGGGCGTTGGGCAGCGTGGCCACGACCGTCGGGACGCGTCCGGCAAGCACGCCGGTGACGTCGACCACGCGGGTCGAGTCGAGACCCGCTGAGTAGAGCGTGTTGCCGTCGCGGGAGAACGAGACGTCGTGAGCGTCGTCCACGATCGCGTCGGGCAGGAACTGGGCGAGCACGGGTGCGCCGGACCGGATGTCGACCACCTCGACGCCGACCCACGAGGTGTTCACCGAGATCCACTCACCTGACGGGTGGATCGTCACCGTGTGGGCGCCCGACGAGCTCCGGCTCGAGAGGTAGCAGTCGATGAGCGAGGTCGTGAACGTCGCGCTCACCGGGTCGAACGTCAGCCGGACGATGTCGATCCCGGCGCGGGTCACGCCGGTGGTGCCGCTCCCCTTCCCGCGCAGGCAGTTCGAGGTCGCGCCGGAGATACCGAGCGAATCGAAGCCGAGGACGAGCAGGTCGCCGCGGACCGCGACGTCGTTCTGGTAGCCGGGATCGGTGTACCGGCCAGCCTCGGTCGGATGCGCGGGGTCGGTGATGTCGAAGATCCGCGTCCCGCCGCCCATCGTGCCCAGGAACGCGTAGTCATGGACCGTGCCGTCCGCCGCGCGCCGGCTCTGAAACTCGATGTCGGTGCCCACGAACCCGCACACGTTCGCGACGTGCGCGAGGTTGCGCGCCGAGCGCGGCACGAGCCCCGGCGTGGACACCGCCTCGCATGGCAGCGCGACGTTGCGAACCGGGTCGAGCGCATCGGGCGCGGCCGAGGACGTGATCGTCGAGGCGCCGAGCCCGCCGAGCAGCAGGGCGGCGGCGAACAGGACGCGAAGCGGGCGCGGGACCATCCGGGGCTCCTCCGTGGCGGGATCAGGGGCCGGCCTACTGCTGTGGCAGCGGCTCCATCGTCTGGGGGTTGAGGCGGTTGACCTTGATCGCCCCCTTGAGGAGCGGGTCGCCGATCGCCATGACGTCGATGCCGCGGCTCTGGACGCCGTTTTCGTAGTTGTTCGCGTAGATGAAGCCGCGGTACCAGTAGGACGACCAGGTCGTGGCCGGCCGCGGCGCCTTCGCGGTGTAGAAGCCGAGCTGGCGTGCGGCCGCGGGATTGCTGAAGTCGATGACGGTCGTGCCGCCGTCGTACCAGGCGGAGACGAGGACGTCCGCGCCGGTCCGTGTCGGTACCGTGTTGAAGTTGTGCGCCGTGCACAGGGTCGACGCCTCGACCTGCGGGATCGAGTACGTCCCGAGGAGGCCGGGCGCGGTCGGGTCCGACACGTCGTAGAACCACAACGCCCCGAGCGGCAGGTGCTCATGCCCGTCGAGGCATCCCGGCGCGACGGCGGCGCCGCCGAGCTCGTCCCCGATGACGATCGTGTCGCCGTCCCACGTGAACGTCGTCGAGTGGTGGATGTTGATCCCGGGATTGGCGATGTGCGCGATCACCCGCGGCTGGGCGGGGTTCGAGATGTCCCACATCTGGGACTCGGTGATGCACGCGGCGGCGGCGAGCTTGCGGCCCGTGAACACCGTCACGTCGTGGCAGCCGATCGCGGGCGACACGTCAGGCGTGCCGATCACGCGTGCGGCCGCCGGGTTGCGAAGCGGAACCTCGACGACCGAGATCTGGCGATGCGTCTCGACGTTGCAGTCGGTGCCGACGGGCGTGAGCGGGTACGACAGGACGTAGAGCAGGATGCGGTCGTTCGCCTCGTCCGGGACGAGCGTGTGCGTGTGCGAGCCGCACTCGGTATCCACGAACGCGAGCTGGCGCGGGTTGGCGGGGTCCGCGATCGACACGACGCGGATCCCCTCGTACGCCTGCCCGGTGGTCACCTGGGTCGTGGGCGCGGCGGCCGCGCCCGCGCACTCCGGCCGGTCGACCGGGCTGTCGACGGACACGAACACGAGGCTCTTCCAGACCGACACGTCGCCCTGGTTGCTCCGGCACGAGAACTGGCCGAGCTCGACCGGCGCGGCGGGGTTGCCGATGTCGAGCACCCGGAAGCCGCCGAGGTTCGTGCCCGCCGGCAGGTTGCCGGCGATCATCCGCGAGCCCCAGAACGCCAGGTCGCTGCCTGTCCGGTACGTCCCGCCGTCGTCGAAGTTCGCGACGAGGAACATGTTCTCCGAGTGCAGGTCGGCGTCGTGACCGGCCGGCTGCGGCGCCGACCCGTCGGGCAGCGACTCGAGCGTGCCCGTCAGCTCGGACGGGAACTCGACGTGGTGGGCGCTCGCGCCGGGCACGAACGCAGCGAGGAGCGCGAGGGCGGCCGCACAGGCGGCGAGGCGGCGAGGCATGCGGTTCAGTCCTCCCACAGTCGGACGTCGTCGAAGGTGGTGGTGCCGAGGAGGCCGCCCGCGAGCCGGATGCGGACGGCGGTCACGCCCTCACCGACGGTGAGGGTGTCGGAGAGCTGCAGGGGCAGTGAGGCGAGGACGGTTCCGGCAGCCGAGAGCTGCTCGAGCAGGACCCGACCGGTCGCCCCCGTGGCCGCCACGGAGAAGCCGAGCCGCTCGCCCGCGGCGACCGGGATCGCGTCGCTGAGCCATGCACCGCCGGGGCCGGCCGAAGCCGAGTGCCCGTCGTAGCCGGTGCTGCCCGTGGACGACCAGTGATCGGGTGAGGATCCGTTCGACGACTGCTCGAAGTCGCCGTTGCGGACCTTGTTGCCGCGCACCTCCACGGAGCGGCTGGCGGTGTTGTTCGTCTCGTCGTGCTCGGCGATCGCGTCGGCCGGGTCGGCCGAGACGGTGATCGTCCGAGTGCCGCGCAGGCTCTTCGTGTCCCAGGTGACCGAGGTCTGCGCGCTGCCGCCTGCGGGGATCGAGCCGATCGTCCGGGTCCCGATCTCGCGGCCGTCGTCGGTGAACCGGACGGCCACGCCGGTCGCGTCCGCGTCGCCGTCATTGCGCACGGTCGCGGTGATCGTCACGCGATCGCCACCGACGACCTTCTCACTCGAGAACGCGATGTCGCCCGAGGCAAGGGCGAAATCCGGCAGCGAGGGCGTGAACCGGAACACGTCGAGCCCGCGGCTCATGTCGCCGACATACACGAGGCCCTGGTGGTAGAGCGCACCCCACGCGGTCGAGCCCTCGGCGATGTAGTAGCCGGCCTGGCGCGGGTTGGCCGGGTCCGAGTAGTCCACGACCTGGAGGCCGGCGTTGTACGAGCCGAGGAACAGCCAGTGCCGGTACGAGCTCATGACGTGGACCGAGCACACCGGGGCGGGCGTGCCGGCCGGGATGTACCAGTCGGACAGCTCGGTCGCCGAGGTCAGGTCCGGCGAGACCCGGATCGCGGTGACCCCGCCGCCGGTGCCGCAGCCGCCGTGGAGGTCCTCGTCCGTGATGAAGAGCACGCTCGGGTCGCCGTCGAGGAACTGGGCCTCGTGGTGGTAGCGGATGGACTCGTGGCCCGGCGACTCGCGGTTGTGCATCCAGCGGAGGAGCGCAACGGGGTTCGCCGGGTCGGTCACGTCGATGATGAACACGGAGCCCGCGTTCGGCGCGGCCGAGGCCGGGCTGTCGTCGTAGGAGTCGCCCTCCGCGAGGAGGAGGATGTCGCGCAGCGCGATCGTCCCGTCGGGCTGGCGGACCGGATGGTCGTTGTACAGCTCGACGTCGTGCGTGTGGTTCCACGCCGGCCCCACCTCACGGCCGCGCCGGTACGGCGAGTTCTCCCACAGCACGACCGGATTGACACCCGCGATCCGGCGCGGCGCCTGCGGCGGGTCCTGGAGGACCGGGCTCAGGTCGTAGATCCGCAGCCCGCGGTGGGTGAAGTTCGGCGACGGGGTCGTGACCGCACCGGTGCCGCCCGAGGGGAACCACAGCCGTCGCTCGTCGTCGATGTCGCCGTTGTGCGCCTCCCCGTCGTCCTGGCCGATGAACGTCCACAGCAGGCGCGGGTTGGCGGGATCGGTGACGTCCAGGAACTCAGAGCGGTCGGTCCGGACGTCGTTCGGGAACGGGCTCGAGACCCGGCGGGTGCCGTTGAGCACGGCGATGTGCCGGCCGTCCAGGACCGCGGCATCGGGCACCGCGTCGGCCCGCTCGCCCGGCGTGTAGCCGCCGATCAGGCGGGGAGCCGCCGGCTCGGAGATGTCGAAGATCCGGAAGCCGAGGCCGTAGGCGCCCACGTACAGCCGATCGCCCTCGACGACGACGTGCCCGCCCGTGAAGCCGTTCGATCCCGTGACGTACTCGACGTTCTCACGGGGCGCGACGAGGCTGGCCTGCAGGGCACCCAGCCGCGCGTCCTTCGGACCCCCGAGGGCGCCGATGATCGACGGGCGCGCCCGGCTCGCGATGCCATGACCGCGGTCCTGCGCCTCGTGGCCCTGTGCCGCCGGCGCGACCGCGGCGAGCAGGATGCCCCACACCACGGCGAGGGTGAGGACCCGCCGACCCGTGCCGCTCATGCCGCCGTCCTCCCAGACCCCCAGGTCCCCGGTATCCCCGGGGCGACTTGTAGGAAGGCCGCGGCAGGGCCGTCCATGCACACGACGCCGGGAACGGTTGCGTTCGCGTTGCAAGAACGGCCGGCGCGACGACGTCACGCACGGAGCGGCGTGCCGCGCTACGCCGTCGCTGGTCCCTCGAGGAACACGGCCGGCGCCGTCGGCCGCAGGCAGTGGGTCGACGCCATCGCCTGGAGGTACCCGCCGGCGTTCAGCAGCGCGACGAACTCGCCTTCCACGACGATCGGGAAGGGGTAGTCCTCCGCGAACACATCGCCTGCCTCGTTGATGTGGCCGGCGATCGTGACCAGCTGCGTCCTCGGGCGCAGCGGGCCGCGAACCGGCACGACCTCCTTCAGGAAGCGGTAGATGAAGTAGGAGCAGTCCACGTTCCAGCCCGCGTCGAGACCGACGAACGTGACGTCGCTTCGCCGCTCGACGGTTACGATCTCGGCCAGCATCACCGCGGCGTCCTTGAGTACGAAGTCGCCCGGCTCGACGGCGATCACGAGGTCGCGACCGGCGACCTGCCGGGCGATCGCGGCGGCGTACGCGTCGAGATCGATCGGCACCTCGTCCTGGCGCGCCGGACGACCGAGCCCGCCGCCCACGTTGAGCTCGCGGATCGTCGAGCCGGCCGCCTCCAGCCGGTCCACGAACCGCAGCGCACCGGCGAGCGCGGCTTCGAACCGCGGCAGCCCGTCGCCCAGCCAGCCCGAGCCCGCGTGGAAGTGGACCGTGTCGATCGACAGCCCGGCATCGCGGGCCGCGCCGATCGCGTCGTCGAGGCGGTCCGCCGTGACGCCGAACTTCGTCGGCCGGTCGCCACTGCTGTACTCGAGCCCGGCGTGGTACCCGGCGCCCGCCGCGGGGTTGACGCGGATGCCGATCGTGCGGCCGGGCGCGCGCCGCCCGACGCGCCGGATCTGGCTCACGGCATCGAGGTTGAGCCGCACGGGGTGGGCGAGGATGACGTCGAGGTCGCGCTCGGACAGGTTCGTCGCCGTCACGCTGATCTCGTCCGGTTCCCAGCCATGGGCCAGCGCGTGGAGGACCTCGCCCGGGGAACAGGCGTCGATGCCCACCGCTCCCGGCTCGCCCGGCCGACCGAGGGACCGGATCGCAGCGAGCACCTCCGGTTCGCGGTTCGCCTTGAGCGCGAAGCGGACCCGACGGCGGAGGCCGGCGCGCTCGAGCGCGGCTCGGAGCTCGGCGAGCGTCTCCCGGACCCGCGCGAGGTCGTACACGAACAGCGGCGTGCCGTGCGTCCGCGCGAGCGCCTCGAGATCCGCGTCGGCAACGGTCAGCCGGTCGTCGACCACGTCGAGGCCGGGCCGGCGCCACCAGTCGGGGGCGGGCCCGACGGCCGCCGGGCCGGCAGCCTGCGCGGCGGGCACCCGGAGGGAGGCGCCGGTCACGCGGAGGTCGGCTCCGGCCGGCGTCGCGCCGTCCGCGGTCCTCGAGCGGCGAGGATCGCGCGGCGGCTGGCCGGGTCGGCAAAGGGATCGGGGCCGTCCTCGACCGGCGTGCCGAGTGCCTCGAGCAGCCGGCGCGTAGCGTCGCGGATGTCGGCCACGGCCGCGTCGAAGGCGGCCTGGTTGCGGGCAGACGGAGCGCGGTACCCGCTGATCTTGCGGACGTACTGGAGAGCGGCGGCCTCGGCCTCGCCGGTGGTCGCGGCACCCTCGTGGCGGCGGAGGGGTCGGATGCTTCGGCACATGCCGCTACGGTAGCGGCATGCGCGGAAGATGGGTCGTGCGACTCGTGCTGGGACTGGCGGGCGGGATCGTGGTCGCGCTCGCCGTGGACGTCGCGCGGCTGGGCGGGACGGAGGCGTGGTTCGCGGCGCGCGGCATCAGCCCGCCCTACGACGCGCAGGGCACGCTCGTCGACGTCGGCGACCGGCGGCTCTATCTCGACTGCCGCGGCTCCGGATCGCCCACGGTCGTGCTCGAGAACGGGCTGGGGAGCGGCGCGGGTGGGTGGGGCTTCGTGCTGCCGGAGCTCGCGGAGCGAACGCGGGTCTGCGCCTACGACCGGGCCGGGATCGGACGGAGCGAGGGCGCGCCGCGCCGCCCGGTCTCCGCGTACGTCGAGGAGCTGCGCGCGCTCCTCGCCGCGACCGGGGAGCGGCCGCCGTGGGTGCTCGTGGGGATGTCGCTCGGGGGGACGCACGTCCGGGTGTTCACCGCGCGCCATCCCGACGAGGTGGTCGGGCTCGTCTTCGTCGACGCCTACATGCCCGACGTCCGGCTGCCGTCGGCCTCCCGGCTGCCACCCGCGGTGAGCGCCGACTTCCAGGCCGGGTTCGAGGCGACGACGCGATCGATCGAGGCGACCGAGCCGATCGACTGGCACGCCAGCCTGGCCGAGCTGGCGTCGTCATCGATCGCCGGGCGTCCCGTGGAGGTGCTCTCCGTGCCGCAGGAGCTCCGGCTCGTCCACGAGCAGCTGGACCCCGATCTCCAGGCGGTGCTCATCGATGAGTGGGAGACCTGGATCCTCGGCCTCAGCCCGGGCCGGACGCGGATCACGATCGCCGAGCGAAGCGGCCACATCATCCAGGTGGACCGCCCGGATCTCGTGATCGCGGCGGTCGAGCGGGTCCTCGCCGTGGCGCGGTCGTCGCCGTGAGCGCGCGGGGGCGATCCGCGGGGGCGGCGTCCCCGGCCTCAGCCGGTGGCGAACCGCCAGAGGAGCGGGCCCGTGTGACACGCGTCGAGGTACGTGCAGGTGGCCCCGGACAGGTCCCACTGGCGCCCGGCGACGTAGGGTCCCCGATCGATCACCGGCACCGTGATCGTGCGGCCGTTGGCCGGGTTCCGGAACGTCACCTGTGTCCCGCACGGGAGGGTTCGGTGCGCGACCCCGAGGATGGTCGTCGTGTACGCGTGGCCGCACGCGGTCCGCCGGCCGTAGAATCCGGGGCCATAGAAGCTCACGTTGGGGTCGTAGCGCCAGACGTTCTTCTCGACCGAGCCCTCCCGGGCGGCCGGCTGGTTCACCGTCGGGCGCTCGCTGGGCAGGGCGAGCCGAACCGGCTCGCCAAGCGGCGAGTTCGGCGCGAGGGTCTCCGCGCTCCGATGCGCGGTGTCGAGTGAAGTCGTCGTCATCGCCGTGGTGCCGACCGACGTCGCCGCTGCGAGCTGTCGGAAGGTCCCGGGTGCAAAGGCCTGCGCGCGGAGTGGGGCGCGCGAGTCGGCCGGACCCGTGGAGGCGACCATGGCGCCCGCGGCGATGAGCGCCGCGAGCGCGACGACCATCCTGGGTCGCACTGCTGGTATCGACCGTAGCCTACACGGGATGCGCGGAGGCGTCGCAACCGGACCGGATCGTTGCAGTCGCCTCGCACCAGGGGCCGGACTGCAAGGCGCGGCTGCGCCGACCGTCGAGCGCCTCGTTCCGGTCGGCGTGACGCTGGACGTGCGCCGGACGCTCTCGATCCACCGTCGCGGGACGGGCGATCCCACGATGCGCGTGGCGGCGGACGGCACGGTGTGGCGGGCGGGACGCGGTGCCGCCGGCCCGGCGACGGTGCAGATCACCCCGCTGCGCGACGCGGTCCGTGTCCGGGCGTGGGGACCGGGCGCAACCGAGGCTGCCGGACGGATCGAGCGGCTCCTCGGCCTCGACGACGCCGCCGAGGCGCTCGTCCCTCGTCACGCCTCGCTCGCCGAGGCCGTGCGGCGACTGCCCGGCCTGCGCGTCGGGCAGACGGGTGCGGTGCTCGAGGCGCTCGTGCCCGCGATCCTCGAGCAGAAGGTGACGGGTGAGGAGGCGCGCGCGGCGTACCGGCGGCTCGTGCACACGTACGGCGAGCCCGCCCCCGGGCCGGTGCCGCTGCGGCTGCCGGTGGCGCCGGCCGTGCTCGCGCGGCTCCCGTACCACGCGTTCCACGTCCTGGGCGTCGAGCGGCGACGAGCCTCATTGATCGCACGCGTGGCGGCGGACGCGTCACGGCTCGAGTCGCTCGCCGCCCTCGCGGACGAGGGCCGGACGGCCGAGGCCTATGCGCGGCTGACGGCGTACCCGGGCATCGGGCCGTGGACCGCAGCGGAGGTGGGGGCGCGGGCGTTCGGCGACGCCGACGCGGTGAGCGTCGGCGACTACCACCTGCCCCACCTCGTGTGCTGGGCGCTGGCCGGCGAGCCGCGCGGCACCGACGAGCGCATGCTCGAGCTGCTCGCCCCGTACGCCGGTCACCGGGGACGGGTCACGCGCCTCCTCGAGCTTGCGGGGCCGCGCACCCCTCGCCGTGGGCCGCGGATGTCCCCGCGCGCGATCGAGCGGATCTGAGGCTGGGCGGGGTCGTTCCCGCCGCCACTCGGGTCGGGCGATCTGCCCGCCCGTTCGTCAGCCGGGCCGGTAGAAGTCCGTCACCAGCCGGACCCGTGACCCGGACTGCCAGATGCCGATCCCGATGTACGTGTAGCGCGCGCTCTTGAGGTTCTGCCAGTGGTAGCCGTTCGTGGCCTGCTCGTCCTGGAAGGCGAGGTGGTTCGCGAGCACGGCCGCCTTCACCGACGGGTAGCCGCTGCCGCAGCCGATGTTCTCGGCCCAGCGCCAGCTCGTGAAGCCGGCCCGGCGGAGGCGAGCGCCCGGATCGCCGTGCGTGCAGCGCGCATTGACGGCCAGCCACTTCGCCCACGGGCGGGACACCCGATTCGAGATGCTGAGATGCAGGCGGAGCGGGGCGACGTACGGGCTGTACGTGCCGCTGCCATACCCGTCGCACGAGCCGTCGGGACGCACCACGCCACCGGTGCGGGTGCAGTTGACGAGCTTGAGATACCACTGCTCGGTGGTCAGCCAGGGGGCTGTGGTCGCGGCCTCGGCGACTGCCCCTCCACCGGGCAGCGCGGGCGACACGGGGACCACCACGAGCGACGCAAGGAACGTGGCCGCGAAGACCGTCGCGACCAGACGGTGGCCGGACGCCCGCTGGGCGCCTCTGGACAACACCGGCAAGACCTGCCTCCTCTCTACCGGGACGACGCCGCGTGGCCCTGGGGGTTGGCTCGGCGTCGAACGACGGACGACCGCAGAGGACGACGGGAGTCGTCCGGGCGGCTGGGACCGGCCGGCAGGACCAGGGGCGGAGAAGCCGAGGGAGGCGGTGACGGGGCGAAGCCGGTCGCGCGAACGAGCGTGGACGCGACGCGGACTTGGGGGCCTGCCGGGGCGGCGCTCTCTTCGGTTGGGGGCCTCGCTCGGCTGCGACGTGGCCGAGGATAGGCGAGGCGGCTCGCCGCCTGCCTCCCCCGGATGCATGAAACCGGCGGATGGTGCGCCCTGTCACCACGAGTTGTGCCCGGATCGTTGCGCTGCGTATCATCGGACCGGCATGCGCGTCCCTGGCGACACCCGCGGCTCTCCCCGTCCCCGGCGCATCCTCACGCTGCTTGCCGGCGTCCTTGCCGCGGCCCTGGTCGCGGGTCCGGCGACCGCCACGAACCCCGATGGCAGCACCCCGGAACCGCAGCGGCAGGACCTTCTCCGGCCCTTCGGCCTGGCCCTGCACGAGCCCGGCGACTACGTCGCGCAGACGAACTTCGTCCAGTGCGTCGGCGCGAGCATGCAGATGATGCTCAACATGATCGAGCCCGGCGCGGACCGCACGGCGCGCGAGCAGCTTCGGCTCCAGAACCTCGCCCGGGCATGGAGCGGGCGGCGGCCGGACGGGATCACCCGCCAGGGCGCGAGCGTCCGCGGCTGGGCGGCGGGGCTGAACATCGAGGGCGCCGGGCCATACCGCCTGGTCGGCGAGCGCACGCTCGAGGACGCCCTTCGCACGGCGGCGCGGGCGATTCGGGAGACCGGTCGTCCGGTCGGCCTGCTCGTGTGGCGGGGGCGCCACGCGTGGGTGATGAGCGGGTTCCGTGCCACCGCCGATCCCGCGCTCACCGATGACTTCGAGGTCACCCGCGCGATCATCCTCGATCCGCTCTATCCGCACGGCTCGAGCGTCTGGGGCCCGAGCCCCCGCCCCGGCGCCGCCCTCACGCCGGACCAGCTCGGCCGCCAGTTCGTCCCGCGCCGGTCGAACCGCAACAACCCGTGGGCGAGCGTGAACCGGTGGTCGACCCTGGGCGGGAAGTACGTGATCGTCCTGCCCTACGAGCCGGATCACACGCCGAAGCTCTCGACGCTCCTGTAGCCTGCCCTCTCCCGCGCCTCGCGCGTATCCGCCGGCGGCCCACCCGGAGCCGGCGCGTCCCTGGAGGAGAGCATGCCGCCCGAGCCGTCTCCGCTCGATGTCCGGCTCGCCGCCGCGCTGCGCGAGGTGTCCCGGGGCCTCCGGGCATTCGGCCTCGTGGCCATCGTGCTTGCGGTCGTGACGCTCGCGGGAACCGCGGTCGCGTCCGTCCGGATGGCGTCGTCCGGCGATGCGCTCGTGACCCGGATCGAGCGCCTGTCGAGCACCCTGGACACCGCCGCGGTCGCGGTCGAGGAAGGCGGCCGGGCGGCCGATGCGTTCGGCACGTCGCTCGAGGCCCTGACGCCCACGCTGGAGCGCACAGTGGCAACGCTGCGGAACGGCGCGGGCACGTTGCGGGACCTTTCGGCGGCCGCCCAGGCGATCGCGCTGTTCGGGACGCGTCCGCTGGCGGCGGCGGCGGCGTCGCTCGATGGCACGGCGTCCGACTTCGAGACGCTCGCGGACTCGATCGACGCCAGCATCGCGACGCTCGCCAGCTCGCGGGAGCGGCTCGCTACCGCGTCCGACGCCCTGCCGCCGGTCGCGACGAACCTGCGGCGGGTGACCGAGAACCTCGCGCCGGATGTCGAGGAGCTCGTCGGCGACGCGCGGCTGTTCGTCGTGTTTGCGGGACTCGCGTTCGCGATCGGGATCGGGGCGGTGGGCGTCGGGTCGTTCGTTCTCGGGCACCGGCTGCGGCGGGCGCTCGTCGACGAGTCCGTCGGCGGGTAGCGGGCGAGCGCGCGCCGCCTGCCCGGGTGCAATTGAGCCGCCGGGCGTTCCACCTGATGACGGAGTGCCCCTGCCCAGGCCATCGAGGACCGTTTCCAGGAACCTCCGTCGTCGTCTGGCACCGCTGGCGGCTCAACTGACGGCTCCATCCACAGGTGCGCCGCCAGCCGTGCCAGGCGGAGCGGGCGCGGCAGGGACTCCCGGGGCTAGCGCGACCGCACCGTCCGGCGGGCCTGGCGCACCGCACGCAGGAAGTGCCGCAGGTGATGGACCGGGCGGATGTGGCTGGGCGCGCCCGCGTAGATCGTCGAGATCGGCACCCAGGCGAGGCCCCACCCTTCCCGGAGGCACACCGCGATCATCTCGACCTCGAACTCGAAGCCGTCCTCGCGGCTCCGCTCGAGTCGTTCCAGCAGCCGCCGGCCGATGAGCCGGTAGCCCGACTGGTTGTCGGCGATCGGCTGCCCGAGCGCGAGCCCCAGCACCCGACCGCCGAGCTCGTTCGCGGCCCGGCGACTGGGCGGCATTCGCGAGAAGTCCCGGCGCCCGATGACCAGCTCCGGGCGAGGCCCGCTCGCCCAGCCGCCCGCGAACGCGGCGAGCAACCGCGGGATCTCGGCCGGGTCGTGCTGGCCGTCGGCGTCGAGCGTGACGACGGCATCGAAGCCGCCCTCGAGGGCATGCCGGAAGCCGGTGCGCAGGGCCGCCCCCTTGCCGCGGTTCGGCTGCTGGCGAAGGACGGTGGCGCCGGCGGCCTCGGCGACCACGGCGGTGTCGTCGCGCGATCCGTCATCCACGACGACGACCGGCAGGTGGCGCGCCGCGCCCTCGACGACGGGCCCGATCCGGGGCGCCTCGTCGTGGGCCGGGATGAGCGCGAGCACTCGCGGCGGCGCGGGCGATTCCATCCACGCAGTATCCCGGGCGGCGGCGGCACAGATCGGCCGGCGTGCGTTCGTACTCGGCGCCGTCCGATCTGCCAAGGGCAAGTGGGAACCCTTCGCACCAACGCGAGCGCCCTAGGCTTCGAGCGCGGCCAACGGGGTCGCGCCCATAGCCGAGGCGAGCGTTGGACCAGCAGGAGCGCGTGGTTCGGGCACGGCAAGGCGATCGGCAAGCCTTCGCCGAGCTCGTGCATGCGTCCGGCGCGCGCCTCGATGCCACGGCGCGTCTCATCCTCCGCGACCCGAACCTCGCCCAGGATGCCGTTCAGGAGGCGCTCATCCGTGCATGGCGCGGCCTGCCGGGGCTGCGCAATCCGGGGACCTTCGACCACTGGCTGCACAGCCTGCTCGCCCACGCCTGCATCGATCTCGCCCGCAAGCGCCGACGCCGGGTCGTCGAGGTCGAGCTCGCCCTGATTCACGACGCCCCGAGGCTCGACGACGCCGCCGTGGTCGCCGACCGCGATCAGCTCGACCGGGTGCTCGCTCGACTCGATCCGGAGGCCCGTGCCGTCGTGGTCCTGCACTTCTACCTCGACCTGCCGCTGCCCCGGGTCGCCGACATGCTCGGCATCCCGATCGGGACGGCGAAGTCGCGCCTCCATCGATCGCTCGGGGCGATGCGCTCCGTGATGGCGATCGAGGAGGTCGTGTCCGCGCGACCTCGGGCGCTCGGAGGACCGGCGACATGACCATGCATCGCGACACGCGCGCGCACCGGGCCGTTCACGAGCTGTTCGCGGAGCTGGCCGACGCGCGCACGCCCGCATACCTGGAGGCCGCGATCGAGCACGCCTCGTCCCGAGCCCAACGCCCCGCGTGGACATACCCGGGAAGATGGCTTCCGGTGGACATCACCGGACCCGTGTCGGTCGCGCCGGGACGATGGGCCCGGCTGGGCGCCGTTGCCCTCATCCTCCTCCTCGCCGTGGCGGCCGTAGCCTATGTCGGCTCGCAGCCGACGCGGCCGATCTTCACGACAACGCTCTCCAATGTGCGCGGCAACGGCGTCATCGCGCTGGCCAAGGACGGCGACATCCTCGTCGCCGATCGACCCGGGAGCGCAACGCGTCCGCTGGTGGCCGGCCCGGAGCACGACGAGCAACCGACGTTCTCGCCCGACGGCACGAAGCTCGCGTTCCTTCGGATGACCGATCCGCGGCGATACCGCTGGGCCCTCATGGTGGCCGATGCCGACGGCGCGAACATCGTCCAGGTCACGCCCGAACTCGAGGATCTGGGGGGATGGAGCTTCGCGCCGGACAGCCGATCGCTCCTCGCCGTCGCCGTGATCGACGAGCAGAAGCGCGTGGTCATCTACCCGGTCGACCGAGCAGCGGCGCCAATCGTCCTGGACGTCCGGCTGCCGGACGCCTGGATGAACATCGAACCGCCGAGGTTCCGCCCGACGAACCCCCGGGAGATCCTCGTCGTGGCGCAGCCGGATCCGGACGGTCCTCGCGGGATCTACGTGTACGACCTGGTCACGGGCGGGATCCGGACGATCGCGGAGCCTGCCGCGCCCCGCGACCTGACGGATGTCGCGTGGTCCCCGAGTGGGGAGCACATCATCTACGGCCTCTGGGACGGGCGATCCAACGGGGCCCACGTCGCCGCCGCCGACGGGTCGGGCGACCGGGCCCTGGACCTCCCCGGGGAGCGAGTCAGCCCGTGGTCCAACGACGGAACCAGGGTCGTCCTGTTCCGTGGCGGAGAGGGCGCGGCGACCGCGCATCCCGCCGTCGTCACCATGAGTGGCACCGAGGATCCCGTCGAGCTCGCGTGCGGCCCGAGGTCGAACGTCGAGTGCGCACCCTCGTGGATCTGGTCTCCGGACGATTCAATGCTCATCGGGACCAGCTACCACGAGACATCGAGTTCCGGCGAGGACCCGCTGACAGCGACCTATGTGCTGGCGGAAGCCGACACCGGGCGGGTGACCGATTTGGGGTGGGAAGGCGACGGCCCGCCGTCCTGGCAGCGCGTCGCGCCGTGATCATCAGGCGGGCACCATCGCAACTGGGCACAGCGATGACGGGCGGTGAATGAGCCATCGATGAGGAGACCCCGGCAACTGGGCCGGGGTCTCGTCGCGACTCATGACAATGGTCGGGGCGAGAGGATTTGAACCTCCGACCTCATCGTCCCGAACGATGCGCGCTACCAAGCTGCGCCACGCCCCGACCGAGGTGCCCGTTGCACAGGGCCGGCAGATGATACCGCAAGGTTCGCGGGAGCTCTCCAGCTGCCGGTACCGAACCCGGCGCGGGCTCAGGCCCGGCGGCGGGCCTCCTCCCGGAGGCGGATCGGGAGCACTGTCGCGGCCGCCAGGACCGAGGCCGCGGCCATCACGACGAACACGATCGGCAGTCCCAGCGTGGCACCGAGGCCCTCGGTCAGCCCGCCGTAGACCAGGCCCCACATGCTGCCGACCCCGAACGCAAGCGCGAAGTACGTCGAGTACGCGGCGTCGCGGAGACCTGGCGGCGTGATGTCCGCGAGGA
This sequence comes from Candidatus Limnocylindrales bacterium, assembly GCA_035699445.1. Lineage (GTDB taxonomy): Bacteria > Chloroflexota > Limnocylindria > Limnocylindrales > CSP1-4 > DASSPX01. The sequence continues at coordinate 1,444 of DASSPX010000161.1, read as the reverse complement.
GCGCCTGCAGCTGCGGGCTCTCGACGAACGAGAAGGCGCTCAACAGGACGATCGCGACCCACAGGACCGGCACCGAGCTGCCGGCGGCGACGAACAACGCGAGCGACGCCGCGCCCGCGAGATACACGCCGACGATCAGCGGCTTGCGGCCGTACCGGTCGGACAGCCAGCCGGCGACGAGCGGACCGGGCACGCTCGCGGCGAGCAGCACCGCGTACATCGCGCCGATCGTCGGGAGGTCCAGCCCCACGACCTGCGAGAGGTAGAGCGGCACGAACACGTTCAGCACGCCCAGCCCGCGTGCACCGCCGCCGACGACGGAGGATACGAACAGCCAGCGCAGGTTCCGATCGGCGAGGACCTGCCCGTAGAGGGAGCGAACCGAGCCGGCTGCCCGGGCGTGCGCGCGGTCCTCGCCGCTCTCCCGGACGAGCAGGGCGATCGCGATCGCGACGACGATCGCTGGCACGCCCAGCAGCGCGACGGCCGTGCGCCAGCCGAGCGTGCTCACCGCGGCGGTCGCGACGACGCCGACGATAACGGTGCCCACGTTGCCGCCGGCGATGTGGGCGCTGATCGCGAAGCCGCGACGCTGCTCCGGGTACTGCTCGGCGAGGAGCGCGTTCCCGACCGGATGTTGCGGCGCGCCGCCCAGTCGGCTCACCAGGTTGACGACGGCGAACTGGAGGAACGACGAGGCGAGCGCCTGGGCCGTCGTCATCGCGCCGAGCAGGATGCCGCCGGCGGCGAGCAGCGTGCGGCGGGAGAGCCAGCGGGTCAGGACGCCGAACGCGAGCTGGAGCGAGCCGGTGAGGATGCTCGAAATCGCGACGAGGATGGCGATCGTGCCGGCGGTGACGCCGAACTCGTCGATGAGCGCGAGGAAGACGATCGGGTAGAGCGCCGCCTGGCCGTGGATGAGCGCGTGCTGGACGCTGAGGAGACCCAGCGTGAGGCGCGGTCGAATGGGGTCCGGATCGACCGCGTCCTGCTGCACCGGAGGAATCTGCCACGCTGCCGCCCCGCCGGTCAGGTGAGCCGGGCCGCCATCAGCCGCTCGCCGGAAACGGTCATCCAGAGAAACCCGCCGTGCTGCGGCATCGCTGCGGCGGGATCGCCCAGGCTTCGGAGCCACGCGCGTGACGGCGCCGGGTATCGGGCGGCGAACAGCGGGGCGAAGTCCCGGACCAGCCGGCGGTTGCGATGCGTGGCGCGCACGACGAGCAGCGGCGCCACGCGCCAATCCTCTCCCAGGCGACGCTCGATCGCCGCGACCTTGCCGTCGAGGCCCCGCATCGCCGCGCCGACGTCGGGAAGCAGCGTCCAGATCTCGACCACCGCGCACTCGCGCCGGTCCGGGCGGGTCAGGAGGACGTCGATCGATCTCGCGGAGGGGCCGTCCTCGGTGACGATCGCCTCCGGCTCGGCGGCCCACCTTCCCACC
>DASSPX010000160.1:0-11447 GCA_035699445.1 Candidatus Limnocylindrales bacterium | reverse complement strand
CGGCCTTCGCCAGGACCAGCTGTGGCACGCCCGGTTCCCGCTGGGCGAGCTGACGAAGCCCGAGGTGCGGGCCGTCGCGCGCTCGCTCGACCTGCCGACCGCCGACAAGCCCGAGAGCCAGGAGATCTGCTTCGTGCCCGGGGGCGACTATCGCGAGGAGCTGCGCCGACGAGCCGGCTGGCAGCCCGAGCCGGGACCGATCCTCGACGCCGACGGCACGCCGGTCGGCGAGCACGGCGGGGCGGCCGGCTACACGGTCGGTCAGCGCAAGGGCCTGGGCGTGGCGCTCGGGGCGCCGCGGTTCGTGTCGCGGATCGATCCGCGTTCGAACACGATCGTGCTCGGCCGGCGCGAGGACCTCGAGACGCGGACGGTCCCGCTCGAGCGGGTGTCGTTCGTGGCGGGCGAGGCGCCCGGGGACGAGTTCCGGGCGACGGTTCGGATCCGCCATCGCGCCGCCCCCGTGTCCGCCGTCGTCCGCCGCGATGGCGATGCGCCGGCGACGGCTCGGCGGTGGGTCGTCGAGACCGACGAACCGGTGTGGGCGGCGGCGCCCGGGCAGGCGGCAGTCCTGTACGACGGCGAGGTCTGCCTGGGCGGCGGCCGGATCGCGGTGCCGGCAGGAGCGCAAGCCCGTGTCGAGCCCGGTCCGCGGGCGCTCGCGACGGTCGCGTGACGATCGCTCCCGCGCCCGTCCTCGCGCTGCTCGTCGGGACGTTCCATACGGCGCTCTACGTGTTCGTCCGCGGCAACGCCGGCGCACGCCTGCCGCTCGCCTTCGGCGCGGCCGTCCTGGGCGCGTGGGCGGGGGACGCGCTCGGCGGGCGCCTGGGGATCGAGCTCCTGCTGGTCGGCGAGTTCCAGCTCCTCACGGCGTCCCTCGGGGCGTGGGTCGGGATCCTGCTCATCGCCGTGATCGCCACGCTCGGCCCGCAGCGGCCGAAGCCCGCATGAGCGCGCGCGACCCCGAGCCGCCGCCGTACCGAGGCCCGCTCCAGGGCCTCGGCGAGCTGGCCGAGCTGCTCGGCGGCGACACGCCCGGCAGCCGCCGCTTCCTGCGCGGGCTGGCCCTGGGGGCGCTCGTCGGTGCGGCGATCGCGGGCTCCCGGATCTGGGCTCGCCGCAACCACCGGGAGCCCGGCGACAGCCATGGGGAGCGCCCGGACGAGGAGAGGACCTGAGGATGGACGCAACCGAGCGCGCTGCGCTCATCGCCGGGTACGCCGACGGCGCGGCCGAGGTGGAGCGTGCCCTCGGCGAGATCGGGCCGGCCGGGCTCGACCGCCGACCTCCGGACGGCTCGTGGACGGCGCGCGAGGTCGTCCACCATCTCGCCGACAGCGAGATGCGCTCGGCGATCCGCCTGCGGCGGCTCATCGCCGAGGACGAGCCCGAGATCCTGGGCTACGACGAGGCGGGGTACGCGCGCATCTTCCGCTATGCCGACCGCCCGATCGAGCCGGCACTCGACGCGCTGCGGGCCGCCCGGGCCACCACGCTCCAGATCCTCGACCAGCTCGGCGAGGCGGACTGGCGGCGCCGCGGCCGCCACAGCGAGAGCGGCGAGTACGGGGTGGAGGCGTGGCTCCGCATCTATGCCGCCCACGCGCACGAGCACGCCGACCAGATCCGGCGGGCCGCGGGCGCCTGAGCACGGCGGCGGTGCCGTCGGCGGCCGCGGGGGCCGCATCTAGCCATTCCCGTCTCCGCGTGAGTGTTCGCGCAGGCGCCCGACCCGGACTGCCGTGGCGTACTCGGCCATCCAGCCACCGCGAGGCCCTTCCGGCGCGATCCACGTCCGCCAGCGCTCACCAGGCCACCGTTCTGGCCAGGTACCACGGGCGGGGTTCCCCACCGCGGGCCGCGCCAGCGGGCACGGTGCGAGCCGTGCCCTTCGGTACCATCTCGCTCGATGTCCACCCCCCGCCTCGAGCGCGACGAGCGCATCTCGTTCCTGCCTGCCGACGAGATCCGCCGCCGCTTCGTCGAGTTCTTCGCCGAGCGCGGACACACCGTCGTGCCGAGCGCGTCGCTCGTTCCCGCGGGCGACCAGACGCTGCTGTTCACGAACTCGGGGATGGTGCAGTTCAAGGACGCGCTGACCGGGGTCGAGAAGCGCGACTACACCCGCGCAGTGGACTACCAGCGCTGCCTGCGGGTGGCCGGCAAGCACAACGACTTCGAGGAGGTCGGCCGGACGCCGCGCCACCACACGCTGTTCGAGATGCTCGGCAACTGGAGCTTCGGCGACTACTTCAAGCGCGAGGCGATCCACTGGGCGTGGGAGCTGCTCACGAAGGAGTTCGGGATCCCGCCCGACCGTCTCGCCGCCACCGTCTACTCGACCGACGATCTGGCACACGACGTGTGGGCGAACGAGATCGGCCTGCCGCCGGAGCGGCTCGTCCGCTGGGGCGACTTCCCGTCGGGCGACGAGAAGAACTGGTGGCGGATGGCCGACATCGGCCCGTGCGGCCCGTGCTCGGAGCTCCACTTCGACCGCGGCGCGCACCTGTCCGAGGGCCCCGAGTGCGTCCCGGACCACAGCGAGCACTGTCCGCGCTGGCTCGAGATCTGGAACCTCGTGTTCATGGAGTTCGAGCTCCACCCGGACCGCTCGCTCACGCCGCTGCCGGCACCCGGCGTGGACACGGGGATGGGCCTGGAGCGGATGGCGAGCGTCCTCCAGCAGGTGCCCACGAACTACGACACCGACCTGTTCATCCCCATCCACGCCCGGATGCGGGAGCTGCTCGGCCACGACCCCGACGCGTTCGAGCAGGAGCGCTTCAGCTACCAGGTGATCGCGGACCACTCGCGCGCGGTGACGTTCCTCGTCGCGGACGGCGTGCTGCCCTCGAACGAGGGCCGCGGCTACGTGCTGCGCCGGATCCTCCGCCGCGCCGTCCGGCACGGCCGCCTGCTGGGCCGGAGCGAACCGTTCCTGGGCGAGACCGCGAAGGTGGTCATCGAGACGATGGCCGGTGCCTACCCCCACCTGGCGGAGCGACGGGACGAGATCCTCGGCGCGATCGAGCGCGAGGAGCGACAGTTCAACCGGACGCTCGAGGCCGGAACCGCCCTCCTCGAGGAGGCGCTCATCCCGCTCACCTCGGCGGCGCGCGAGATCGGGCGGCAGGCGGACGGGCTCCCCGCGGACGCCCCCGTCCTGCCCGGCGAGGTCGCGTTCCGGCTCCACGACACGTACGGCTTCCCGGTGGACCTCACGGTCGAGCTCGCCGCGGAGTACGGGGTTCGGGTCGACCTCGCGGGCTTCCAGGACGCGCTCGCCGAGCAGCGCGAGCGCAGCCGCTCGGGCACGAAGGCGGAGCTGGCGCGGACCGCGCAGGCGGCCGCCCTGTACGGCGACCTGCTCGCCCGGACCGGGCCGACCGGGTTCGTGGGCTACGACACGACGTCCACCGAGGCGCGGGTGGTCGCAATCATCCGCGACGGGACGGCGTACGAGCACCTCGAGGCGAAGCCCGAGATCGAGCTGCGCGCGGAGGCGGCCGCCGAGGCCGAGCTCATCCTCGACCGCACGCCGTTCTACCCCGAGGGCGGCGGCCAGGTTGCCGACGTGGGCGTGCTTCGGAGCGCCGACGGCACGGTGCTGTTCACGGTCACGGACACGCAGCGGGTGGCCGGCACCCAGGCCGCCGGCCTGATCGTGCACCGCGGCCGGCTCCACGGCCGGGTCGCCGTGGGGGAGGCGCTGACCGCGGAGGTGGACGCCGAGCGCCGGGCGCACACGATGCGCAACCACACCGGGACGCACCTGCTCCACCGGGCGCTCCGGAACGTGGTCGGCGACCGGGCCCGGCAGGCCGGGTCGCTCGTCCATCCCGATTACCTGCGCTTCGACTTCCCGTTCGACCGGGCGCTGACCGACGACGAGAAGCGCGCGATCGAGGACGAGGTCCGACGGGTCGTCCGGGAGGACCGGCCGGTGTCGATCGAGTGGATGACGATGGCCGAGGCCCAGGCGGCGGGTGCCGACGCGTTCTTCGACGAGAAGTACGGCGAGCAGGTGCGGACGATCCGGGTCGAGGGCTACAGCCACGAGCTGTGCGGCGGCACGCACTGCCGGGCGACCGGGCAGATCGGCGGGTTCGTCATTACCGGCGAGCGCTCGATCGGGAGCGGCATGCGCCGGATCGAGGCCGTCACGGGGGCGGCCGCTGACCGCCTCGTCGCGGAGCGGTTCGCGGCGCTCGAACGGGCCGCTGCGGCCGTCGGTGCGCGGAGCCCGGAGCAGCTCGAGGAGCGGATCACGGCGCTCCAGGAGGAGCTGCGGGCGACACGGCAGCGCCTGAAGGCCGGTGGTGCCGCTGCCGGCGGGCGGCCGAAGCCCGGCGAGCTCGCGGCGAGCGCGGAGCCCGTCGCCGACGGCATCGCGCTCGTCACGTGGTCGGGAACGCTGGACTCGATCGACGAGCTGAAGGGGCTCGCGAAGGACGTGCGCGGCGTCCTGCCGAGCGGCGTGATCGCGCTCGCCCTCGAAGCCGACGAGCCGCAGATCTTCGTCACGGTGAGCGACGACCTCGTCGCGAAGGGCGTGGCGGCCGGCGCGCTCGTCCAGGCTGCGGTGCCGGCGATCGGCGGTCGCGGCGGGGGACGGCCGCAGATGGCGCAGGGGAAGGGCAGCCGGCGCGAGGGGGTGGGGGAGGCCCTGGCCGCGATCCGTGCCGCCCTCGCCCGGGTGGCGTGACCGCCTCGTGCGGCGCGCGGGCGGAGCGATCAGCCCGGCGATGAGCTTCCTGCGCCGGATCTGGAGTCGCGACGGCGAGTCGGTGCCGGCCGCGTGCACCGCGCTCGACATCGGCACGGAGTTCGCCAAGGCGCTCGTGTTCGAGATCGACGACCAGGCGCACGGCACCGTGCGCGGCGTCGGCCGCAAGCGGCAGGGCCTGAGCCACATGCAGTCGGGGACGGTGGCGGACATCGCGGCCGTCGTCGACAACTGCAGCGTCGCGCTCCAGGAGGCCGAGGAGATGGCCGGCTTCCGCCCGCGCGAAGTGGTCATCGGCATCGCGGGCGAGCTCGTGAAGGGCTTCACCACCACGCTCACGCAGGAGCGGAAGAAGCCGGACCAGCCGATCACCGAGGCCGAGCTGATGAAGCTCGTCGACGGCGTCCAGCGGGAGGCGCTCCAGGAGGCCGAGCGCTCGATCACCTGGGAGACGGGCCTGCCGCACGTGGACGTGCGCCTCGTGCACGCGGCCGTCGTCGGCGCCTCGATCGACGGGTACGGGCTCACGAATCCCGTCGGCTTCCAGGGCCGGCACGTGAAGATCGCGATCTTCAACGCGTTCGCGCCGCTCGTACACCTGGGCGCGCTCCAGTCGGTCGCCAGCCAGCTCGACCTGGACCTGCTCGAGGTCGTCGCCGAGCCGTACGCCGTCGCCCGGGTGCTGGGCGCGGAGAACGTCCGGCAGGCCGGTGCGCTGTTCATCGACGTCGGCGGCGGGACGACCGACGTCGCGCTCGTCCGCCAGGGCGGGATCGAGGGCACCCGGATGTTCGCGCTCGGCGGTCGCGCGTTCACGAAGTCGATCGCGGACCGGCTCGACCTGCCGTTCCCGCGCGCCGAGGCGCTCAAGGTGGACTACGCCCGCGGGCTGGACATCCCGGAGCGCGACGAGATCGCCGCGATCGTCCGCGAGGACGCCGCCGTCTGGTCGGCCGGCGTCGAGCTCGTGCTCGAGGAGCTCGCCGCGGGCGAGATGCTGCCAGGGCGCATCCACCTGTGCGGCGGTGGATCGCGGCTGCCCGAGATCCTCGCCGCCCTCCAGGGCGAGCGCTTCTGGAAGCGACTGCCGTTCTCGCGCCCGCCCGAGGTGACCGTGATGAGCCCCTCGGACGTCGAGGCGATCACCGATGCCACCGAGCTGCTCGTGGACCAGCAGGACGTCACGCCGCTCGGCCTGGCGTATCAGGCGATCGAGCTCCAGGCCACCGAGGACCCGCTCGACACGGCGCTCAAGCGCGTGCTCCGGGCGATGAAGGTCTGACGGCCGGTACGCTGCCGACCGATGCCGACGATCGTCTACCTCGACGTCGACGACGAGATCACGTCCGCGGCGGCGCGCCTCCGCGGCGCGGCGGAGTCCCGGGTTGCGCTCGTGCTGCCGCACGGGTCGCGCCTGTCGACGTCCCGGATGAACTTCCGGCTCCTCGCCCGCGAGGCCGCCCAGCGGGGCCGCGAGCTGAGCATCGTCGCCCCGGACGCCGGCACCCGGGCGCTCGCCGCCTCCGCCGGGCTCCCGGTGTTCGCCTCGGTCGCGGAGCTGGAGGGGCCGGAGGCGGGTGAGGACGAGCCCGAGGAGGCTACGACCGCCCGAGCCGACGCTGCCGCCTCCGCCGTGACGACGGCACCCGCAGCGGCGGGATCGGCGGCCGCCGCGGCGGCCCGGATTCGCGAGGCCGTCACGGGACCGCGCAGTCAGGCGTCCGACGCGTCCCCGCGGCGTCCCCGGCACGACGGTCCCGATGACGCGACGCTCATCATGCCCGCGCCCGCGGCCGCGCCCGGCCCGGACGCCCGGCATGGTCGCCAGGCGCGCGACGTGCCGGTCGTCGCCTCCCGGCGCGGCTACGCCATCCGGGGCGGTGCACTCGCCGCCGCCGGCGTCCTCGCGCTCACCCTCGTCGTCGGAGGCGTGGCCGCGTGGCTCTACCTGCCCACCGCGACGATCACGATCCGGCCGAAGGTCGAGACGATCCGCCTGCCCCCGTTCACGGTCACCGCGGACCCGACCGTCAGCCAGGTCGACGCCGACCGGGCGGTCATCCCGGCGACGACGATCGAGATCCCGCTCAGCGCGAGCGTGGAGCAGCCGGCCACGGGCGAGCGGGTGGAGGAGACGCGCGCGACGGGGGAGGTCCGGTTCGAGAGCATCAACACCGTCGGTCCGGTCGCCGTGCCGGAAGGGACCCGGATCTCGACGCTCGGCGGGATCGTGTTCGTGACCACCGAGGCGGTCACCGTCCCGGCCGCGCAGGTAGCCGGATCGACGATCGAGCGTGGCGTGGCGACCACGGGGATCCGGGCGCGGCTCGCCGGCCCGGAGGGCAACGTGGACGCGGGCGACATCACCCAGGTCCCCGACTTCCTCCGAACGCAGCAGGTCTCGGCGATCAACCCCACGCCGACGAGCGGGGGGACGCGCGAGGTGTTCCAGCAGATCCAGCAGGCCGATATCGACGCGGCCCTGGAGGCCCTCCAGGCACAGCTTGCGAGCGAGTTCGACGCCGCCGTCGCCGATCCGCCCGGCGTCCCGCCCGGCTCCACGACCTTCCCCGATGCCGCCGTCCTCGGCGATCCGGCGATCACCCCCGACCCGCAGAGCCTCCTCGGCCAGGAGGTCGCGAGCTTCACGCTCGAGGCAACCGCGACCGGGACGCTGCTTGCCGTCGACGAGGCGCCGCTCGAGGGGATCGTCCTGTCCCGGATCGACGCCCAGGTGTCGCCCGACCACGAGCTGGTGTCCGGGTCGATCCGCCCGACCGTCGGCGAGGGCGTGGTGTCCGGCGGCGTGGTCACCTTCACCCTGTCCGCGGAAGCGTCCGAGACGGCGATCCTCGATCCGGCGGCGATCGAGGCCCAGGTGCGCGGCCGACCCGTCGCCGAGGCGGAGCGCCAGCTCGCCGATCTGGGCGACGTCAGCGTCGAGGCGTGGCCGGACTTCGTGACGACCGTGCCGACGTTCGACGAGCGCGTGGAGGTCGTCATCGCGCCGCCGGCGGGCGAGGGAGCGAGCGGAGGAGCCCCGGACGGGACGGCCGAGCCGGTACCATCGGGGTGAATGTCCCACTCGGCCTCCCCCCGCTCGTGGTGCTCGGCGGATCGCCGGCACGCGGACGCACACCCGGCGTGACGGCACGGATCCTGGGGGTCGATTTGGGCGAGCGGCGGATCGGCGTCGCCGTGGCGGACGCGGATGGCGGCCGGGCCCTGCCGCTGACCACCCTCCGGCGTTCGGCCGAGGTGGCCGCCGACGCCGACGCCCTCGGGCGGGTCGCGCGCGAGCAGCACGCGGTCGAACTCGTCGTGGGCCTGCCGATCGAGGCATCCGGCGTCGAGGGTCCGATGGCCGTGGCGGCGCGCGCCTGGGCGGCCGCCCTGGCTGAGCGTCTCGGCCTGCCGGTCACGCTGCGCGACGAGCGGCTCACCTCGCACGTCGCCGAGCAGCGGCTCGGCCCGATGAAGCGCGGCCGGTCGGGCGGCCCGCCCTCGAAGGTCCAGCGCGACGCCTATCGGGCGCGGGTGGACCGCGAGGCGGCGGCGATCATTCTCCAGGACGAACTCGATGCGCGTGGCGTGGTCGGCGCGGGCGGCGGGGACCCGGGCTCGGGCGGCTCGCCGGTTCCGGAGGTGCGCGGGTGACGATCCGACGCGGCCAGGGACCCCGGGGCGGCGACCCGCGCGACCCGATGGCGCGCCCGGGTGACGACCACCCGCGCGGACGCGAGATCCAGGATGCCCCGCCCACGTATCGCGGCGCGAGCCCGATCGGCGGCCGCTCCCCGGGCAGCTACCGCTCGTCATACAACGGCGGCGACTACGGGGCCGGCTACCGCAGCCGGGCGCGGCGCGACAACCGGTACGACGATCCGCGCGGCGGTGGGCTGGGCCTGCTGCGCTTCCTCGTGTTCCTCGTCGTCCTTGCGGCCCTCGTGCTCGCGGCGCTCGCGACGATCGCCCGACCGCTGCTCGCGGCGGTCGTCGTCCCGGTCGCCGAGAACAACAGCGCGCTGCTGTCGATCGGCTTCGTGAACGAGCTCGTGCGCGAGGACATCGGCGATGCGCTCACGGCGCCCGCGAACACGACTCGCCGGGAGGTCACGTTCACGGTGGAGCCGGGCGACACCCCGACGAGCATCGCGCCGCGGCTCCTGTCGACGGACGTCATCGCGAGCGAGCGGGCGTTCCTGTTCCTCGCCCGCGAGGAGCGGCTGGCGGAGCGGCTCCGGGCCGGGCGGTTTGCGTTGACCACCGACATGACGCCCGCGCAGGTGATCACCGGGCTGATCGAGAACGAGATCGTGATCGTGACGATGCCGATCCGGTTCCGGGAGGGCCTGCGCCTGGAGCAGATGACCGCGCTGCTCGAGACGATCGACGGGCTGCCGTTCGAGCCGCGCGAGTTCTACGACCTCGTGACCGAGCCGCCGGCCTCGCTCCGGAGCGACTACCCGTGGCTGGAGCAGCTGCCCGAGGGCGCGACGCTCGAGGGCTACCTCTATCCGGCGACCTACACGATCCGCGTGGACGACGAGGCGCCCACGAGCGCCGAGGATCTCGTGCGGATGCTGCTCGACGAGTTCGAGGAGCAGGTGGGCCCGGAGCGGATGCAGGTCCCCGAGGAGCGAGGGCTGACCTGGCACCAGGTCCTCACGCTCGCCTCGATCGTGGAGCGCGAGGCGGTGCTCGACGAGGAGCGGGCGACGATCGCGGGCGTGTACCAGAACCGGATCGACCGGATCTCCGGTGTCAAGCACGGGCTGCTCCAGGCGGACCCGACCGTCTACTACGCGCTCGACACGGCGGCGCTCCGCGAGCTCGAGTTCGAGCAGTGGCGGGAGTACGCGTTCTGGACCCCGAAGGGCGAATCGCTCGCCGACGTGCCGCTGCCCGAGGATCTCGAGGCGTACAACACGTACCGCAACCGCGGTCTGCCGCCCGGCCCGATCTGCACGCCGAGCGTCGCCTCGATCGACGCCGCGCTCGCCCCCGAGGAGCATGCGTACCGCTTCTTCCTCGCGATCCCCGAAGGGAACGGGGCGCACGTGTTCGCGAAGACCCAGGCGGAACACGACGCGAACCGGGCGAAGTACGGCTACACGTGACGGCCGGCGGCTGATGGCGAGGGTCGCTGCCTGATGGCGAGGGCCACCGCGCCACGCGCCGGCTGGCCGGAGCCGGCCGACTTCGCGCCGCCGCCGGACGCCCGGACCCGGGAGCGCTGGGCCGAGGCCGACCGGGCCGCCCGCGCCGTGCGTCTCGAGCGTCTCCGTTCCCGTCTGGCCGGCGCCGGGCTCGACGGGTACTTCGGCGCGCGTCGCGAGCACATGCGCTGGCTGTGCGGCTTTGCCCTCGCGGACGGCGAGGAGAAGGTCGCCGGCCACAGCGGGCAGTTCCTCGCCACCGGCGATGACGTCACGGTCCTTGCCGACAGCCGGTACACGATCCAGGCCCGCCGCGAGGCCCCCGAAGCCACGATCGTCGACGTCGGGTACGACCTGCCGGGCCGCTGGCGGCAGCTGCTCGAGGAGCGTGGCGTGCGCCGGATCGGGCTCGAGGCGGTGGCCGTGTCCCATGCGCTGTGGCGGCGCCTGGAGTCGGCGGCGCCGGACGTCGAGCACGTGCCGATCGAGGGCTGGCTGGAGGCGGAGCGCGCGCGGAAGACGCCCGAGGAGCTGGAGCGGATCGCGGCCGCGTGCGCCGTGGCGGACCGCGCGCTCGCGTCGCTGCTCGCCGAGATCCGCGCCGGCGCCACCGAGCAGGACCTCGCGCTGCGACTCGAGTGGCTGATGCGCACCGGCGGCGCGGAGGCGCTCGCGTTCGATGTCGCCTGCCTGTCCGGTCCGGAGGCCGCCCTGCCGCACGGCTCGCCGGGCGACCGCCCGGTGCGGGACGGTGCCGTGCTCCTGTTCGACTTCGGCGCCCAGGTCGAGGGCTACCGGAGCGACATGACGCGAACGCTGTTCGTCGGCGAGCCGACCGGGCGCGACCTGGCGGCGTACGAGCTGGTGCTCGCATCGCAGTCGGCGGCGATCGATGCGGTGACGGCGTCGGTGCGCGCGGCGGCCGCCGACGGAACGCCGATGCTCTCCGGCCGCGCCGCGGACGCGGCCGCACGATCGGTCATCGAGGCGGCCGGCCACGGGGAGCACTTCGGGCATGGGACCGGGCACGGGATCGGCCTCGCGACCCACGAGGACCCGCGGCTGTCGCGCGTCGCGCCCGAGACGCCGCTGCCGTCGCCGACGGTGTTCTCCGTGGAACCCGGCGTCTACCTCGAAGGCGAGACGGGCGTGCGGATCGAGGATCTCGTCGCGATCGATGCCGAGGCGGGCCGCGTGGAGCGCCTGACGCGGTTCCCGCGCGACGTGGTGGTGGTCGGCGGGTGAGGGCGCCCCGTCCAGCCGGCGGTGTCCGTGCGAGTGACACACGGCGCTAACGCTCGCACCGGTCTCGGCCCGGAGGGGGACCGGGGGTCGCCGTGGCCGTCTGGTAGCATCGGCGCCGATCCACGACTGTCGCCGCGAGGCCGGCCGCCAATCCGAGCGCGCCTCGCGATCGAGATTCCCCAGGAGCCACCGTCCGACATGATCAGCACCGGCGAGCTGCGCAAGGGCGCCGTCATCGAGCTCGACAACGACCTCTGGCAGATCCTCGACTACCACCACATCAAGATGGGGCGGGGCTCCGCGCAGGTCCG
>DASSPX010000159.1:0-3722 GCA_035699445.1 Candidatus Limnocylindrales bacterium | reverse complement strand
CCACTCGATGCGCCGGAACGTCGACTTCACGATGGTGATGTTCAACAACCGGATCTACGGGCTCACGAAGGGCCAGGCGAGCCCGACGTCCGAGTTCGGCAAGCGGACGAAGTCCACGCCGCTCGGTTCGATCGACCGCCCGATGCACCCGTTGACCGTGGCGCTCGCGGCCGAGGCGACGTTCGTCGCGCGCTCGGTGGACACGCACACCGAGCACCTCCAGCAGACGCTCGAGGCCGCCGGGCGGCACGTCGGGTCGTCGTACGTCGAGGTGCTCCAGAACTGCAACATCTTCAACGACGGCGCGTGGCGGGACTTCACCGACCGCGAGGTCCGCGACGACCGGATGCTCCTGCTGGAGCACGGCAAGCCGATGATCTTCGGCAAGGATCGCAATCGCGGGATTCGGCTCGCCGGGCTCCATCCGGAGGTGGTCACGATCGGCGAGGACGGGGTGACAGAGGCGGACCTCCTCGTCCACGATGCCCACGCCGAGGACCCCTACCTCGCGCTCATCCTGTCGCGGATGTTCTGGCCGGAGTTCCCGGTGCCGGTGGGCGTGTTCCGCGACATCTCGCGACCGACCCACGATCAGCTCATCGAGGAGCAGATCCGGGCGGCGAAGGAGAAGGCGGGCGAGGGCGACCTCGCGAAGGCGCTGCTCGCCGGGGAGACCTGGACGGTCGAGTAGCCCCGCCGCGGCATCGCGCCGCCGGCCACGAGGGAGGTCTGGATGCTCTGCCCGGTCTGTCGCCACGACAATTTCGAGGGTGAGGACACCTGCGAGAACTGCGGTGCCGACCTGCGCACCGTCGACATCCCGCAGCCCGCGACGGAGTACCAGTCGACGATCCTGGGCGACGGGATCGAGTCGCTCGGCCTCAGCGAGCCGGTGATCGTGTCGCCCCCTACGCCGGTTGCGGAGGCGATCCGGCGGATGCACGCGGAGGGCGTGGACTGCGTCCTCGTGTGCGAGGGCGAGCGGCTGGTGGGGATCTTCACGGACCGGGATGCGGTCCTGAAGGCGGCCGGGAAGCAGCTCGCGGCGTTCGACGTTCGGAACTTCATGACTCCCGACCCGGTCGTGCTGCGCCACGACGACACCCTCGCCGTCGCGATCCACAAGATGGCGGTGGGCGGCTTCCGCCACATCCCGATCGTGGACGGCGAGCGGACGATCGGCGTCGTGGCCGCGCGCGACGTCTTCCGTCACATCGCCCGCACGTTCGCGGCATGACCTCGCGGCGCGTGGCGATCGTCGCCGACGACCTCATCTGGGCTGACCGGCTCGCGCGGGCCGTGGAGGCCGCCGGTGGCGAGCCGGTTCGGGTGCGCGGCCCCGCGGAGCTCGACACGGTGGCGGTCGACCGGGCGATCGTCGATCTCACCGCCCGCGCCTGGGACCCGCTCGTCGCGATCGGGCAAGTCCGGTCGCGCGGGGCGCGGGTCCTCGCCGTGGGGCAGCACGACGACCATGCGCTCCGCCGGCGGGCGCTCGCGGCCGGCGCCGAGCGCGTGTACGCGTACCGGAAGCTGTTCGAGGACGGACCGGCGACGATCGCGGCGTGGCTCGATGCCGCGGACCCGGCGGTCGCGACGCGCCCGTGATTGCTTCGATCCCGGCGGCACGGTACGGAGAGCGCATCGCCGCGCTCCAGGCGCTGGCCGCGGAATCCGGCCTGGCCGCCGTGCTCGTCGGCGTGGGCGCCGACATGCGCTACCTGGCGGGCTACGCCGCGATGCCGCTCGAGCGCCTGACGATGCTCGTCGTGCCTGCCACCGGCCCGGTCACCCTCGTCGCGCCGCGGCTCGAGGCGGCGCCCGCGCGAGCCTGTCCCGCGGCATCGGCCGGTGCCGTCGACGTCGTGACGTGGGAGGAGACCGAGGACCCCCATGGCCTCGTGGCGCGGCTCGTGCGCCGCAATGTCGGCCCCCCGGCCGACGTGCTGCTCAGCGTCGCCCTCTCCGACGACCTCCAGGCACGTCATCTGCTGCCGTTGCACGAGCGCCTGGGCAACGTCCGCCTTGGGCTCGCGTCGAGCGTGCTTCGCCAGCTGCGGATGCGCAAGGACGCGGACGAGGTCGAGCTGCTGCGGACCGCTGCGCATGCCGCGGATCGGGTTGTTGCCGCCATTGCCGCCGGTCGACTGGTCGGGCGCACCGAGGCGGACGTGGCGCGCGAGGTTCGGGAGCGACTCGTCGCCGAGGGCCACGAGGCCGCGGTGTTCGCGATCGTGGCGTCGGGGCCGAACAGCGCCTCGCCGCACCACGAGCCCGGGGACCGGGTCATCGGCGCAGGCGATGCGGTGGTCCTCGACATCGGCGGCACGATCGAGGGCTACGCCAGCGACATCACGCGGACGCTGTGGGTGACGGGCGACGCCGCGGTCCCACCGGAGCCCGCGTTCCTCGAGCTGTACGCGATCCTCCAGCGTGCCCAGGCGGACGCGACGCGAGCGGTCCGGCCGGGGGTGCCCGCGGAGTCGATCGACGCGGTTGCCCGCGAGCTCATCTCGGGGGCCGGGTTCGGGCCCCAGTTCATCCACCGAACCGGGCACGGGATCGGTCTCGAAGGGCACGAGGACCCGTATCTCGTGTCGGGCAACGACGAGCCGCTCGACGTCGGCATGGCGTTCTCGGTGGAGCCCGGGATCTACCTCGAGGGGCGGTTCGGGGCACGGATCGAGGACATCGTCGTGTGCGGCGCCGACGGGCCGATCGTCCTGAACGCGGCCTCCCGGGACCTGTACATCGTCCCCGGCTGACCCGCCGGGCACGGCCGGCGGAACGGGCGGGTATCATCCGCCGATCGGGCTGGCCCCCAACATCGGCCGGCTCCGGGACGAGACATGACGCTGATCACACCTCGGCCGCTCCCGCGGCCGACCTGCGCGCGATGAGCCGACGGTACCGGCACGGGCGGCCGCCGCACCGGCCGCACCGTGGTCACAACGAGCCCGGGCCACGGGGAGCCACCCCGTCACCGCCCGTCCAGGAGCCGCCTCAGCCTGCCGCGGTCGTCGAACCGCCGCGCCCCGTGGCGGCTCCCGACGCGGTCACGATGAGCACGCTGACGGCCACCGAGGTCGGCGAGGGGTTCCTCGAGGCCGGCAACGGATGGCACGGTGCGGATCGTGGCGCCCGGCCGGCCGCAGATGGCCTGCCCGCCGGCCCCTCAGGATCGCCCGGCGGACCCGAGACCACCCCCCAGCATCCGCCGACGGACCCGGGCCAGGGTGCGGGATGCACGGCCGCGCAGCTCCGACGATTCATCAAGAGCCGCCCCTGGGTGCCGATGCACGAGCTCCGCCGTCGGTTCGGGATCAACGGCACCGAGGATGATGTCGCGCCGCTCGAGCTGGATGGGCGTCGGGTGTTCGTCGGCCTCCCGCCGCGCGAAGCGGGCCTGATGGCCGAGCTGGTCCGGGGCGGCGACATCGGGATCGAGCTGTCGCTCGATCCGGGCTGCCCGATGGTGATCGGCGTGTACCCGATGCGGCCGATCTCGCGCGGCTGACGACTGCTGTTGCGCCGGGGCACCGGCTGGGCTGGTGCGTGGAAGCAATGGGGTGTCGGGTGCTTGACACCCGCCTGGTGACGTGTAACCGTCATCTCACATTCCGGGGCAGTACTTTCGGCTTCCTATCAGTAGGACCTTTGGACCACGCCGAGTCGCCGGATCAGGGCGCGGCAGGGGGGCCCGGGCAGTCGGGCGGGAGGAC
>DASSPX010000158.1:0-6787 GCA_035699445.1 Candidatus Limnocylindrales bacterium | reverse complement strand
CGGGCACCCAGCTCCGACCGCGACACGCCGCCGGCGCCGTGCACCTCGCGCACGATCGCGCTGAGGTTTGCCCGACGAACCGTTTCGCTCCGATGGCCGATGTCGAGCGGACGGATCACGAGGGGGTTTGTGCCTCTCTTGCCCAAATAGTTTGTGCCAGACTCCTACATGACGAATGCGCCTGTCAAGGACGAAACGCACGGGGCGCGAGAGGAGACATCGATGGCCGCATTGGATGGGCGGGTCGCCCTCATCACCGGAGCGAGTCGCGGCATCGGAGCCGCCACGGGCCGCGCGCTGGCGGAGGAGGGCGCCCGGATCGCCCTTGCGTCCCGGTCGGGCGGGGACGCGGGCATCGCCGGGGCGCTCGGCGTCGTGTGCGACGTGCGCGACCGCACGGCGCTCGAACAGGCGGTCGCCCGGACCGTCGAGGGCTTCGGGCGCCTTGACATCCTCGTCGTCAACGCGGGCGTCGGTGCCTACGGACCGTTCCTCGACACCGCCATCGAGCACGTCGAGGAGATGATCGACGTGAACGTGAAGGGCGCGATCTGGTCGATCCGCGCGGCGCTGCCCCACCTGCTCGAGAGCGATGCCGCGGACGTCGTGATGGTCGCCAGCGAGGCGGGCCGGCGCGGCCTGCCGTACGAGGCGGTCTACTGCGCATCCAAGTTCGCCCAGGTCGGGCTGACGGCCGCGCTCGACCACGAGCTTCGCGAGCGCGGCGTCCGGTGCACGAACGTCTGCCCCGGCGGCGTCGCCACCGACTTCGCGATGGGCCGCGGGCGGACGCCCGACATGCCGCAGCTCGGCGGGATGATGCGCGCCGAGGACGTCGCCGAAGCCGTCCGCTTCGTCGTCACCCGCCCGAGGTCGCACCGCATCCTCGAGGTCGCGTTCCGGCCGGTCACCGAGACGTCGTGGGGCTAGGCGCGATGGACGAGCTGCGCTGGGGAATCCTGTCCACCGCGACCATCGCCCGCGAGAAGGCGATCCCGGGCATCGCCGGCGCCGCCCGCTGCCGGATCGTCGCGATCGGGTCGCGGGACGAGGCCCGCGCCCGCGACGTGGCGGCCGCCGCCGGCATCCCGACCGTCCACGGATCGTACGAGGCGCTGCTCGCGGATCCCGAGGTGGACGCGGTCTACATCCCGCTGCCCAACCACCTCCATGCGGAGTGGACGATCCGTGCCCTCGAGGCGGGCAAGCACGTGCTGTGCGAGAAGCCGCTCGCGCTCACCCCCGCCGACGCGGAGCGGATGATCGAGGTGTCCGAGCGGACGGGCCGGCGGCTGATGGAGGCGTTCATGTACCGCCTCCACCCGTCGTGGCTCGCCGTGCGCGAGCTCGTGGCGTCCGGGCGCATCGGCCGCCTGACGCACGTCCAGAGCTGGTTCTCATACTTCAACGACGATCCGACGAACATCCGGAACATCCGCGAGATCGGCGGCGGTGCCCTGTACGACATCGGCTGCTACTCGGTGAACCTCTCGCGGATGCTGTTCGGCGCCGAGCCCGAGCGCGTGGTCGCCTCCGTGACGCGCGAGCCGGGCGACGGGGTGGACGTGGCCACGAGCGCGATCCTGGAGTTCCCCACGGGCACCGCGACGTTCACCTGCGCGATCCGGGTCGAGCCCGACCAGCGCGTCCACATCTACGGCACGGAGGGACGGATCTCGATTTCGATCCCGTTCAACATCCCGCCCCACCTGCCGACGACGGTGCACCTCGTCGCGGGTGGGGACCCGCCGGTTGCCCCGGCCGTCGAGACGCTCACGTTCCCGCCCGCGGACCCGTACGGCGCCGAGGCGGCCGCCTTTGCCGCGGCGATCCTCGAGGGCCGCCCGGTCCCCACGCCGCCCGCCGATGCGGTGGCGAACCTGCGCGTGATCGAGCGGATCTTCGCGGGCGGCTGAGGCGGGGACTTCAGCCCCGCGCGGCGCCCTCGAAGTACGTCTGCGCCTTCGCCCAGGCATCGATCCCGCAGATGGCGCCGATCCGGCGCCCCTCGAGGTCGTCGGGCTCGATGTGGATGCCCATGATCAGCCGCGACACGCCGGCCTGGTCGGCGGCGTCGTAGTACGTCGCCCATTGGAGGGTCACGTCCTGTGTCGGGCCCTCCTCGTGGAGGAGCTTGCCCGCGGGGATCCGCCACTCCGTCATGCCGCCCGGGAAGTACTCGCTGCCGGTGAACGCGGTCATCACCTCCGCGGCGGCGCGGCTGAAGGTGCTGTGTCCCGAGACATAGCCGGCGAACGCCGGCGTCACGAACGTCGACCGCTGGTACGGGACCCAGTCCACGGCCCGGATCCAGCCAACGCCGCTCGTCTGCGTCTCGGGGTCCTCCGGGAAGCCGCGCCAGGCACGGATCGCGATCTCGCCGACGTGATCGGCGAGTGCCGCGTGACGCTCGCCCGGCCGGCTCGAGGCCTCGGTGATCACCTCGACCAGCCCGTCCTCGAGCGGCAGCCCCTGCGGGTCGTACGCGGGCGCGTTCGGGTCGGACGACTGCCCCCGGCCACCCATGTAGCGGATCATCGAGATCGGCCGCGGCGAGTCGTACCAGCCCTTGAGACCCCACGCCGCGACGGCGGCATCGTGGACCGCGCCGTTGAGCGCGAAGTAGAGCTTCACGTCCCACTCGAGGGCGTCCACCGGGTCGCCCGTCCCCCCGATCCGCCGCTCGAAGCCGGGGCTGTCGGTGACCGCGTTCGCGACGACGTTCCAGTGGCCGGGCGGGGTCTCGGACTTCGGGCCGTCGGCCCAGAACTCCGCGAGCGCGCGCGCGAAGTCCGCGCGCAGCTGGCGGTTCGGTGCGTACGGCTCGCCGGTCGCCGGGTTGACGGGATGGCCATCGCCGTCGTTGGCGCCGAGGCTGTTGCCACCCAGGGCGCCCGGGCTCGTGTCGATGACGACGCCGTCGCTCGGGTCGAGCTGGCTGCTGAACCGGATGACGTCGAGCGCGGCCTGCTTGAAGGCAGCGTCGGTGGCTGGGTCGCCGAGGCGCGGTGGCGGCCCGGGATCGATCGGGGTCCCGGTCTCGGACGGCGGCAGGGCGAACGCCTGCACCCGCCCCCAGTGCGGGCCGATGAACGACTGGACGCTGCCCGGGATCGGGATGCCGTTCTGGGACACCTGCCGGCTGAGCGACAGCGGCTGCCAGCGGTTCGGGTCCGCCATCGTGGTGCCGGGCTCGGCGACCTCGAGCGGCTCGTTCACGGAGGCGTAGTCGGCCGGGGCATACCGCTCGTCCTCACGCGCGCCGTCCGTCCGCCCCACCTCGAGGATCATTGCCGCGATCCGGTTGCCCACCGCGGCCGGGCTGTCGGCCTCCGTGGACGTGAAGCCCGGGTCGTAGCAGAGCGCGGCCATCGTCGCGTCGAGCTGCTCCCGGGCGGTCTCGAGATCCGTCACGGTGGCGTAGCGCCACAGGAGGATCCGGTACGCGGCATAGCTGATCGCCGTCTCGCGGGCAGCCGTGACGTCGCTCGCCCGGAGCTTGTCCGTGAACACGTAGCCGTCCGCGTCGGGGTCGTAGGCGGCCCACGCGTCCCACATCGCTGCCGAGAGGTGGAACAGGTTGCGGGCATGCACCGTCGGCGCGGGCACGACCTGGCGGATCAGCTCCAGGGTCTGCTCGTCCCAGACCCGCGCGACGGAGCGGCCGTCGCGGTTCGCCGGCTCGCAGTCGCGCGCCACGTACGGCGGCGGCGCGGGGGAACACCCGCCTCCCGCCAGGACGCCGACCAGGACCAGCGCGGCGAGCATGCCCCTCGACCGCGATCGCACGTTCCACATCCCGCAGTTCCCCTCGCGATGCACGTGGCGCGCATCCTAGCGCCCCGCTGACCGGTTTTGGTGCGGACGGTTACATTCCCCGGCGTGGGGATCCTCGCCTCGCGATGGTCGCGGCTCGCCATCCCGGCGCTCGGGCTGGTCGTGCTCGCCGGCGCGGTCGCCGGTGGGGCGCTCGTCGCGGGTGGCGCGCTCGGCGGGACGGCCGCCGACACCGAGCCCGTGACGCCCGTGTTCGCCGAGGTGGCCGCGGCGGCCGGCGTCGAGCACGCGTACGACGGCGAGTTCGAGTTCTTCGTCGGCGGCGGGGTCGCGGCGCTCGACTGCGACGACGACGGCTTCCCCGACCTCTACCTGGCCGGCGGCAGCCGGCCCGCGGCGCTGTACCGGAACACGACGCCGCCTGGCGGAACGCTCGCCTTCGAACGGCTGACGTCCCCGGCGACCGAGCTCGAGGCCGTGACCGGCGCGTACCCGCTCGACGTCGACGGCGACGCCCGCACGGACCTCGCGGTGCTGCGTCGCGGCGAGAACGTGCTCCTGCGCGGACTCGGCGACTGCCGCTTCGAACGGGCGAACGAGGCGCTCGGCTTCGACGGCGGCGACGTCTGGACGACGGCCTTCAGCGCGACCTGGGAGCCCGGGGCGAGCCTGCCGACGCTGGCGTTCGGGAACTACCTCGACGAATCGCGCTCGCTGCCCGGGAACCTGTGCTTCGACAACGAGCTCGTCCGTCCCGACGCCGACGGCACCGGCTACGCGCCGCCGATCCCGCTCAGCCCCGGCTGGTGCACGCTGTCGCTCCTGTTCAGCGACTGGAACCGGTCCGGCACGCCGGACCTGCGGGTGAGCAACGACCGCCACTACTGGCACGAGTACACCGGCGGCCGGGAGCAGCTGTGGGACGTGTCGGGCGCGACGCCGCGCGAGTACGGCCCGGAGGACGGCTGGCAGCGGATGATGATCTGGGGCATGGGCATCGGGGCGGCGGATCTCACCGGCGACGGGCTGCTCGAGTACTACCTGACGAGCCAGGGCGACAACAAGCTGCAGACGCTCGCCGCCGGCGCGACCGGCCCGACGTACGAGGACATCGCGCTCCGCCGCGGGGTCACCGCGCACAAGCCCCACGCGGGTGGAGACCGCCTGCCGTCGACCGCGTGGCACCCCGCCTTCGAGGACGTGAACAACGACGGCCGCCTCGACCTGTTCGTCACCAAGGGCAACGTGGAGGCCCAGGCCGACCACGCGCTGCGCGACCCGAGCAACCTGCTCCTCGGCCGCCCGGACGGCACGTTCGTCGAGCGCTCGGTGGAGGCGGGCCTGCTCACGTTCGCGCGCGGGCGGGGCGCGGCCGTCGTGGATCTCGATCTGGACGGGCTGCTCGACATCGTGCAGGTTAACCGCCGCGAGAACGTATCGATGTGGCACAACCTCGGGGGCGGAACCGCGGGCGAGCCGGAGCCCCTGGGGCGCTGGGTCGCGATCCGGCTTCGGCAGGCGGCCCCGAACGTCGACGCGATCGGGGCGTGGCTGGGGGTGCGGGCGGGCGACTGGCGTCTCGTCCGCGAGGTGACCATCGGCGGCGGGCACGTCAGCGGGTCGCTGGGCTGGATTCACGTCGGCCTCGGCGGGCGCGATCGAGCGGAGGTGCGGGTCGTCTGGCCGGACAGGGAGGCCGGGCCGTGGCTGCCCGTGGAGACGGATCGGTTCGTGATCGTGGAACGGGGTGTGACGGAGGTGCGCGAGTGGACACCGGAGGGATGACCCGATGACCCTGCCCGACGGCCGCCGCGCGCGGCTCGCCGACGTCCCGTTGCCCGACTTCGGCCGGCCCGCTCGCGCCCCGGAGCTCGCGCCGGCCGTCCATGCCGATCGGCTGCGACGCCTTCGCGAGCGGATGGCCGACCGCCACGACGTCCTTGTCGTGTACGCCGATCGCGAGCACAGCGCGAACCTCGCGTGGCTGTCCGGCTTCGACCCCCGGTTCGAGGAGGCGATCCTCCTCGTCGGGCGCGACGGGGAGCCGCTCATCCTCGCCGGCAACGAGTGCTACGGCGTGGCGGGGATCGCGCCGCTCCCGATGCGCCGAGAGCTGTTCCAGGACCTCAGCCTGCCCAGCCAGCCGCGCGACCGCTCACGGGCGCTCGCGGAGATCCTGCGCGACGAGGGCGTCACCGACGGCCGGCGGGTGGGGGTGGTGGGCTGGAAGACGTACGCGACGCCCGACCGGCTCGACATCCCGGCGTGGCTTGCGGACGAGCTGCGCGGCGCGGTCGGCGGGGGCGGCCGGGTCGAGAACGCGACCGGGCTGCTCATCGATGCTGCGGACGGCCTGCGGGTGGTAAACGAGGTCGATCAGCTCGCCGTCCTCGAGTGGGCGTCCACGCGCACGTCCGACGGCGTTCGGCGGGTGCTCACCGGGCTCCGGCCGGGGATGACCGAGCGCGAGGCGGTGGCGCTCCTGGGCTATGACGGCACGCCGCTCTCGTGCCACGTGATGCTGACCGCCGGCGAGCGCGCCCGGTACGGGCTCCTTTCCCCCGGCGACCGGCCGATCGAGCGTGGCGACCCGTTCACGACCGCATTCGGCATCTGGGGCGCGCTCGACTGCCGGGCGGGCTGGGTCGTGGAGGACGCGGCGGAGCTCGACGACGGGATCCGGGACTACGTCGACCGGCTGGTGGCGCCGTACGTCGAGGCGGTCGTCGAGTGGCTGGAGGCGCTCCGGGTGGGTGCCCGGGCGGGCGACGTGGCGGAGGTCGTGGCGCGGCGGCTCGGCGACCCGTTCTTCGGGATCTTTCTCAACCCGGGACACCAGATCAGCCTCGACGAGTGGGTGAACTCACCGTTCTTCTCCGGGTCGCCGATCGAGCTGCAGTCCGGGATGGCGTTCCAGGTGGACATCATCCCGGCGACCGGAACGCCGTACTTCACGACGAACATCGAGGGCGGGGTGGCGCTTGCCGACGAATCCCTGCGGCGGGAGCTC
>DASSPX010000157.1:0-23881 GCA_035699445.1 Candidatus Limnocylindrales bacterium | reverse complement strand
CGGCTCCGGAACCCGTCGCCGACGCGGACCACGGCGTCGCCGTTGCGGCGCCCACCGACCCCGCCCCTCCCGTCGAACCGGCTCCGGAAGCGACGATCGGCCGCCACGGCACGCTCGCCATCGTCGCCCCCGAGTCCGGGGCCCGCATGACATCGCGCTCGCTCGTCGTCATCGGCGTGGCGCCATCGGGCGCCGAGGTCGTCCTCGACGGGCCGCTGTTCCTCGACCGGACGGTGGCGGCCGACCCGTGGGGCGCCTGGTCGATGCCCCTCACGCTCGACCCCGGCCGCCACGACCTCGTCTTCGCGCTCGCGGGCACGAACGCCACCCCGCGCACCCTTTCGCTGGAGATCGCCGCCACCGCCACCGCGACCGTTCCCACTGTCGTCTGGCCGCCCGAGGGCACCGCCCTCGATGCCGACCGCGCGACCCTCCGCGGCACCGCCGCGCCGGGCGCCCGCGTTGCCGTCTCGTCCGACGATCCGCTCGGGGCGATCGGCGTCGCGCTCGGCACGGCGGGCGCGACCGAGGCCGATGCGGCCGGTCGCTGGACGCTCCCCGTCGATCTCGCAGCCGGCCCGAACCGCTTCAGGATCGTCTCCGACGACCACGCCATCCGGCACACCCTCATCCGCGACGACGGCGCCGGCCTGCCCACCGGCGTCGCCCCGGAGCTCGCGGTCCGATCGGTCCGGACCCTCACATTCGACGCCTCCGGGCCCGGGGCGCTCGTCCAGGTCGTGGTCGAGGTCGAGAACACGAGCGGCGGCTGGCTCGACCTCCTCGGCGGGGCCCCGCCGACGGCGGCCGTGACGACGGCGACCGCGACCGGCCCCGCGGCAGCCCTGCTCCCGTTCCCGCGCCGCGTCGCGCCCGGCCACACCGCGCTGCTCCTCGGCGAGCTCCGCTCGGCGCAGCTGGACGACGCCGGAGCCCCGCGGACCGCGGACGACCTCGTGCTCGCGATCGACGCCGGCTACACCACGGCGGCGACACCGGCCCAGCGCGGGCGCGTCGAGACGTACCAGCTGGAGCCGCGGCCCGGCGTCGGCCTGTCGGTGACGGGGCGCTTCCGCGGCGGGAGCATCGAGCCGCGCTTCCGGGTCGCCGTCCTGGGCTACGACGCCGGCGGCTCGCTCATCGCCTTCGCCACGAGCGCCCCTGCCAGGCCCGGCTCGTACGACGCGTGCTGCCTCCCGCTGTTCGGCGTCGACGCCCGCAGCGACCTCGCCCGCGTGGTCGGGCTCGTCACCGGCGGCTGATCGCCGGCTGTCACCTTGCGATCACGTTGCGTCCGTTGCGGGGCGGCAACCGCGCCGCGTACGATGCGCGCACCCCGAGCCGGCACCTCGTACGGGGCCCGTCCGAGATCGTTCTTCCGCACCGGCGCGACGCCCCCGCGGCGCCCGCACCGACGCGGCCGGATGCATGGGCCCGCGATGCCCCGGTGGGGGTGGAGGTTCTTGGCATGGCGACGGTGACGTTCGACCACGTCTACAAGCGCTACGGAGACGTGACCGCCGTCTCGGATCTCAACCTCGAGATCGGCGACGGCGAATTCATGGTTCTTGTCGGCCCATCGGGCTGCGGGAAGACCACGAGTCTCCGGATGATCGCGGGTCTCGAGGAGATCTCGGAAGGGACGCTCCGGATCGGCGACCGGGTCGTCAACGACGTGGCTCCCAAGGACCGCGACATCGCGATGGTGTTCCAGAGCTACGCGCTGTACCCGCACATGACCGTGCGCGACAACCTCGCGTTCGGGCTCAAGCTGCGGAAGGTGCCCCGGGCCGAGATCGACAAGCGCATCAACGATGCCGCCGGCATCCTCCAGCTCGAGCGGCTCCTCGACCGCAAGCCGAAGGAGCTGTCCGGCGGCCAGCGCCAGCGCGTGGCGCTCGGACGGGCGATCGTGCGCGAGCCGGCCGTGTTCCTCATGGACGAGCCGCTCTCGAACCTCGACGCGAAGCTCCGCGTGCAGACGCGCGCCGAGATCGCCCGCCTCCACCAGCGCCTGAACGTCACCACGGTCTACGTCACCCACGATCAGACCGAGGCGATGACGATGGGCCAGCGGATCGCGGTCATGAGCGAAGGCCTCCTCCAGCAGGTGGGCACGCCGCAGCAGCTGTACGACAGCCCCGTCAACCGCTTCGTGGCCGGCTTCATCGGCAGCCCGGCGATGAACTTCATGGACATGACGCTCCAGGGAGACACGCTCAACGACGGCGAGCTCACCTTCCCCGTCCCGGCGCGGTTCCGCCAGGCGGCGACGGATGCGAGCGGCGGCAAGGTCGTGGCCGGCGTGCGCCCCGAGCACCTGGAGCTGGGTGACGTGGCCGGTGACTCAGCCATCATCCGCGGCAAGGCCGAGGTCGTGGAGTACCTGGGCAACGAGGAGCTGCTGCACATCGACGT
This sequence comes from Candidatus Limnocylindrales bacterium, assembly GCA_035699445.1. Lineage (GTDB taxonomy): Bacteria > Chloroflexota > Limnocylindria > Limnocylindrales > CSP1-4 > DASSPX01. The sequence continues at coordinate 21,463 of DASSPX010000157.1, read as the reverse complement.
GCACGGCAAGGAGCTCATCGCGATCGTCGACTCTTCGCATCGCGTGCGCCCGGGCGACGTCGTGGACCTCAAGGTCCCGCTCGACAAGCTGCACCTGTTCGACGCCACGTCGGGCCTCGCGCTCGGCGCCCCTCGCGACGCCGCGGCCGTCGCCTGAGCGAACGCGCGCGCCGGCCGGCAACGGCCGGCGCGGACCCGTCCGACGATCCCCTCGCGGAGCGCGTCGTCGATTCGCGGGTCGTCTACCACGGCCACTACCTCCAGGTCCGCGTCGACACGATCGAGCGCCGCGACGGCAGCCGGGGCGCGCGCGACGTCGTGGGCCATCCGGGGGCGATCGCGGTCCTCGCGCTCGACCCGGACGACCGGCTGCTGCTCGTCCGGCAATGGCGGGTTGCCGCGGGACGCGCGCTGCTCGAGGTGCCCGCCGGCACGATCGACGTGCGCAACGGGCTCCCCGAGGACCCGGATCTGGCGGCCCGGCGCGAGCTCGAGGAGGAGACCGGCTACCGCGCCGCCCGGTGGCGGAAGCTGGCCGAGTTCTGGACCGCGCCCGGCTTCGCGACCGAGCTGATGCACCTCTATCTCGCCGAGGATCTGAGCCCGGCGCACGGGGACCGACTCGGGCCGGATGAGGACGAGCACCTCGAGCTCCACCGCCTCACCCTCGACGAGGTGGTCGCGGCCGTCGAGGACGGAACGATCGCCGACGCGAAGTCGATCCTCGCCGTCCTCTGGCTGGAGCGCCTCCGGCACCTGCGCTGACGGGCATGACGGCATCGACGCTCACTCCGATCGACGACCGCGCCTACCCGCCCGGCGTCCGGACGTTTCGCCCCGAGGACGCGGAGGCGATCCTCGCCGCATCGATCGCCTGCCTCGAGCGCGGCGAGTTCGAGGGCGTGACCCGCCACGACCTCGAGGAATCGGTGAAGCGGCTGCCCGCCGATCCGGGCATGTGCGCGGTCGCGGTGGAGGACGGCCGGGTCGTCGGCTGGGTGATCCCGCGCCACGACGACCTGACCGTGGATCTCCCGTACCGGCGGCGCGGCCACGGCACCCGCCTCGTGCATGCCGGCCGCGTCATCGCGGGTCGCCACGGCCTCCGCAACCTCCGGCTCTGGGCGCCGCGGAGGCTGCCCGGACCGATCGCGTTCCTCGAGCGGAACGGCTTCCGCTACGACTCCTCGATGTGGCTCATGCGGCTGCCGCCCGAGGTGGACGTGCCGTCCCCCGCGTTTCCGCCGGGCGTCGTCGTGCGCTGGTACGAGCGCGGGATCGACGACGAGGCGTACGTCGAGCTCGCCAACGACGCCTTCCGCGACCACCCCTCCCCCCTCGAGTTCACGATCGAGCGCGTCCGGCACGTCCACGCGCTGCCGGGCTTCGATCCGTCGACGATCCTGCTCGTTTCGCCGGCCGACGATCCGGCAACGCTCGTCGGCTTCGTCCGCGTCGTCCCGTTCACGGACGATGACGGGCGGCCCACCGGCGATCTCGGGCCGATCGGGCTCCGGCGCGCCTGGCGGGGCCGGGGCATCGGGCGGGAGCTGCTCCGCTGGGGGATCGTGGACCTGCGCCGGCGCGGCGCCGGCGACGTCTGGCTCTCCGTCGAGGGCGGGAACGACGCCGCGCTGCAGCTCTACGAGCGGACCGGCTTCGTGCGCCACGTGGAGTGGCCCCACTGGACGGTGCCCGCGATCCCGCCGGGCTGACGTCCGGCCGGGCCGGGGACAGGTTCAGCCGAGCCGGGCGAGCGCCCCCCGGTACACCTCGGACCGCGGGTCGAGCGCACATGCGAGCCGAAGGTGGGTCCGCGCCTCGTCGCGCCGGCCGAGCTTCCGCAGCGCCTCGGCCAGCCCGTAGTGGGCGTAGTGGGCGGACGGATCGACCTCGAGCAGCGCCTCGAACGTCTCCCGCGCCCGGTCGGGCTGCCCCGAGTTGAAGTACGCCCGCCCGAGCGCCTCCAGGATCGAGCCCTTGCCGGGCTCGAGTCGCGCGGCCCGCTCGAGCACGATCGCCGCCTGGGCGTGATGCCGCAGAGTCAGCAGCTCCTGGCCGCGCTGGAGGAGGGAGTACGCGCTCTCGTGGTCGTCCGGGGCGCCGGCATCGTCCCCCGGCAGGCGTGCGTCCATGCCCCGATGGTGGCACGGATGGCCGATCGGCGTCCTCGCGGCAAAGGTCCCGGTCGCGACGGGGGCGTCGCGCGCGCTACGCCTCGCGCCAGGCTTGCAGGTTCACCGGCCGCAGCCGCGGGCTCTCGGTGATCCCCGGGATCCGTCCCCGCTTCGCGATCCGGCGGCCGTCGATCTCCTTGATGTCGCCCGTGAAGTCGATCGGCGTGGCGCCCGAGATGTACGAGCCGACCGCGTACGAGTCGACCGGCGCACCGGCCTCCTTGAAGAACGTGATCCGCTCCGGGTTCAGGCCGCCCGACACGACGATCTTCACGTGCCCGTAGCCCTCCTGATCGAGGCGGGCGCGGACCTCCTTCACGAGGTCGGGGGTCACCCGGCCTCGCTCGGCGGGGGTGTCGAGCCGGATGCCGTACAGCCGGTCGCCCAGGGCATGCGCGACGCGGAGGGCTTCCTCGGCCTCGTCCTTGAACGTGTCCACGAGCACGATGCGCGGCACGTCCGGCGGCATGTCCCGGTCGAACGCCTCGGCCGCGCGGACCGTGTCGCCGAAGATGAGCACGAGCGAGTGGGGCATCGTGCCGGTGGGATTGAGTCCCGCGAGCTTCGCGCCCGCCGGCGTGGACGCCCCGACGCAGCCGCCCACGATCGCCGCGTAGTCGAGCACGTCGGTGATGTCCGGGTGGACGTGCCGGGCGCCGAACGAGATCACCGGCTGCGGTGCCGCGGCCTCGACGCACTCGCGCGCCGCGGTCGCCCAGCCGGTGGACTGGGCGAGCATGCCCAGGATCGCCGTCTCGTAGAGGGCGAAGCAGCGATACCGCGCGCGGATCCGGAGGACGACCTCCTTGGGCGAGATATGCGCGCCGTCGTCGAGCGATTCGACCGACACCTCGGCCGGATCCACGTCCGCGAGGACGTGACCGAGCAGGTTCTTCGCCTCGTCGATCCCGCACAGCACCGCGTCCTGGCGGGTGAACAGCTCCATCGTCACGATGGGGTCCAGCCCCTCGCGGTCGAGGATCGTCTGGGCGCGGGCAAAGTAGACGTCGGCGGTCGCGCCGGACAGGATCTCGTGGGATGGGCGGGTCCGCAGGAGGCCCATCAGGCCGCCGGACCGGCGACGAGGCGTCTCGGCCTCACGTACGTTCGTCTCCTTGCTCCGCAACCGGTGGCGGCGACTGGTCGGGGAGTGTAGCGAACCGCCTCGACCGCCGACGCGCGAGCACCAGGGCGACGATCGCGAGCAGGAGCACGGCGACCACGATCGCGCCGATCGCGATGAGCCGGGTGGTGCCCGTCGCGGACGCGCCCGCGAGGAGCGCGACGAGCCGGTCGGCCTGGGCGATCGCCTCGTCGAACCGCCCCGCCTCCCACGCGGACCGGACGCGTTCCAGATCGGCCTCCGGCGCTTCCCCGAGCAGGCCGAGCCCGGCCAGCCCCTCGCGCGGCGCCGTCACGGCGCCGGCCGCCTCGCGCACTTCCGCCAGCGACGCCGCCTGGCGCTCCGCGAGGTCGAGCGCCCCGGCGATCGACGGCCCGCCGCCCGTCGTGCCCTCGTACGCCGCCTCGAGCCCGGCGGGCACGGTCAGGCCGAGCCCCGCCGCGGCGTCCGCGGTCTCGTCCCGCAGCTGGAGGACATCCTCGGCGACCTCGATCCGGTCGAGCGCCGCCCGGAAGTTCCACTCGCCCATCGGCTGCCGGATCGCGTACGGCGGCAGCCAGCCGTCTCCCGCCTCCACCAGCGCCGCGTACGCCGCGCGGGCGGTCGCGCGCAGCTCGAGCTCGTCGCGGTCGCGCGGGGACACGACCCACTCGGCGAACAGGTCGTCCGCGTCCTCCGCGCCGCCGCGCTCCTCGGCCAGGTCGAGCAGGCGGCGCCACCCGCTCTCCCCCGACCACGGCTCCGGGCGCCCCTCGCCCAGGTACGCCGCACTGCCCTCGCGCGCCGCGCCGAGCACCGCGCGCATGCCGTCCTCGCCGGTCAGCTCGAGCACGCGCCGGATGACCTCGAGCGAGGCGTCGTAGCCGTACCGCTCCGCCTCGAAGGTCGCGACGTCGAGGATCGCCCGGGGCGGCGACCACTCCGTGAGCGGGAACGCGACCGGGTCGTCGGGCGAGACCGGGGGCACCTCGGGCAGCGGCCGGTCGATCGCCTCGAGCGTCCGCAGGGCGTACGCCTCGGCGAAGCCCTCGTTGATCCAGCGCTCGTCCCACAGCACCTGGTTGAACCATGCATGCGCCGCCTCGTGGAGGATCGTGGCCTCGTCGAGGTCCTCGCTCATCGTGATCCGGTCGGTGTCCGGATCGAAGAACCCGGCGTAGCCCTCGAGCAGCGGCGTGTGGACCTCCACGACGTCGAGGTCGCCGCTGACGGGCCACGGCAGCCCGATCAGCCGCCGCAGCTCGGGGAGGCCCGCCTCGAGCACCGCGCCGACCTGCGCGACCCATGCCTCGTCCTCCGGCCAGCCGCGCACGACGACCGCCTCGCCGTCGGGCAGCCGCAGCCGCTCGCGGGTCAGGCCGCTCCGGTCGTGCGCCGTGACCCACGCGACCCAGGCCCCGGTGTCCTGCACGGTCGCGCTGAGCACGACCGCGCTGCCGTCGCGCCGCCGGGACAGGTCGTCGCCCACGACGTCCACCGAGAAGGAGCCGGGCAGGACGACGTCCACCGAACCGAGGTCGCCGAACGCCCACACGGGGAATGTCGCGAACGCGCGCCCGACGCGGATGTCGCTGGCCGAGCGGGGCGCGCCCCCGCGCAGGTCGTAGCTGATCCGGAAGCTGCGCGACCGGCCGGGGAGGAGCGAGGGCGCGAGCGTGACCGTGACCTCATCGAAGCCGTCCTGCTCGGTGGAGCGCACCCGAAGCGACCGCCCGCCGCCGGCCGCCCGCACGGACGCCGATTCGTCGTGGACCGGTAGCCGGATGCCCGTGAACTGGACCGCCCCCGATCCCGCTGACACGTTCGTCGCCTCGACGTCGACGGTCACCCGAACCCGGCCGTCGCCGGCGGCCAGCTCGTAGCGGGCCGCCGTCACGATGACGATCCCGTCCGCCTCCGGATCCGCTGCGCGGACGGGAACGGGCCCGAGAAACCCCGCAGGCCCCACGAACAGCGATGTCGTGACGGCGAGCGCGAGCAGCGTCGCGGCCGCGAACGGCCGGACGTGACGGCGGTCCCCCTCGATCACCCGCTGCACCCCTCCCCTGCGTGCGCGGCAGCCTACCCCGCGGAGCTGGCCGAGGGCGGCGCGGGGGTCGACCGCTCCGTCGCGTGCAGGATGCCTCCGCGCCGGCGGCGCACGCCGGCGAGCGTCACCCCGAGCAGGAGCAGCAGCCCGATCCCGGCCGCGAGCGCGATGAGGATCCGGCGGCGGCCGAGGTCCCACGCCTGGTCCCACGCCGCCTGGGCGTCCGCCGCGGCGCTGCGGGCGGCCGCGACATCGCCGGAGGCGAACGCCGCCTTCGCCGCGGCGAGATCGACGTCGGGCTGCTGGTCGAACAGCCCGAGCTGCGTAACCGGGTCGGGTTCGAGGGGCCGGCTCGACTCGGCGAACACGATGACCTCGACCGTCTCGAGCTGCTCGACCGCGGCCGCCGACGCATCGGCGAGGCGTCCGGCCTCGAACGCGTCGCGCACGGTGTTCGGCACCGTGAGGCCGGCGGCGTTCGCCGCCGACTCGAGCGCCTCGCGCTGGCCGATGACGATCTGGAGGTCGGCGAGGTACGTGCCGACGGTCTCGAACCGCCAGGCCCGGAGGGCGTCGCGCACCCCGACGGGGATCGCCCAGTCCCCGGCGAGCGCGACGGTGCGCCGGTAGGCCGCGCGGGACTCGCGGCGCGCTTCGAGCAGCGGCGCGTCCTCCGGCCGCACGACCCACCCCCGCCACAGGTCCTCGAACGACGTGCCCGATCGCTCCTCCAGGAGGTCGAGCAACCCCCGCCAGTCCGGCGGACCCGCGGCCTGCTCGGGCTCCACGGCGTCGTCGATAGCTGCAGCGGCGTCCGCGGCCGCGCGCCCCTCCGGCTGGTACGCACCGACCCGCGCCGCGGCGTCCGCCCAGACCTGGCGCAGCACCTCATCCCCGGCCCGGTTGCGGACCTGTCGGGCCAGCTCGAGCGCGGCCGCGTAGCCGTACGCCTCCGAGTCCGCGTCCGATTCCGGATCCCAGGCGTTGAGCGGCACCGCGGCCGCGCGCGCCTCATCGGTGAGCGCATCGGGGGCGACCTCCAGCCCGAGCGCCTGCGCCACCTCCTCGGCGTACAGCGAGGCGAACCCCTCGCTCGCCCAGCGATCCGCGAGCAGCGCCCCGTTGAACCAGGCATGCGCCGCCTCGTGGAGGATCACGAACGTGTCCGCGTAGTACGCGATCTCGACCCGGCCTTCGGCGGGCTCGTAGCGGCCCGCGTAGGCGGTCGTCGAGCGGCTGCTCGACTCCTCGACGACGAGCGGGTTCGCGGCCGTCCATGGCAGTCCGATCCGCTCGGCGAGGGCCGGGACCGCGGGCTCCAGCAGGCCGCGCACCCGGGCGGTCCATTCCGGATCGTCACTCCAGCCGCGAAGGCGGAGGGTCACCGGCTCGCCCGCAACGGTGAGCGTCAGCCGCTCCTCGGTGAACGCGCCGGGGCCCTCGCCGACCACGTAGGCGAAGAACGTGCCGGGCTCCGCGATCGGGCCGCTGCGGAACACCTGCCGGCCGTCGTCGGCGACCGTCCGGTCCGGGAGCGGCCCGGAACCCACCTCGACCTCGTAGCCCGCCGGCATGACGACGCTGACCGTGCTCGGGCCGGCGCCGTCGCTTGCGAACGCCCACACCGGGAACGCGACGAGCGCCTCGCCGATGCGCAGCTCCCGGCTCGGCGAGCCGCCCGGATCGCGCAGGTCGAAGCGGAGTCGAACGGCGCGGGTGCCGCCGCCGTACAGGCGCTCGCCCAGGTTGATGCGCAGGAGCGTATGGGTCGACGCCTCCTTCGACACCCGCACGGACGGATCGCCGTCGCCGGTCACGCGGAAGCCGCTCGCGCCGGGCATGACGGCGAGGAACGCGTGGTCGACGTAGTACCGCCGGGCGCGCGTCTCGGCGCGCCGGTAGCGGATCGTCAGGTCGGCCGTGACGCGCACGATCCCCGATTCGGGCAGGACGTCGTAGCGCGCGTCGCTCACGATCGTGAGGTCGGATTCGGCGGCAGCGACCGGCGCGGGGGCGGGGGCGACGCTCGCCGCCACGGACAGGAGGACCGCCGCGAGGACCGCCCTCACGCGCCGGCCTCCGTCGCCACGTCCGGCGAGCCGAGCTCCCCCAGCCGATCGGCATAGCGGTCGATGAGGTGCGCGCCGCGGCTCGATCGGCCGGCCGCCTCGTACGTCCAGCCGGCGGCCTTCAGCCACCCCGCCGTCTCGTCGAGCAGCCCGTCCGCGATCGCGAGCACCCGTGCGAGCGCGACCCCGAGGGCGTCGGCGTCGAGCTGGTCCACGGGCAGCTCGACGGCGAGGATCGGCCGCTCGTCGTCGGCGATCGCGAACTTCGCGAACGGCAGCTCGTCGTTCCAGCGGAGGAGCCGGCGATACGACCGGCGGAACGAATCCGAGATCGGCGGGGCGTAGTGGGCCCAGCCGATGAGCGCGAGGGACGGGTCGAGGATCAGGGTGATCCGGAGGTCGAAGCGCCGGCGGCCGTCGAGGACGAGGTCCCACGAGGTGACGCCCTCGCGCTCGGCGCGCTCGACCGGCTCGATCCGCAGCTCGGTGAGCCACGCCTCGACCTCGGCGGGGCGCAGCGCGGCCCGCCCCGCCGACGGGGCGATGGACATGGCGCGCAGTCTAGCGGGGTGATGCCGGCCGAGCCGTCACAACACCAGCGCCGGAGGCGTCCCCGGCGTCAATCCTCTGCGACAGCGCGCGCCGGCTCTCGCACCCTGGCGCCGTTCCCGCCGTGCTCGACGGGCTCGCCGATCGGGATGCCACGGCTGCGGCCGGGGATCGCCCGGCGACTCACGGTCATGCCGGAGCGCACGATCCGCGCCGTGAAGTCCGCCGATCGGACATCGCCGTCCACACGGCAGTTGCGCCCGATCCGGACGCCGCGCGGGATCACCGCGCGCTTGCCGATGACGGAGATCCCCGTGTTCAGCCGTGATGGCTCCTCGCGGTTGGGCGTGTTGAGGTCCGGCCCGTCGCCGATGATCGCGCCCTGGCCGACGACGACCTCCTTGTCGAGGATCGCCCGGTCGACCACGGCGCCGGTCCGGATCACCGAGTCGAACATGATGATCGAGTCGCGCACGACTGCGCCGACGTCCACGCGCACGCCCGGGCTGAGCACGCTGTTCACGACCGTGCCATCCACCACGCAGCCGTGGGAGATGAGGCTTCGGTGCACCTGTGCCGTGGGACCGACCTTCGCGCTCGCGCGTTCCTCGGACCGAGTGTGGATCAGCCAGCCGCGGTCGTACAGGTCCAGCTCCGGGGTGTCGTCGAGGAGCGCCATGTTCGCTTCCCAGTACGACTGGATCGTGCCCACGTCCTGCCAGTAGCCCTCGAAGCGGTAGCCGTACACCCGGGCACCGCCGTCCAGCATCGCGGGGATGACGTTCCCCCCGAAGTCGTGCCGCTCCTCCGACAGCCACCGGTTCAGCGCCCGCTTGCTGAACACGTACACGCCCATCGAGGCGAGGTCCGACTTCGGCTGCTTCGGCTTCTCCTGCCAGTCGACGACCCGGTCGCTCTCGTCGAGGGCGAGGATCCCCATCCGTGGCGCATCGGCGAGCGGGACGCGGCGCACGGCGATCGTGACGTCCGCGCGGTGGCGCCGGTGCGCGGCGAGGAACGGCGTGTAGTCCATCTTGTAGATGTGGTCGCCGGCGAGGACGAGCACGGTGTCGGCCGGGTCGCGGCTGATGACGTTCAGGTTCTGGAGGACCGCATCGGCGGTGCCGCGATACCACTCCGCGATCCGGCCGCGCCGGATGTACGGCTGGAGCAGCTTCACGCCGCCGGTGTTGCGGTCGAGGTCCCACGGCCGGCCGAGCCCGATGTGGTCGTTGAGCGAGCGCGGGTTGTACTGCGTGAGCACGAGGACGTTGTCGATCCCCGAGTTCACGCAGTTGCTGAGGGTGAAGTCGATGATCCGGTACTTGCCCGCGAAGGGGACGGCGGGCTTGGCCCGCACACCGGACAGGATCGACAGACGCTCGCCTTCACCGCCGGCGAGGATGACCGCGATCACGGGCTTTGCCATGGGGTGAAGCTCCGGTTGCGGGGGGCCGCGTCCGTCGGGGCGATGCTAACACCGGCGCGATCGGGGCGGCCGGTGCCCATCCGGCGCAGGGCTGGCCGCCGATCAGACGAACAGGCGCGGGTTCGCGTAGTCCCCGTTGAACAGCACCATCCAGTGGAGGTGGGCGCCGGTCGACTTGCCGGTGTTGCCCTCGTAGCCGATCACCTCGCCCGCCCGCACCGCCGAGCCCTCGCCCTGCGGGCACTGGTAGGCCTGGAGGTGTGCGTACCACGTCTGGAGCGATTCCGAGTGGGCGACGACGACGATCCACGCCGGATCGGCTCCATCGGCGTAGTTCCAGCCGCAGTACACGACCCGCCCCGGTCCGGCCGCCTTCACCGCGGTGCCGTACGGGGCCACGATGTCGATCCCGTTGTGGAAGTGGAGGCAGCCGTTGCCCGGGCCGTACCAGGCGAAGCTCGAGCAGCCGTAGTCGCCGCTGATCGAGCCGGCCATCGGCCACTGCAGGGTCCCGTTGAACTGCGACGGGATGTTGCCCTTCGAGAGCTGCTGCGCGATCAGGCTGTTGATCCGCGACTGGAGCCGGCGCTTCGCGGCAGCCGCGTTCGCGAGGGCCCGCTTGAGGTTGGCCTTGTCGCGGGCGAGCCGCTCGTAGGCCGCCTTCTGCTCGCTGAGGACCTTCTTCGTCTCTGCCTCAAGTCGCTTCAGCTCGGCCTGGGCCTCCTTGAGCTCGAGCAGCCGGGCGTCCAGCTCCCGCTTCTGCGCCGCCGTCTCCTGGCGCAGCAGGTTGGTCTGCTGGCGCGTGAGCTCGACGGTCCGGTGGAGCGCGGCGAGCGTCTCCCGGTCGGTTCGGATCCGCTCCGCGAGCGCTCGGTCCTGTGCGGCGACGTCGAGCTGGTAGCTCATCTCGGTGAGCACGTCCGCGAACGAGTCGCCGGACAGGACGATCTCGAGCAGCGACGTCCGCTCGTCGTCGTACGCCTCCCGGATCCGCTCCGCGAGGAGCGCCTCACGCTCGCGAAGCTCGGCCTTCTTGGCGGTCTCCTCGGCCTCGATCCGCACCAGCTCCGCGTCGAGCGACTCGAGCTCGGCCACCAGTCGCTCGTAGCTCGCGCGCACGGCGTCGATCTCGGTGATCAGCGTGGCGATCTTCTCGCGCATCACGGCGAGGTCGGCGGCGATGCCCTTCAGCTGCGCCGTCGTCGTCTGGATCTGCCCCCGCAGCTCCTGCTGGGCAGCCGTGACCGCGGCGATGAGCGACTTCTGCTCGGCGATGCGCTGCTCGATGGCGCGCTGCTGGGCCTTGGCGTCGGCGAGCTCGTCCGCGCCCACGATCGGCGCGGCGGGCGCGGCCAGCGACCCCACCAGCACCGGAATCAGGAGGAGCAGGGATGCGAGGCGGCGCGAGGGCCGCTTCGTGGAGCGCGCGTGGGCGATCTGCGACGGCTCGAGCTGCATCACCTGGCTGCTGTGCGACTGCTTCGGAGCGACTGGCGAGTTGCGCGTGACGGAAGCCCGCCGAAGGTCGCCGTCCCGAAGGGCACAACCAGGACGACACCGATCGAACGGCGCAAGGATACCAGCGCGATGCAACGCTACCGATGGGCACTCCCGCGCACATCCCCCGGATGTACCAGTCCGCACCCCGTCGGGCGGCGGTCCGAGGCAGGAACCGGGCGCTCGCGGTGCCCCGGGGCACCGCGCGACGTGTCGGACGGCGTCCAGCGCGGCCGTCTGCTCATCTGCTCCATTGGTGGCGCGTTCGCCCCGGCTCAGGCCGCGTGGGCCTGCGGCTCGCCTGGCCAGCCGCGCGCATCGCCCCATCTGGCCATTCCGTGCCCGCGGTGAGTGCTAGCCGCGGTGCAAGCCCTCGAAGTTGGCCAACCAGCCATCACCACACGGGTGTGCGCGGGTCGCCGCGCTCGGGGCCCCAGAGGGAGGTCCGCGACCACTCACCACGACGCGAGTCTGGCCAGTGCGCCGCGTCGGGAGGCGGTGCGGCGTCGGGGGTGGGCGCCCGCTACGTCCCGCCCAGGATCGCCCAGAGCGCCCCCGCGATGAGGAATGGCCCGAACGGGATGTAGCTCCGGAGCGTGATCCGTCGCGCCGCGAGCAGCACCAGGATCACCACGCCCGCCAGCAGCGCACCCCACACGACGCCGGTCACGAGGCGTCCGGCCCCGACGAGCAGGCCCGCCGACACGAGCAGCTTGAGGTCGCCCATGCCGATCGCACCGGCCCCGAACGGGAAGGCGAGGACGGCCAGCAGCAGCGGCAGCCCTACTGCCGCGACGGCCGCGATCGGCAGGTCGGCGACGGGAACGAGCGGGTTGAGCCCGGCGAGGGAGAACAGCCCGGCGAGCGGGATGAGGGGCAGCGTGATCAGGTCCGGCAGCAGCCGCTGGTCGAGGTCCGTCGCGAGCAGCAGCACGAGCGCGAGCACGTAGCTTCCGAACACGACGCGTTCGAGCGGCCCGTCGAACCGTCCCGCCACGGCCGCGAGGGCGACGGCGCCGGCCGCGACGACGACCAGCGTCCGCCAGTCGACCGCCCGAATCGAGCCGTCCTCGTGCTCGGGCCAGCGGGCCGCGATCCGGTCGGACACCCAGCCCCAGGCGGCCCCCGCGACGCCGAGCAGGATCGCGAGCGGTGTCATGACGTGCGGATCGCGAGCGGTGTCATGACGTGCGGATCGCGGCCCGCCGACCGCGGGCCGGTCCCGCCTCGCCTCGCGACCGCTACGCGCGCGCTCCCGCGAGGGCGAGCTCCACGAGCGTCGCGTGGGTCACCCCGCTCGCGCCGCGGGCGGCCCACGGCGACGCCTTCCGGTAGTAGCCGGTGCCGCCGATGTCCAGGTGGGCCCACGGGACGGTGTGGAACTCGTGGAGGAAGATCCCGCTCTTCACGAGCGATCCCTCGGCCGTGCCCGAGTTGATGAGGTCGCCGTACCAGCTGTCCATCTCCGGGCGGTAGTCGTCCACGAGCGGGATCTGCCAGTAGCGCTCACCGGCGCGATCGGCCGCCGCCATGACGTCGCGCCACCAGGCATCCGAGCTCGCGAAACCGCCCGTGACGAGGTGGCCGAACGCCCGCGACACCGCCCCGGTGAGCGTCGCGACGTCGACGAGGTGCGTTGCGCCCAGGCGCTCCGCGTAGACCATCGCATCGCCCAGGATCAGGCGCCCCTCGGCGTCGGTGTTCGTGATGTCGACCCACTTCCCGTTCAGCGCCCGGACGACGTCGCCCGGGCGCGTGGAATGGGGACCGGGCATGTTCTCCACCGCGGGCGCGACCGCGAGGAGCGGAGTCCCGGGTGCGAGCCGGGCCACCGTGGCGATCGCGGCGATGACCGTGCACGCACCGCTCTTGTCCATCTTCATCTCTTCCATCCGGTCGGCCGGCTTGATGCTGAGGCCGCCGGAGTCGAAGCACACGCCCTTGCCCACGATCGCGAGGTGCCGGTCGAGGGCGTCCCGCTCACCCTCGCCGCCCGACCGCATGAGGATCATTCGCGGCGGGTTGTCGCTTCCCCGCCCGACTGCGAGGAACATCCCCATCCCGAGCTCGGCCGCCTGATGCTCGTCGATGACGTCGAACCACAGGCCGTGCTGCTCGGCGAGCGCCCGTGCCTCGTCGGCGAGCACCTGCGGCGAGACGTCGTTCGCGGAGCGGTTCGAGAGCGTCCGGGCGAGGTTCGCCCCCTCGCCCACGATGACGCCCCGCTCGGCCGCGGCGCGCACCGCGCCGGAATCGCTGCCCGGCGCGACGAGGATCAGCTCCTCGAGCGCCGGGGGCGCCGATTCCACCCGCTCGAGGTAGATCGCCTTCGGCTCGTACGAGCCCTCGACCACGCCGCGCGCGACGAGCTGCGCGATCACCTCCGGACCCTCGCCCAGCGCGTCCACGAGCGGCGCGATCCAGAGCGCCACCCGCCGCACGTTGCGCCCGCCGAGCCGGCGCTCCACGCTCGCCCCGAGCCGGACCACCGTCTCGCGATCGAGCGAGGCCGCCTTGCCCGCGCCGAGCGCAAGCACCCGGGCCACCGGCAGCTCTCCGGGTGCCCCCAGCGCGGTCGTGTACGTCTTCGTGCGCAGCTCGCCGAACGTGGCCAGCGCCTGGAGCTCGCCGCCCGTTCGTCGGTCGAGCTCCCCGAACGGGCCACTGAACTCGGGCTCATCGAAGACCGGCACCGCGAGGAGGTCGGCCTGGACCTCCCACGGCTGGTCGGTGACGACGCGGACCTGCACGGGCGAACCTCGCTGGGGCGGCCGGACGGGCGCGCGACGGACTCCGGCCGCAGGGGTGGGGTTGCCGCGAGTGTAGCCGCGGCGCTACGGCGTCGGCGCGGGCGAGCTCAGCTCGCGCAGGGCCGCGAGCGCCTCGCCCAGCGCACCGCGGGTCTGCTCGATCGCGATGAGCGCGCCGTTCAGGCCCCCCTCCGCGATGTCGGCCATGACGACCACGAGCGCCCGGGTGTCCTCGGGCAGCCGATCCCGCGCCTCGAGCTCCGCGGCCGCCGCCTCGCGCACCCGGTCGCTCACCACGCCGCCCGACGCCTCGAGCGCCTCGTACAGCTCGCGCAACGCGGCGTCGTACACGGCCGCCCGCTCCAGCCACCGGTCGAGCGTCGTCACGTCGACCCGGCCCTCCAGGTCGTCGCGGATCTCCCGGGCGCTCTCCAGGCGGGCCTCCGCGAGATCGAGCGATTCGAGGGCCTCGGCATAGTCGCCGCGTGAGCCGGCCAGGGCGGCGACGCCGGCCGCCCGGTCGTGCTCGAGCAGCAACGCCGTCAGCCGGCCGGCGTTGAGGGTCTCGGCGGTGAGGACGGTCCAGTTGCGCGACAGGTCGTCGGTCGCGCGGACCGTGGACACGAGCAGGTCGTACCGGTCGCGCACGGCCTGCGACAGGCGGATTGCCTCGTCCGGCGCGCCGATGCCCGGCACGGCATCGAGCCGGGCACGGAACGCGTCCACCGCCGCCTGCACCGTGGCGAGCTGCGCCGTGCCGCCCGTGATTGCCTCGTCGATGCCCGCCTGATCATTCGCCGTGAGCTCCTGGAGGGCGAGGCGGCCGAACGAGCCGAGCGCCGCGACCTCCTCGTCAAGCGCCTGGAGCGCGGCCTCCGCGTCCGCGAGCGCCGGGATCGCCGCGGCATCGCCGACCCACGTCAGCTCGGGCCGGGCGGCCGTGCCGGCCGGCCGGTTCATCGCCGTCGCCAGCCCGGCGGCGCCGAGCGAGATCCCGAGCGCCGCGCCGAGCCACGCCAGGCGGACGGCAGCCTCGCGCAGCCGGCGACGCACGCGGGATCGGACGGTCATGGCGCGCGAGCGTAGCGGGTCAGGTGCTCGCGGGATCCTGCTCGCGCGGCCGCAGCTGCAGGTGCGTCAGGCGGCCGGCCATGTCGCGCGGCTCGAACCCGAAGGCCGCCCGGACGCCATCGAGGGCGCCGATGTTGTCGAGGCGCAGCTGACGCAGCTGGTCGGTGGCGACGGGGAACGGCAGCCGGACGAGCTCCGCCGATGCCGCCACGAGCCGAATGAGCGGCACCGGCACGGGGACGAGCAGCCGCCGGGCGCCCATCGCGCGCAGGACCTCGTCCATGATCTCGCGATACGTCCACCAGCGCGGCCCGCCGAGCTCGTACGTGCCGCCGACCGTGGCGGGGTCGGCGAACGTCGCGACGACGATCCGGGCGAGATCATCGATCGCGAGCGGCTGGAACCGCGCCCGGCCGGAGCCGGTGAGCGGCACCATCCCCGGCGACATGCGCACCAGCCCGGCGAGGATGTTGAAGAACCCGTCGCGTGGGCCGTAGAGGAGCGACGGCTTGACGATCGTCCAGTCGAGGCCGCTGGCGGCGACGATCGCCTCGCCGCGGGCCTTCGAGCTCGCGTAGTGGAGGGCCGGGTCGTCGACCACGCCCATCGCGCCCTGGTGGACGAACCGCCGCACGCCGGCTGCCCGGGCCGCCTCGACGACGTTGCGCGTCCCCTCGGTGTTCACCAGCCGGAGCGTCTGGCCCCCGTCCCAGTCCCGCGGCAGGGCGACCAGGTGGAGGACGGCGTCCACGCCCGCGAACGCATCCGGCAGCGTGTCGCGCCTCGTCACGTCCCCGATCCGGACGTCCACGGCCGACTGCTGCTCGGGTGCCAGCCGACGCCGGACCCGATCGGCGGACGCCTCGGTGCGCACGAGCGCGACGACGCGGTGCCCGGCATCGATGAGCGCCGGCAGGACGTGGCTGCCGACGAACCCGCCGGCGCCGGTGACGAGGATCGTGCTCATGCGGCCTGGCCTCCGTGTGTTCGATAACATGCTACTCCACGTTAGCAAGTACGCGCGCCCTACCATCGCGTGATGCTGACCACCGCCGACCTCCGGGCCCTCGTCCGATCGATGCCCAAGGCCGAGCTGCACCTCCACCTCGACGGCTCGCTGCGCGCCGAGACCGCGCTCGAGCTCGCACGGACTCGCGGCGTCGATGCCCCGACGACGTACGCCGGCATGCGGGCAGCACTCGTGGCCCCGCCCCGGGTGGCCGACCAGGCGGAGCTGCTTCGCGCGTTCGACCTGCCGATTGCGCTCCTCCAGGATGCCGAGGCGCTCGAGCGGGCCGCCGCGGACCTGGTCGAGGACAAGGCGCGGGACAACGTCCGGTACGTCGAGATCCGGTGGGGACCGCTCCTCCATACGGCGAAGGGCCTGCGCGGGCGGGACGTCGTCGCGGCGACGCTGCGCGGCGCCCGCGAGGCGGCGGGCCGGCACGGGATCGAGGTCCGCCTGATCGCCACGCTGCTTCGCTCGCACGATCCGGCGGCAAACCGGGCGTTCATCGACGACGCGGCCGCCTTCCTCGACGAGGGGCTCGTCGCGGTGGACCTCGCCGGGCAGGAGGCGGCGTTCCCGGATCCCGCGCTCCATCGTGACGCGCTCGAGGCCGCGCGTGCGGCAGGGTTTTCGCTCACGCTCCATGCGGGCGAGTGGGGCGGGGCGGCCCAGGTCCGCCGTGCCCTGGCGTTCCGCCCGCCGCGGATCGCCCACGGACCGGGCCTCGTGGACGACCCGGACCTGATCGCGGAGGTCCGGCGCGACGGCGTGGCGTTCGACCTGTGCCCCACGTCGAACACGCAGGCTGCGATCGTGGCACGGGTCGAGGATCACCCGCTGGCCCGCCTGCACCGGGCCGGCGTCCGGGTGACGCTCAACACGGACGACCTCACGGTGTCCGACATCACGCTCTCGGACGAGTACGTCAGCGCCGTCGAGCGGATCGGGGTGACCCTGCCGGAGCTGTGGGCGATGAACCTGACGGCGGTGGACGCGGCGTTCGGGGACGAGCGGACACGCGGCCGGCTGCGACGCGAGTTCGAGCGGTGGGCCGCCGGGATCCCGGAGCTGGCCGCGGCTTGACACGCCCGACGGCGCAATCGCGGCCCGGCGGCGGGAAGCGTCCCGTCAGGCGCGGGAACGGTCCGGTCAGGCCTTCGCAACCGCCGGGCTGTCGGCGCTCTCGGGCACTCCGCCCCGCCCCGGCGCCTCGGGCGCACCCGACGCGTCCACCTCGTCGAGCGGCAGCTCGTGCCGGACCCGTGCCAGCACGTCGTGGTCCGTGAGGTCGAGCTCGAGCGGCGTGAGCGACACGTAGCCGTGCTCCATCGCCCACAGGTCCGTGCCCGGGTCGTTCTCCTCGAGCGGCACGACCGTGAACCAGTAGTGCTCCCGACCCATCGGATCGGTGCCCGGCACGACACGGCCGTCGTAGTGACGGATCGCCTGCTGCGTCCAGGTCAGCCCGCGCGGCCGCGGCGGCAGGTTCACGTTCACCAGCCGGAGATCGGTGCGCGGCACGAGCAGCGCGAGCGCGCGCTGGACGAACGGCTCGAGCGCCGCGAAGTCCGGCAGCTCGCCGCGCACGAGCGTCGAGAACGCGATCCCGCGCACGCCCAGCAGCACCGCCTGCTTCGCGGCCGCGAGCGTGCCCGAGTGCCACATCGCGTTGCCCAGGTTGGGCCCGAGGTTGATCCCGGAGACGACGAGGTCGGGCTTCCAGCGGTCCACCCCGAGGGCGACGCAGTCGGCCGGCGTCCCGTTGACGCGGAAACCGGCCAGCCCGTCTCCGATGCGCGTCCTTCGGTACCAGAGCGGGCGCGAGGCGGTAATCGCGTGGCCCGCCGACGACTGCTCGACGTCGGGCGCCACGACCCGTGTCTCCCCGTACGGTTGACACGCGGCCGCGAGCGCGGCGAGGCCGGGACTGTAGATCCCGTCGTCGTTGGTCACGAGAATTCGCATCGAGCGCCTCCTTTTCCGGACGCCGGCGGCCGGGCGCCCACCCCCGTCACGCAGGGAGCCATGCAGGTCACGCTGATCCACAACCCGAAGGCCGGCGACGAGCTCGCCACGCCCGACGAGCTGCGCTCGATGCTCGCCGAGGCGGGATATCGGGTGCGGGTGGCATCCACCGAGGGGGCATGGGAATCCGCGCTGCAACATCCGGCCGACCTGGTGGTCGCCGCGGGCGGCGACGGCACGGCGCGCAGGGTCGCGCTCGCGCTCGCCGGCAGCGGCACGCCGTTCGCGGTGCTGCCGTTCGGGACCGCGAACAACATCGGCAAGACGCTGGGCGTCGTGGGCGACGCGCGCGAGATCATCGCAGGCTGGCGGGACGCGGAGCCGCGCCTGCTCGACCTCGGTGTCGCGCGGGTCGGCGAGCGGGAGGAGCGGTTCGTCGAGTCGGCCGGCGCGGGCCTGTTCGCGGACCTCATCCGTACCGGCGCGGAGCTCGTCGAGGACGCGCTGCTGTTCGTCGGCCGCGAGACGGACCGGGCGCTCCACCTGTTCGCCACGATCGCCGCCGCCGAACCCGCGCGGGACTGGCGGATCGAGGTGGACGGGCGGGACCACTCCGGGCGCTTCGTGGCGGTCGAGGCGCTCAACGTCCGCTTCGGGGGGCCGAACATCCCGCTCGCGCTCGACGCCCGGCCGGACGACGGCCTGCTCGACCTCGTGCTCGTCGACGAGGCGGATCGCGACCGGCTCGTCGGGTATGCGCAGGGGCGCCTCGAGACGGCCGCGGCGACGCTCGACCCGCTGCCGATCGTGCGCGGCCGCGCGATCCGGATCGACGCCCCGGCGGGCGTGCGGCTGCACGTGGACGACGAGGCGTTCGAGGTGGCGGCCGGGGAGCCGGCCCGGCTCGAGATCCGCGTGCTGGCAGGAGTCTGCAGGTACCTGCCCGCGAGGTAGGGGCCGAACCCTCAGACGGCGGCCGGCGCGATCGACTCCAGCACGGCGGCCAGCTCGGCGGCATCCGCGGCCACGGCGGTCGGGCGCTCGTGCGTGGGGAGCGCGGCGGCGGCACCCGGGGTCGTCACTCCGGTCAGCATGAGGATCGATCGTGCCCCGATCGCCCGCGCCGCCGCGATGTCCGTGACCAGCCCGTCCCCGATCACGACCGCCTGATCGATCGGCGTGCCCGTGCTGCGGGCGGCCTCCTCGAGCAGGAAGCGGGCCGGCTTGCCGATCGAGAGCGGGACGACACCGGTGGTCGCCTCGAGTGCTGCAACCACCGAGCCAGCGCCGGGTCGAAGGCCGCGCTCGGTCGGGAACACGGGGTCGCGGTTCGTCGCGATGAAGCGCGCACCGGCGCGGATCGCGTCTGCGGCTGCGGCCAGGCGCAGGTAGGAGAGCTGCGGATCGAGCCCGACCACGACCGCATCTGGATGCCCGGCCGCGGTCCAGCCGTCCATCCCCTCGCGGCTCATCAGCGTCGCCACGTGTCCCGCGCTCACGACATCGAGCTCGACGTCGCGCAGCTCGCGCTCCAGCCCGCCGGCGCCGAGCACGAGCACCCGACGGATCCCGGGCTCCTCCGCCCGGATATGCAGCGCGGTCGCCCGGGCGGAGGACATGACCCGGTCGGGTGTCACGGGCGCCCCGAGTGCCGCCAGCCGCGACACGTAGTCGGCGCGGTAGTGCATCGAGTTGTTCGTGACGTACACGATGTCGTCGCCGCGCGCGGCGCGATCGGCGAGGACCGCGGCGACGCCCGGAACCGGCTCGGAGGCGCGGTAGACGACGCCGTCGAGATCGACGAGGAGGAGCACCGCGCGATGCTACCGTCCCGGGCATGACTGGCCCGCAGACCGGAGGACGACGCGACGCGCTTGCGGGCATCGAGCGCGTGATCGTGGATGGATCGAACGTCCTCGGCGTGCTCGCCCGCGACGAGGCGTTTCGAGCCGGCGGCTCGTCCTCGATCCCCGGCCCGCCGTCCGCGATCGTCGGCCGCATCCGGGGCGCGGTCCCGCGCGAGATCCGGATCGAGCTCGTGTTCGACGGCCCGGCCGCGGGCAGCCCCACCGGTCGCGTCGCCGAGGGCATGAGCGTCCGGTACTCGGGGCGCCGTCCCGGCGACGCGCTGATCGTCGAGCTGGCTGGCACCGCGGCGATGGCCGGCCGTCCCCTCGGCTCGAACGTGCTTCTCGTGACCGACGATCGGGGCCTCTCCGCCCAGGTGCGGCGGCACGGCGTCCGGATCGTCGGGACCTCCTGGCTGCTGCGACGGCTGGAGCGCCCCGGTAGCCCGGGCGGCGCAGGCGGGACGCTCGGGCATCGGAAGCCGCCGCGCGCGGTGATGGGGGGAACCGGCGCCACCGAGGTCGGGTCGGCCACGCCCGCCCAACCCGGCCGGGAGGACCCACGCGACGCCGCCGCCGAAGCCGACGCGAGACGCTGGCGACCCGGCCGGCACGCGACCGAGAAGTCGGGCCCGGCTCGCCGCACGGCAAGCACGCCGCGCGGCCTGGAGGGCCGGCGCTGGAAGCGGCGCGGCCGTCCGGCGGGGTAGCATTCCGGCCGATGGTCGACCAGCTCGAGTCCTTCTGGAACCTGATCCTCGACATCACCGCGGTCTTCGTGACCCCGGACTGGAACGACCCGATCAGCTGGCTGCCGCTGCTGCTGCTCGTCGGCGTGGTCGGGCCGCTGCTCACGCTCGTCGCGCTGTTCTGGCTGCGCTACCTGCTGACGCGCCCGCGCCCGCGGGTGCAGTTCGCGGACGCGCGGCGGCCGGCGCCGCTCGACGAGGCCGGCGAGCCCGTCTATCCCACCGGCGAGCCGTACTGCCCGCGCGACGCGATCATCTACGAGCCTGGCCCCACGCGCTGCGACGTGTGCGGCCAGGACCTGCTCGTCCGTTGCCCGAAGTGCAACCTCGTCCGCTCCGCCGACGTCACGACGTGCGGCAACTGCGGCCTCGAGTTCACGCTCAAGCCCCGGACCCGCCAGCTCCGGCCCGCCGCTCCGCCCCCCGGAGGCGCCGCGGCCGCCTGAGCCGCGCCGCCTCCTCTCCCAGCGTCCACGGGGATCATCGAGATGGCGACCCTGTCCACAATCACGTTCACGCTCGGCGTCATCCTCGTCGCGGTCGGCTTCGCCGCGCACCTCGGCCACGCCGTGCTGCTCGCGAACGGGCGGCGCGCGCTCGCGGTGGCCCGGGCGCCGCAGGCCGCGCTCGCCGGCGGGGTCGCCGGGGCGATGTCGGGAGGCGTGACCGGCTCGTTCGTGGTCGCCCGGGAGCGCGCGGCCGGGGACGCGGGCCTGCCCGCCGCCCCGACCGCCCTGTCGCGCGTCGCTGCGTGGTTGACCATCGGGGCGTTCGCGCTGCTCGGCGTGTCGCTGCTCAGCCGGGCGATCGTCGTGCAGCGCGGGCCGTGGGGCAACCTGTACGAGTTCAGCGTCGCGTTCGGCTGGAGCATCGTGGGCGGCTACCTGTTCCTCGCGCGCCGCTACCCGATCCGCCAGATCGCGTTCATCCCCGCGGGGATCGCGCTCGCGCTGCTCCTGTATGCGTCGTCGCTGCCGTCCGCGATCGAGGAGCTCCAGCCCGCGCTCCAGAACCCGCCGCTGCTCACCGTCCACGTCGGGCTCGCGGTGCTCTCGTATGGCATCTTCGCGACCGCGTTCGCGGCCGGCGTCGGGTACCTCGCCCAGGGGACGAAGGACCGGTTCGCGTGGCTGCCGTCGCACAAGGTGCTCGACGAGGTCGCGTACCGGGCGATCGTCATCGGCTTCCCGGTGTTCGCG